>DATFEI010000118.1:0-11222 GCA_035251315.1 Burkholderiales bacterium | reverse complement strand
AGGCCGATGTCGCGCAGCATGTGATCGCTGAGCGAGTAGAGCTCGTGCCGTGTGCGCCGCAGCGCCCAGGCCCTAAGGAAGTACCCGAACAGCCGTTTCATCTGCTTCCGCCTCCACCAGCACAAGGCCGTCTCCGTCGATACGGTAGCGTCCGCCGACGCCGAGGAAGTGATCGGCTGGATGACCGTCCTCGGTGATCCAGACCCGGCCGCCTAGCACTTCGATCGCCACGCCGCACGCGCTACGGAGCCGGAGAAAATCCTTGTCCTTGAGCTGCAGCACCATGGAGGCAGCCTAGGCTGCGGCGACGGTTCGCAACAGCGTCACCTCCCGTAAACTGTGCCGATAACAGTGGCGCTTATGGCGAACTGTTATGGCCGGCGACGCCGGTAACTGTGTCTGGCTGCAGTACAGCGACCTTGCGAGGATTGCTCCATGTTGGAAACCACAATGCCGCTCTATCACCAGCTCGCCGAACAGATCCACGAGCTGATCCGTGCCGGCACGCTGCGCGCCGGCGAGCGCGTCCCCTCCGTACGCCGGCTCTCGAACCAACAGCGCGTCAGCGTTTCCACCGTGCTGCAGGCCTACCAGCGCCTCGAGGACATCGGTGTGATCGAGGCGCGTCCGCAGTCGGGCTACTACGTGCGGCGCCTGAGCGCAGGAGTGCGGGAACCCGAGCCCTCGCGCCCGCCAAAGCGCGCGATCACCGTGGAAGTCAACGACCTCACCGACGCCGTGCTCGCCCACGCCTCGAACCCGGACGTCATCGCTTTCGGCTCGGCGTGCGCCGCGCCGGAGCTCTTCCAGCTCGAGCGCGTGCGCCGGGTACTCTCCTCGCTCGCCCGCCGCGACCGCGCCGCGCTCGGCCGCTACGGCCTGCCGCCGGGCACGGAGAAGCTGCGCCGCGCGGTCGCGCGCCGGGCGCTCGACTGGGGCTGCCGCATCGACTGGCGCAACCTCGTCACCACCACCGGCTGCATGGAGGCGCTCAACCTGGCGTTGCGCGCCGTGACCCGGCCCGGGGACCTGATCGCGCTCGAGTCGCCGACCTATTACGGCTTCCTGCAGATCCTGCAGAGCCTCGGCTTGCGCGCGCTCGAGATCCCGACGCACCCGCGCACCGGCATCTCCCTCGAGGCGCTCGAGCTCGCGCTCGCCGAGCACCCGGTGAAGGCGGTCCTGATGATGGCGAACGTCTCCAACCCGATCGGCGCGACCCTGTCCGACGCGGCGAAGAGGCGCCTCGTCGAGCTGCTCGGCGCAAACAAGGTGCCGCTCATCGAGGACCACATCTACGCCGAGCTGCAGTTCGACTCCCCCGCGCCGCGTCCGGCGAAAGCCTTCGACCGCGCGGGCAACGTGATGCTCTGCAGCTCGTTCTCCAAGACGCTGTCGCCTGGCCTGAAGGTGGGCTGGATCGAGCCGGGGCGCTGGCGCGACCGCATCCGCATGCTGAAATTCATGTCGAGCGGCGGCCAGAACGAGCTGGTCGAGCTCACGGTGGCGGAGATGCTCGAGTCGGGTGGCTACGAGCGCTCGCTGCGGCAACTCCGGCGCCGTTTCGAGGCGCAGGTCGACACCGCGCGCGGCGTGATCGCGGAATCCTTCCCGCGCGGCACGCGCGTCACGCGACCCTCCGGCGCCTACATCCTATGGGCAGAGCTGCCCAAGGAGTGCGACTCTGTCGCGCTTTTCGAGCGCCTGCTCGAGCGCGGCATCACCATCGCCCCAGGCCCGATGTTCTCGTCGTCGCAGCGCTACCGCAACTGCATGCGCCTCAGCGTCGGACAGGTCTGGGACGAGCGCCACGAGCGGGCGCTGCGCGAGGTGGGCAGGCTCGCGCAGGAGTCATAGTCGACCCGTCTAGTGAGGTGAAAGCGGGCGCAGCGCGCGCTCGTACGTGAACGCGCCGATGCGCTCGCCCTGTTCGTACCCTGCGTGGACCGCGGTCGGGAAGTGGATGCCGGCCAGGACGCGCGAGGCACCGTTTTCGCGCGCCGCCTCGGAGAAGCTCCAGAACCGGCGCGTAATTCCGGCGTAAGGCGCGCCGCTCGTCATCGAGAACGAAACGTAGTCGGTACCGAAATAGCGGGCCAGCACGGCAGCAGCGGCTGCGCCGAGCACCGTATGCGTCGACGGATAGTCGGGCACGGGCGGCGTCCAGAGGTCGGGCAGCCAGTCGCCGTTTGCCCCGCCGCCTTCGCTGATCGCGGTCGCCGGGCGCCAGTACTTGTAATGGTACTTCGCCTCGAAGCCGCCAATGAAGCCGTCGGCCATGGCGAAGTTCACGAGCGCCATGAGGCGCGCGCTTTCCCATTCGTCGAGGCCGCGCTCGGCGGCCACCACGCGGACGATGCGGTTCCAGCCCTGCGGCGAGCTCTCGTACCAGTAGCGCGAGATCTCGCTCTGCTCGGCGGTGCGCGCCGATGACGCCTTGCCGCCGATAAGTCGCACTTCCTCGATCTCCGCGCGCGCGCGTGCGCTCTTCGGGTCGAGCGGCGGCAGGGGACGGAATTGTGAAGCGGAGGTGAGGACGAAGGGGCGAATCATCCCCCACTGAGCGAACGCGGCAGGCGGGAAGTCGGGCGGCGTCGGGCGATATTCCCCGGCCTTCTTTCCCGGGATGTACTTGATGTCGCGGCTTGCGCCGTCGTCGCGGCGCTTCGCAAGGTTGATCGCGGCCGCTTGCCGGCCGACCTGCAGCCCGCCGGCGGCGGCCTGCTTGTCCTGCACCCGGGCGAGCGTTTCGGCAAGAGCCGCTTCGAATGCGCCCTTGCGCGCGGGCATGAGCTCCATGAGCGAGGCATGAGCCGCGGCTGCGACCGCGAACTCGGCCGACGCACCCGGCGCGGCCGAAATGCGCGCCTGGTACGCCTCGTAGCGGCGATCGATCGCGTTCAGCGCGTCGTGGATGGAAGCATGGACGATGGCGAAGACGCGCGATTCATTGAGGGGATCGAGTTCCTGGGCGCCGGCGGCGTCGGTCGCAATGCGGTTCCAGCGCTCGACCTCGCCGGCTTTGACCTGCCCCGCCGCAAGCAGAGCAGAGAACAGAAATGCAACGAATACTCGGTAATGCATCATGCGCTCCCAATCGGATTTTTCGGAACGCGCAGCGTAGTCCCGGGCCGTTTCTGCGCGTTTTCAGAAGCGCAACGCTTTGTATCCGTCTCGTATACTCCCCGCATGCAGCTTGTCGATATCGGCGCCAACCTCACCCATTCCGCGTTCGCTTCCGAGCTTGACGAGGTGCTCGAACGCGCGCGGCGTGCCGGCGTAGTGCAGATCATCGTCACCGGCACCACGCTCGAAGAATCGCGCCGCGCCGCCGCGCTCGCCGGTTCTCACCCCGGAGTGCTGTATGCCACGGCGGGCGTGCATCCGCACCACGCGCGCGAGTGCACGCCGCAAACCATCACGGACCTTCGGCAGCTCGCGCAGCAACCGCGTTGCGTCGCGATCGGCGAATGCGGTCTGGATTTCAACCGCAACTATTCGCCGCATCCGGATCAGGAGAAGTGGTTCGTCGCGCAGCTCGAGCTCGGCATCGAATTGGGCAAGCCGCTTTTTCTGCATTCGCGCGACGCCCACCCGCGGTTTGCCGAAATACTAGGAACCTACCGAGTCACAAAAGCAGTGGCGCATTGCTTCACCGGGGATGCTGAAGAACTCAAAGCCTATTTGAACCTCGGTCTATACGTCGGTGTCACCGGCTGGATCTGCGACGAGCGCAGGGGAAAGCACCTCCTCGAGCTCATCAAGGAAATCCCGAAAGACCGGCTGCTGCTCGAGACCGACGCACCCTATCTCACGCCGCGCGACCTGCGCCCGCAGCCCAAGGCGCGGCGCAATGAGCCAGCCTTCCTGCCGCACATCCTCCACACCGTAGCGCGCGCGCTCGGTCGCCCCGCCGAGGAAGTCGCCGTCGAGACGGCGCGCAATGCACGAGAGCTTTTTTCGCTGCATGAATCTGGTTCATCTGCTACTGCGAAGCGCCCGCTGGCTGCCTGAGCGGCCGGCGCTCGCGGTCGGCAAGCGTCCGGTGCGCACTTACCGAGAAATGGCTTCTCGCGTAGCAGGAATTTCAACAAGTCTAAAGACGAGATTTTCGCTAGAACGGGGCGACCGCGTGGCGTTGGCCATGAAGAACTGCCCGGAGTTCTACGAGGTGCTGTTCGCCTGCTGGCACGCCGGGCTGACCGCGGTGCCAATGAACGCGAAGCTGCATCCAAAGGAGTTTGCCTACATCCTGGATAACTCGGGCGCGAAGCTCTGCTTCGTCACGCCCGACCTGCAGTCCGCGGTGCCGTCGGGCATCGCACCTGACGAGGCGCTAGGTGATACCGAGGCCTCGCCCGCGAATGTCGAACCCGACGACATCGCATGGCTCTTTTACACGAGCGGAACTACCGGGGTGCCGAAAGGTGCAATGCTCACCCACCGGAACATGCTGTTCCAGACGCAGGCTTACTTTGCCGACATCGATAAGCTCTACCCGGGCGACACCGCGCTGCATCCCGCGCCGCTTTCGCATGGCTCGGGACTCTACGGCCTGCCGCACTTCGCGGTGGGCGCGGTCAACGTCATCCCCGAGAGCGGGCATTTCGAGCCCGCCGAGATCTTCGAGCTGCTCGACTACTGGCCGAACGCGTCATTCTTCGCCGCGCCGACGATGATCGTGCGCCTGATGGCGAGCCCGACGGCACGCACGCCACCCAAGCTGAAAACGATCACTTACGGCGGCGCGCCGATGTACGTGGCCGATTGCTTGCGTGCCATCGAGCTCTTCGGTCCGCGCCTGTTCCAGCTCTTCGGCCAGGGCGAGGCGCCGATGACAATCACGGGGCTGCCTCAACTCTTTCACGAAAAAAGACAACACCTGGAGAGCTGCGGCCTGCCACGCACGGGCTGCGAAGTGAGCATCTTTGATGACAACGACAAGGAGCTGCCTGCCGGCGAGATCGGCGAGATCGTGACCCGATCCGACTGCGTGATGAAGGGTTACTGGAACAATCCGCAGGCCACCGCCCGGGCGCTGCGTGGCGGCTGGCTGCACACCGGAGATGTCGGCTCCATGGACGCGGCGGGCTTTCTCACCATCAAGGACCGCTCCAAGGACATGATCATCTCCGGCGGCGCCAATATCTATCCGCGCGAGATCGAGGAGGTGCTGCTGCGCCATCCCGCAGTCGCGGAGTGCTCGGTGGTGGGCCGCCCGCATCCGGAGTGGGGTGAGGAAGTCGTCGCTTTTGTAGTCCGCAAGACGTCCGTCTCGCCGGACGATCTTGAGAAGCTTTGCCTGGACAACATCGCACGCTTCAAGCGGCCGCGCGAGTACCGCTTCGTCGATGCGCTGCCGAAGAACAACTACGGCAAGGTGCTGAAGACCGAACTGCGCAAGCTGCTCGCCTAGGCCGGCTCGCCCTCGAGGAGCGAGAATCGCACGCGCAGGATCTCCTTCATCTTTACCCGGCCGCTGGGGTCTTTTTCCACCAGCATGAGCTGCTGCGAGTCCGGCAATCCGGTCGGAATGACCATGCGACCGCCCGGCTTGAGCTGCTGAAGCAGCGGCGGCGGTACGAGCTCCACGCCAGCGGCGACGATCACCTTGTCGAACGGCGCGTGCTCGGGCCAGCCGTAATAGCCGTTTCCCAGGCGAAGCTCGACGTTTGCGCAGCGCTGGCGCGCGAGCCGCTGCTTTGCCTGCTGCGCGAGCTCCTCGATGATCTCCACGCTGTACACGCGCTGCACGAGCGCGGAAAGGATGGCCGCGTGGTAGCCGAGGCCGGTGCCGATCTCGAGCACCCGGTCCTCGGGCTTGAGATCGAGCAGATCGGTCATCAACGCGACGATGAAAGGCTGCGAGATCGTCTTGCTGCAGCCGATCGGGAGCGGGCTGTCGGCGTACGCGTAAGGGCGGACCTCGGCCGGCACGAAGTCGTGCCGCGGCAGCTTTGCCATGGCTTCCAGCACGCGCGTCGCGATCGCCGCCTTGCCCGTTTCGCCGGCCGAGAACACCGCCTGGGCGGCGATGACCGCGACCATTTGCTGCCGCAGCTTCTCGAACGGGTCAGCGCTCACGGCGGACTGTGGATCCCGAAGCGGTTGTAGTTCGGGTCGTCGATCAGGTAGGTGTCGCTCACTAGACCGTCCGCCGCGATGTGGACGAGAAACCATTTCGGCCTCGGGTAGCCGGCGATGCGCATCGGGTAGGTCCAGATTTCCTTGCCGGTGCGCGCCTGCTTCATCGGCTCGAACGGCGGGCCGAGAAGATCGCGCACCTCGTCGGCGCGCGTCGCGCCGACCTTGACCCGCCCGATGTTGTCCTCGGTGAGGCGCTGCTCGACCCTGATCAGCTTGCCATCCGCGGCGATGCGCGCCGCGTAGGTCTCATAGCCCCAAGGCAGGCGCGGGTAGTAGTAAACCGTCTCGCCATCGGGACCAGGGCGCTTCTCGGCCGCCGAGCCCATCGCCTTTTCGACCTCCGCTACGGTGGACTGCCCGGGCACGAGGCCGCGGCCCGCGAAGCTCGCGCAGCCGGCGAGCAGCAGCACAAGAAGAATGTTCCTCATAGGACCTCTATGATCTTCCGCGCCGGGTCAACGCGCACCCGGTCGCCTGTCTTTACCACGCCGCGCGGATGCGGCATCCAGCCGGCAGTGATCGGGATGCCGGCGAAAATCGCGCCCTGCACCATCACCGGATTCGTCACCCCAAAGATGAACGCTTTCGGCGCGATTTTCTTCCGCTTGATGTCGTAGAAAGCCCAGCCGGCCGCGATGCCGCCCTTGGCGGTGGGGAAAAAGCACACCTTGTCGACGATGCTTGAGCCTTCGAGCTTGTGCCCGGGCTTGGTGATGACCCCGGTCCAGCGATCGAGGTCGTAGCGCGGCGAAAAGCCCTCCTCGGAAACAAGCGCCTCGCCCTCCACCACGGAGCCATAGGCTTGCGCTACTTCAATAACCCTGTGCATGCGATGTCGACGCAATCGTCCGTGCGCCGCAGGATGGTGTTGAAGCGGTGCGCGCCGGTGATGTTTACGATCTTCGCGGAGTTGGACACCATGTTGGTCCAGCGGTTCGCCCGGCGCATGGGTGAAAGGTTTTGCAGGATGTAGAAGCACACGCCCTCGAGAATCGTGACGCCGGCCTCTTCCAGCGTCTGCGCGTAGCCGAGCGCCCTGGACTGCGCGAGCACCGCCCCGTTCGTGGTCACGAAGCAGCTCGAGCCCGGCTTGACCTTCCTTACCTGGAACAGACCCGCAAGGCGCTTCATCTCGAGGAGCGACTGCTGCGGCCCGGAGAACACCACCAGCCGGGCATCGCCGTCGCCGAGGGGGTAGCCCCGATAGACCGACGCAATGTCTTCGTCCGTGATTGCGATTTTCTCCTTCAAGCCTTCCGTGGTCGCCGGGGCTTCCGGCGTCACGCCCATGAAATGGAACATGCCCATCGAGCCGTAGCTCGCGAGCGCGGCGCCGAGGTGCTTGAGCTCATCGGCGGTCGGAACGCCGCCATAGCCATGGAACACCGGCACCGCGAAGTAGTCCTGGTGCGCTTCCCCGACAAGCCTCCCGACCGCGCCCCAATCGGCGAGGTCGTCAAGCCGTGCATCGAGCCGGACGGCGAACGTCCCGCGCCGGTGCTCGTCCAGATGAAAGCCATACTCGGGAGTCCTGCCCGTCAGTGCCGCGGCAAGCGCGGCCGGCCCGGACTCGAAGTTCGAGCGCGCGCCGAACACCGAGTTCGCGTAGATCACGGTGCCGGTGTCGCCCCAGGCGACGTGCTCGCCCAGGTGCGGCTGATAGACCGATTGATAGTTGATGCAGGTGTCGGTGGTGACGACGTCCATGCGCCGCAGACACTGGATAAGCTCGCGTTCCTTCGCCACCTCGGCCGCGTCCTGTCCGAGGCGCTCGCAATGCGCGAAATCGATGCAGCGCGCGTTCGTGGTCGTCGCCACGGCGCAGCGCGCCGCGCTCTTCACCTCGTTCCTGAGGAACTCGAGGCCGGCGTCGCCCATCACCTCGATGTCGCCCATCATGTGGACGTTAGTGACCGGAACGAGGCACTTCGCGCCCCAGAAGCGGCCGACCTCGATCTGGTACTCGAGCGCGCGCCGCGCTGCTTCGCCGCGTGAGCCGGCGAGGATGCCGCGCTCCTCGGCCGTGAGCTCCAACTACTCGCCTTTGCCGGGCTCTGGAGAGAAGTACTTCTCGAACTTGCCCGGGACGTCTTTCCACGCGTCCGCGTCGGGCGGCGCGGTGCCCTTGCGCGTGATGTTCGGCCATTTCACCGAGTACTCGGCGTTGAGCTTCAACCACTTCTCCGCCTTCGAGTCGGAGTCCGGCAGGATCGCCTTCGGCGGGCACTCAGGCTCGCACACGCCGCAGTCGATACACTCGTCGGGATGGATGACGAGCATATTGGCGCCCTCGTAGAAGCAATCGACGGGGCACACCTCGACGCAGTCCATGTACTTGCACCTGAGGCAGTCTTCGGTGACGACGTAAGTCATAGGCCGCGCATTATAAGGGCAGCACGTCGGAAAGCGGCGACGCCACAATAGGGGTTTCAGCGACAGTGCTGCAACAAGTTCAACCGTTGCCGCGACTTGCCTCGGGGGCGATCATAGGCGATGCCCCGGCAGACCCATCTGGCGCCGCTCATCACGCTACTCGCGCTCGCCGGTGCGGCGCTGCTTATCCTTACCGCCGGCACGGAAATCATTACCGCCGCGCGTGCCTGGCTCGCGGGCGAGATTCCGCTGCCGAAGGAAATCATCCTCCATGTGCTCGTCGCGGCGGCGGCAGTGCTGCTGTCCGCGGCGGTGATCATGACGCGCGGCTCGGCGCGGCGCACTGCAGCGGCCGAGGCGGCGCGGCGGGAGAGCGAGGAGCGGCTGCGCCTCGTGGCGAACAACGTCCCGGCGCTTATCTCCTACGTCGACCGCGACCAGCGTTACCGCTTCAGCAACCGCACCTA
This sequence comes from Burkholderiales bacterium, assembly GCA_035251315.1. Classification (GTDB taxonomy): domain Bacteria; phylum Pseudomonadota; class Gammaproteobacteria; order Burkholderiales; family SG8-39; genus SCGC-AG-212-J23. The sequence goes on along the minus strand of DATFEI010000118.1, from coordinate 2,235 downwards.
CGATGACTGGTTCGGCATCGCGCATGAGCGCATGCAGGGCCGCACCGTCGCCGAGGTGTTCGGCGAGGAAGCGTATGCGCGCATGCGCCCGGACATCGAGCGTTGCATGGCGGGCGCGGCGGTAGAATTCGAGTTCGCCACCACCGAAGGCGGAAAGCCACGCACGCTGCAGGTCGCCTGCGTGCCGCACCTCAGCGATGAAAGCGAGGTGCTCGGCTTCTACATGCTCGCCAACGACGTCACCGCGCTCAAGCGCGCGCAGGAGGACCTGCGCTTCGCCGCCGCGCAGCTGCAGTACGACGCGCAGCGCCTGGAGTTCCTAGCCCACCACGACACGCTGACCGGCCTTCCCAACCGCGCGATGTTCGCCGACCGCGCACGCGAGGCGGTAGCGCACGCGCGGCGCCACGCCAAGACCGCGGCGTTCCTGTTCCTCGACATGGATAACTTCAAGCAGGTCAACGATCGCCTCGGGCACGAGGTCGGCGACGAGCTGCTGAAGATGATGGCGTCGCGCCTGCGCGCGAGCGTGCGCGGGGACGACTTCGTCGCTCGCATCGGGGGCGACGAGTTCTGCGTGCTCCTGCAGGAGATCGCCGAGCCGCGCGAGGCGGCCGCGGTGGCGCAGAAGCTGATCCACGAGCTCGGTAAGCCCTACCCGGTCGGCGAGCACGAGGTAAGCTCAGGCGCGAGTATAGGGATCGCGTGCGTGCCGCAGGACGGCGACGATGTCAACCGGCTGCTGCGGCTCGCCGATCACGCCATGTACCGTGCGAAGGAGCTCGGGCGCAACGGCTATCAGTTCTTCTCTGGCCTGCTCAACGACAACGCCGAGGCCGCGGCCGAGCTCGCCGAAGAGCTGCGCGCGGCGGCCGAGCGCGGCGAGCTCTTCCTCGCCTACCAGCCGCGCTTCGATATCGCGACGCGCCAGGTGGTCGGCGCCGAGGCGCTATTGCGCTGGCGCCATCCGCGCCATGGCGTGCTCGCGCCCGAGGCGTTCCTGCCGCTCGCGGACGACATGGGCCTGCTCGCCGAGCTCGGTGGCTGGATTCTGCGCGAAGCATGTGTGCAGGGGCGGCGCTGGCTCGACGCCGGCATCCGGCCATTCTCGTTGGTGGTCAACATGAGCGCACGCCAGCTGCGTGCCGCCAACCTCGCGAGCCGGGTGCGCGAGGCGCTGCGCGCGAGCGGCCTGCCCGCAGAATCGCTCCTCGTCGAAGTACCCGAGACCGCGGTGCGCCAGCCCGCCGAGCCGGTCGAGCAGGCCCTCGCCGAGATCACCGCGGGCGGCGCGCGCTTGAGCGTCGATGACTTCGGCACCGGCTACGCGTCCCTGCCCATGCTCCAGCGCCTGCGCGCAAGCTCGGTTTGCATCGACCGCAGCCTGATCGCCGGTGTGCCGAACGACCCCGAGCGCGCCGGCCTGGCCCGCGCTTTGATCGCCCTTGCCCGTGGTCTCGACTTCGAGGTCGTGGCAAAGGGCGTAGAGACCCAGGCGCAGCGCGAGTTCCTTGCCGAGGCCGGCTGCCGCATCTGCCAGGGCGAACTCTTCTCGCCCGCGCGCTCCTCGGACGAAGTCGAGCCCTTCCTCCGCGCCCGCCGCGCCGCCTAGCGGCCTGTTCAATTCGCGTTGCCTGGCGCCTGGCAGGGGCGTAACTTCTGCACGTGGAAAGGGATAGGAACTGGAGGCAATCCATGGCCAAGCCTTCGAAGTTTGCGCACATCGTCTATCGGACGAGACGCTTCGAGGAGATGATCGCCTGGTACCAGAAGGTGTTCGAGGCGAAAGTCCAATACCAGAACCCGGCGCTTGCCTTCCTCACGTACGATGACGAGCACCACCGCTTCGCTTTCGCCAACCTGGCGGTGCTCGATCCGGCGGGGAAAGCCTCCCAGGGAAGGATGGATGCCGGCGTCGACCACGTCGCCTATACCTACGCCAGCCTCGCGGACCTGGTCGATACCTATACTCGGCTCAAACAGCACGGCATTACGCCGTACTGGCCGATACGGCACGGCCCGACGCTATCTCTGTATTACCGGGATCCCGACGGCAACCGTCTAGAGTTCCAGGTCGATTGCTTCGCCACCGCGGAGGAGGCCAACGCGTATATGGTTGGCGATGCATTCGCCACCAACCCGATCGGTGTGAACTTCGATCCGGATGAGCTCGTCGCGCAATTCCAGCGAGGAGTTCCGGAGCGGCAGCTTCTCGCCCGGCCTGCCGGCCCGCCG
>DATFEI010000209.1:0-4933 GCA_035251315.1 Burkholderiales bacterium | reverse complement strand
GGAATGGCGAAGATGCCGAACGCGGGAATGAAGACGAGCGCCGCGCCGGCATAGACGCCGGGCAGCGAGAGAGGAAAAGTGACGCGCCAGAAGCGTTGCCACGCATTGGCGCCGAGATCCTGCGCGGCGTCGAGCAGCGCCCGGTCGTGCTTCTCCAGGTTGGCGTAAAGCGGCAGGACCATGAATGGCAGGTGCACGTAGACCAGGGCGATCACGACCGCCGCCGGCGTGTAAAGGAGCGACACCGGCTCGATGCCGACTAGGCTAAGCGCGCCGTTCAGCGCGCGCATCACGAACGACTGCGGGCCGAGAATCGTCATCCATGCGTAGACGCGGATGAGGAAGTTGCTCCAGAAAGGCAGGATCACCAGCAACACGAGGATGTCGCGGTACCGGCGCGGGCTGCGGGCGATGAGCAGGGCGAGGGGATAGCCCGCCGCCAGGCACAGGACCGTGGCGAGCGCGGCGTAGGCTAGCGACTTCACGAACAGTCGGCCGTACAGAAAGTCCGAAAAGAGCACCGCGTAGGCTTCTGCGGTGAGGTTGAGATGCGCCCCGTCTTCGTCACGGAGCATCAAGGGGGCGAGGCCGCCGAAGTCGCCGGGTGCCCGAAACGACGCGAGCGCCATGATGGCAAGCGGGGCGGCGAAGAAGAAGAGCAGATAGGCGAGCGGAGGACCGCTCGCGAGCCACTTGCCCGAGAGGCGCGGCCGCATCAATCAGTGAGGAAGTGCCCGGCGTCGCGCGGCCAGCCCACCTCGACGCTCGCGCCCGCCTCAAATCGCGCGGGTCGTCCGCTCGCGGTATTCGGCAGCAACGCCTGGAGCCGGCCGCCCGCTGCGAGCTCTACCGTATATAGCGTCACCTCGCCGCGGTAGAGCAGCGCTTTCACCGTGCCACGGAAATGGTTGTCCGCGCGGTCGACGGCGATGCTCTTCGCCATCCTCACCTGCTCGGGGCGTAGAGCAAGGACGCCTTGCGCACCGGGGGCTAAATGCTCGCCGTGGGTGGCCGCCACGTCTCCGACGCCACGCACGTGGAGCGCGATTTGCCCGGACTCGATGCTACGCACGTCGGCGGGAAGCATGTTGCATTCGCCGATGAAATCGGCGACGAAGCGGTTCCTGGGAAAGCCGTAGATCATGGACGGCTCGCCGAGCTGCTCCACTCGGCCGCGGTTCATGACCGCTATCCGGTGCGATAGCGCGAGCGCCTCGCTCTGGTCGTGGGTGACGTAGACGAAGGTGACGCCCACCTGACGCTGCAGGCCGATGAGTTCCGTCTGCATGCTTTCGCGCAGCTTGGCGTCGAGCGCGGCGAGCGGCTCGTCGAGCAGCAGCAGCCGAGGCCGGTTGATGAGCGCGCGTGCGACCGCGACGCGCTGGCGCTGGCCGCCGGAAAGCTCCGCGGGATAGCGCTTGCCCAGTCCCTGCAGCTGCACCTGCTCGAGCGCCTCGCCGACGCGCCGGCGCGTCTCCTCGGCCGGAACGCCGGCCATGCGCAGTGGAAACGCGATGTTGCGCTCCGCAGTCATGTGCGGAAAGAGCGCGTAGCTCTGGAAGACGGTATGCAGGTTGCGGCGCTCGGGCGGTATGCCGCGCATATCGCGGCCTTCGACCAGGATCGTGCCTTCGTCGGCTTCGTCGAACCCGGCGATCATGCGGAGCAGCGTGGTCTTACCGCAGCCCGAGGGCCCGAGCAGAGTGAAGAACTCGCCCGGCTCGACGCTCATGCTGACCTTGTCCACGGCCGTGAAATCGCCGAAGCGGCGCGTCACGCCGCACAGTTCCAGTAGGGCCATGTCGAGGCCGCCGGATTTTAGACGCTTTTTGTTTTAGGATCGCGCACCGATGCTCGACGCGCTCGCCCAGGGCCTTTCGCTGGTGCTGCAGTGGAACGCCTTCAGCTTGATGCTGGTCGGCATGGCGCTTGGCTTCATCGTCGGCCTGCTGCCGGGCATCGGCGGCGCCGCGACCCTCGCCTTGATGCTGCCGTTCGTGTTCAAGATGAGCCCGGTGGAGGCGTTTGCGTTCCTGCTCGGAATGCACGCGGTTGCCGCCACGACCGGCGACATCACCTCGATTCTTTTCGGCGTGCCGGGCGAGGGGCTGTCGGCGGCGACCGTCGTCGACGGCCATCCGATGGCGAAGCGCGGCGAGGCAGCGCGCGCGCTCGGGGCGGCGCTCATGAGCTCGCTTGTCGGCGCGGTGATCGGCGCCGCGGCGCTCGCCGTGTCGATTCCGATCGTGCGGCCCCTGGTCCTCACGTTCGGCTCGCCCGAGCTTTTCATGGTTACCGTGATGGGCATCGCGTGCATTACGTCGCTCAGCGGGCAGGGCACGCGAGCGCAAGTCAAGGGCTTTGCGATGGGGTTGCTGGGGCTGCTTCTCGCCACCGTCGGCCAGGAGCGGCAGTCGGGCATCCTGCGCTTCGACTTCGGCCTGATCTACCTGTGGGAAGGGCTGGATCTCATCCCAGTGCTGGTGGGGATTTTCGCCATTCCCGAGATCATCGACCTCGCGGTGCGCGGGACATCGATCGCCGGCAACGCGCCGGCGGCCAAGCTCGGCGCAGGCGTCTGGGAGGGCATCAAGGACACTTTCCGGCATTTCTGGCTGGTGGTGCGCTGCTCGGTGGTCGGCGTGTTCGTCGGCATCCTGCCGGGCGCCGGCGGCGGCGTGGCGCAATGGATGGCCTATGCGCACGCGGTGCAGAGCGCGAAGAATGCGAGCGACCGCGGTGGCTTCGGCGGTGGTGACGTGCGCGGCGTGCTCAGCCCCAGCGCGGCCAACAACTCTAAGGAGGGAGGGGATCTCATCCCGACGATCGCCTTCGGTGTGCCGGGAAGCGGAGCGATGGCGATCCTTCTCGGCGCGTTCCTCATCATGGGCCTGCACCCCGGCCCGGACATGCTCACCAAGCACCTCGCGGTGACCTATTCCATGGTCTGGACGTTGGTCATCGCGAACGTCATTACGGTGCTCGTCTGCCTGGCGACCCTGCCGTATCTTGCCCAGGTGACCCGGGTGCGCGGCGGACTGATCCTGCCGTTTCTGCTGCTGCTGGTCTTCATCGGCAGCTACACCGCGAACCGCCAGATCGCCGACCTGCTGGTCACGCTCGGCTTCGGTGCGCTCGGATACCTCATGATGCGCTTCGGCTGGCCGCGGGCGCCGCTCGTGCTCGGTTTCGTGCTCGGCAAGCTGGCCGAGACCTACCTCTTCATTTCGATGGCGCGCTACGGCTACAGCTGGCTTGCCCAGCCGCTCGTCATCATTCTTGTCGTGTTGACCGCGCTGGTAATCGTGTTGCCGCACCTGCAGGAGCGCAGAAGCCGTGCGGCTTAGCGGCGCGGCGTTCTTCAGCCTTGCGCTTGCCGTGGTGGCCGCTTATGCCGTGTACACGGCCCTGCGATGGCCGCCCAAAGCCGCGCTGTTCCCGCTGACGATGGGAATACCGCTGCTTGTCCTGGCGCTTGCCCAGACTCTGGTCGAGCTGCGCGACCCCGCCACCCCCGCTCAGCCGCCCGGCGCGCGGGCCAGGACATTCACTGTGTTCGCGTGGATGGCAACCTTCATCATGCTTGTGCTGCTCGCCGGGTTTCCCATTGCCGTCCCGCTTTTCGTATTCTCCTACCTCGTCATGGAGAGCCGGGAAGGGGCGGGGCTGTCGATCGCGCTTGCCGCAGTGGCCTGGGGCGTGTTTCATCTGCTATTCGAGCGCCTGCTGCATTTCCCGTTCGACGCTGGCTTGATTGGATCGTGGTTCTAAAGGAGGAGGAATCGTGAAAATCAGATTCGCCGCGGCGCTTGCCGCGTTTAGCCTGGTTGCACCGGCATGGGCGCAAGGCTCGTTCTACGAAGGCAAGACCGTAACCGTGGTGATCGGTGCGTCGGGCGGAAGCCTGGAGATCGCCGCGCGCATCGTGGCGCGCCACCTGGGCAAGCAGCTTCCCGGCAACCCCAACGTCATTGTGCAGAACATGACCGGCGCCGCGCACCTCGTCGCGACCAACCATGTCTACAACGTCGCCAAGCCGGATGGGCTTACCCTGCTTGCCGCCAATCCCAACGTCGGCATCGCGCAGCTCACCAAGGTCGAGGCGGCGCGCTTCGACGCGCGGCGCTTTCAGTGGCTCGGGTCGTCGGGCGCGGACGGCGTCGCACTCTCCATCCGCGCGGACTTGCCGTACAAGAGCTGGGACGAGGTCAAGAAATCCGGCAAGGAGCTCGTTGTAGGGACCACGGGCCCCGGGTCGAACGCGCACGACTTCCCGCTCCTGCTGAAGGAATTCGCCGGGGCAAACTTCAAGCTCGTTTCGGGCTACCCGGCGAACGCCGATGTGCTCCTCGCAGTCGAGCGCAAGGAAGTGGACGTGTGGGCGGCTTTTGCTACAACGATCAAGCTCGCCGCGGACCGCGGCGCGGTGCGCCCGATTGTGCGCGGGCGCGTCGCGCTTCCCGGCTGGGAGCATCTGCCGGTCGACGAGGACCTGGCCACCAGCGCCGTGGGAAAGGCGATCATGGCCATCCGCGCCGCGCCGCTCGCGATCGGGCGCGCCTTTGCCGCGCCGCCCGCAACGCCGGTGGACCGGGTTCAGATGCTGCGCGAGGCGTTCGCTAAAGCGGTGAAGGATCCCGAGTTCATCGCCGAGTCGAAGAAGGCGAAGATCGAGGTCGGCTACATTTCGCCGGAAGAAGTGCTCAAGATGTTTAACGGCCTGCTCAACCAGCCCGCGGAAGTTCAAAAGGAGATGGTGAAGTACATCAAGTTCGCCAGTTAGCTAGTCGACTACGCTGGTGAAGTTGCGCGGCGCTTCGGGCGCGAGAGTAAGGTCGAAGTACATGCGGCCGATCTCGCGCCCGTCGGTCGTCTCCACCTGCACCTTCCAAGCGCCCGGCTGGTAGTTGGACTTCACCCCGTAGCCGCGGAA
>DATFEI010000014.1:0-2619 GCA_035251315.1 Burkholderiales bacterium | reverse complement strand
GTGTTTTCGAATTTCAATTTCGAAACCGAAGCGCCCGTCATTACGGTCAAGTTCGGTCGATGCGTGACCGGGCGCAGGAAGGCGTTGGTCGCGCTCCAGCGCCGGCCGCGGCGCTGGTTCATCTGGAAGTAGGCGCAGCCGAAGTTGTCGCCACGGTTGAACACCTTAACCGGCGGAATGCCGCATTCGGCGGCGGCTTCCCGCCACGCGTCGATGATGTCCCAGCGCACCCGCGGGTCCTCGATGCGCAGCTCGCCGCCTGCGCCGTAGCCGTCGACCGCCCCGTGCTCGTAATCCTCGAGGGAAAGAAACAGGGGAAGAACGTCCTCCCATGACCACCCGCGGTTGCCGAGCGAGGCCCAGTAGTCCCAGTCTTCCTTCTGCCCGCGCATGTAGATCATGGCATTGATCGAGGAGCAGCCGCCGAGCACGCGGCCGCGGGCATAATGGATTGAGCGTCCGGCGAGGTGCTCGTCGGGCTCGGTCTTGTAGCACCAGTCGGTGCGCGGGTTGGCGATGGTGTAGAGATAGCCGACCGGGATGTCGATCCAGAACCAGTCGTCGCGCCCGCCCGCCTCCAGCAAGAGGACTTTTTTCTCGGAATTGCGGCTTAGCCTGTTGGCAAGAAGACAGCCCGCGCTGCCCGCGCCGACGATCACGTAGTCGAATGCGCCGAAGTTCTGCAAACGGTTCGCTCCCCCGGCGCTATTGTAATGAGCGTGGCGGACAACCCCGACCGGGAGCTCGCGGAAGCGCTCGAGGCGGCGAGGCAGGCGCATTTCGACCTGCACGGCGCGGCGTGCGATTACGCCGCGCTCGCACGCTCGCCCGCGCGGGAGCATCTCGCCGCCTGCCTTATCGCGCTCGCGGACTTCGACATCAAGCGGGCGCAAATTCCATCTCAGCTCGCGTTCTGGATCAACGTGTTCAATGCCGGCGTGCTACGGGACGCGCGCGAGCTCGAGTCGGCAGCCGGCGTACGGATGGTGGAGGCGTTCTTCGAGCGGCCGCGGCTGCGGATAGGCGAGCATTCCTATTCACTCGACGACATTGAGCACGGGCTGCTGCGCGGCAATGTCGCCAAGCCGGGCCGCTCGCAGCCGCCGATGAAGCGCGGCGACGCGCGCCTCGAGTACATGCCGATCGTGTTCGAGGAGCGCATGCATTTCGCGCTGCACTCCGCGTGCCGCTCCTCGCCGCCGCTGCGCGCTTTCGACGGCGGCAAGCTCGACCGGCAGCTCGAGGAAGCAGCCGCCGACTACATTCGGCGCAACGTGCGCGTGGAGCGCCAGGGCGCGGTGCTCGTCCTGCCGCGCATCTTTCGCTGGTTCGGCGAGGACTTCGGCGGCGACAGAGGTATCGTGGAGTTCGTCGTTTCGCGGATCGCAGACGAAGCGGTAGTCGAGATGATCGACCGGCGCATGGGCGACGTCGCTTTGCGCTACGTAGAGTTCGACTGGACGCTCAACCGCCGCTGGGGAGCAGGCAGCGGCGTATCATGACGACATGACGACCTCCCTCGAGCAATTCGCATCCGAGTGCCGCACGATCCTCACCTCGGAGCCCGGACCCTCCGGGCGCCGCAAGATCTGCATGCGCCTTGAGCAGCTGCTGTGCGACCCCGGCTTCCTCGCCACGGCCCTCGACGACTCGACCCCCGAGCGCAAGGTGCTTTATGAGGATCCGCAGCTCGGCTTCTGCGTGCTCTCGCATAGCTATAAAGGCCCCAAGAACTCCCCGCCGCATGACCACGGGCCCTCGTGGGCGATCTACGGCCAGGCGAAGGGCGAGACCGAGATGACCGACTATGAGCTGGTCGCTGCGGCGGCAGACGGCAAGCCGGGCAGGGCGCGGCCGGTTCGCACCTACAAGCTCACGCCCGGGGCGGCCTATCTCTACAACGAAGGCGATCTGCACTCGCCGCTGCGGCGCGGGCCGACCCAGCTCATCCGCATCGAAGGGATGAACATGGATCGCATCAAGCGGCTGAAATTCGAGGCCGTCAGCTAGATCGAAAATCGCCGCACGAACAAATAAAGTATCGGCAAGGCCTCACGTGCAATCGTGAGCGCGCGACAAATGGCAAGGCGGATGGCCGAAGAGCAAGACGATCCTTACGAGTCGACGACGCGCTGGCTTCAGGAAGCCGCCCGGCGTACCCGCGCGGATTCCGCGGCTGCCTCGCGCCCGCAGGCGAGCGCCGAGTCTCCGCTTCCCGCAAAGCGCCTTGGCCAGACTGTAATTTTCGGCGTCGCGCGCGAGATCTACATGCTCGGCGTGCTCGCCGCGGCGTATCTCAACTATTACTTCATGCAGGTGATGCTCGAGATCGACTCCTTGCCGACCTTGGTTGTCTTCTACCCGGTGATCCAACGAATCGGCGGATAGGGATCACCGCGTACGCCCTTCAACGTCGCCGATAGGCGACACTCCGCTGTTTCCTTGTAAAAAGGTTGTCAAAAGCCGGACGGCGCTCTTTCGTTGTGGTGCACTACCGCTCGGTGCACTACCACGGTGCTTCGGAAGGCATCAAGCGGGAGGGAGACTGTGGGCGAAACTGGACTTCGGATTTATCGCCTGACTGCGGCCGGCACGAGCGCGTTGCACAGCGCACGGTCG
>DATFEI010000286.1:0-3044 GCA_035251315.1 Burkholderiales bacterium | reverse complement strand
CGGCCGCCCCTTGAGCGCGGCGGCCGGCTCCGCGCCCCAGCGCCGCAGGTCCATGCGCCGCTCGCGCTCCGCCCGGCTTTGCGCAGTCTCTTCGTAGAGTTTCCTCGCCTGCTCCGCCGGTCCGCGCTTGTCGGAGAGCGCCTTCACCGTAACGCGCCACTCGAAGTCGCCGATGCGGATCGCAAGCGCATCGGCGACTTTCAGCTCGTGCGCCGCTTTGGTCCGCGAGTCATTTAGCTTGACCTTGCCCGCAGCGATTGCCTGCTGCGCGACGCTGCGCGTCTTGAAAAAGCGCGCCGCCCAGAGCCACTTATCCAGCCGCAGCGGCGACCCCCACGGGGCATGACACGCCGGTGCCGCCGAGGCCGCAGTAGCCGCCTGGGTTCTTGGCGAGGTATTGCTGGTGATACTCCTCGGCGTAGTAGAACTCTGGCGCCAAGCGAATCTCGGTGGTGATCGGACCGTAGCCCCTTGCTTTCAACGCCTTCTCGTACATCTCCTTGGAGCGCGCAGCGGCCTCGGCCTGGGCATCACCATATGTATATATGGCTGAGCGGTATTGGGTGCCAGCGTCGTTGCCCTGGCGCATGCCTTGGGTCGGGTCGTGGGCCTCCCAGAACACCTTGAGCAGCTCTTCATACGTAACGACCTTGGGATCGAAGGCGACGAGCACTGCCTCGGTGTGGTTGGTGAATCCCGTGCATACCTCTTCGTAGGTCGGATTCTTGGTTTCGCCGCCGGCGTAGCCGACCGCGGTCGAGTAGACGCCGGGCGTTTCCCAGAATACGCGCTCGGCGCCCCAGAAGCAGCCCATGCCGAATTGCGCGAGCTGCATGCCGTCGGGAAACGGCGGCTTGAGCGGATGGCCGTTGACAAAATGCTTGGCGGGAACGCGCATCGCCGCGGCGCGGCCGGGCAGCGTGCTTTCGCGCGGTAGCAGCGACTTCATCTTCTTCATGAAGGCAAACATGGGTCACTCCTTCGAAAACGTAGAATAGCACTATGAAAATCTGCGTTTACGGCGCCGGCGCCATCGGTGGTTTGATGGCCGCGTGGCTCGCGCGTTCGGGGCACGACGTGTCGGTCGTCGCGCGCGGCGCACAGCTCGACGCCATCCGCGCCAGCGGCCTGCGGGTACAGAGCAAAGGTAAGACCGAAACGTTCAACGTCAAGGCCGAAAGCGACCCCGTCAGGCTTGGACCGCAGGATTACGTCTTAGTCACGGTGAAAGCGCAAAGCCTTACAGCCGTCGCGGAAAGCATCGGGCCGCTGCTCGGAAAGGAAACATCGGTCGTTACCGCCATGAACGGCGTGCCATGGTGGTTTTTCCAAGGAATAAGGACCGAGGATAACCGCCTGGAGTCGCTCGACCCGGGAGGCAAGCTCACGCGCGCGATCCCGATCGAGCGCATCGTCGGCTGCGTGGTCCATCTCGCCGCTTCGACACCGGATCCAGGTTTCGTGAGCCACAACATGGGAGCGAAGCTGATTCTGGGCGAGCCGGGCGGGAAGAATACCGCGCGCACCCAGCGCATCGCCGAAGCGCTTTCCGGCGCGGGCTTCGAGGTCGTTGTCACCAACGCAATCGAGAAGGAATTCTGGGTGAAGCTCCTCGGCAACGTGAGCTTCAACCCCGTGTCAGCGCTCACGGTGACGACCGCAGATCAGCTCATCCAGAACCAGGAGGTCAAAGCTTACATGGTGGAGATCATGCGCGAAGTGCTGGCGATCGGCCGCGCGGTCGGCGTCGACGCCGACATCGACCCCGAAGCCCGCATCGACATGGCGCGCGCGCTGGGACGCTTCAAGACCTCGATGCACCAGGATCTCGAAGCCGGCAAGCCGCTCGAGATTGACGGCCTCCTCGCCGGCACCCTCGAGATCGCGCGCAAGGCCGGCGTGCGGGCGCCGTTCACCCAAAGCCTGTATGGGCTGATCCGCGCGCGTGCGCAATCCACGGGGCAGTATCGATGACGAGACTAATAATGGGATTGCTGGGAGCGCTGGCTGCCTTTTCTGTTAACGCGCAATACAACGGGCCGGCGGTCGAAACGTGCCGCGCCTACGCCAAGCGCGAAATGGCGCGCGAGGGCACCGGCGGCAAGGACATCGTGATCGAGCGCGACCAGGCGCTGTCCATCGAGCGCTACACGCGCAAGCTCGGCAACCAGCTCGTGTCCTCGATCCTCAGGGGCAACGGCGCGGTCGTGCTCGACAACGCGCCGAGCGCCGAGCTCGCCTTCATCTGCCTGCTCGCCGACGACAAGCGGGCCGTGTTCTTCCAATGGCTGCCGCGCCCCAACGCCTCGGCGCTCGCGCAATGCACGCGCGATACTGCGCTGCGCGAGCAACCGCGTCCGTGCCTGCAGACGCTGCTGCAGGTCGCGGAGAACGACCTCATGCAAAGCTACGCGCTCCTGTTTCAGGAGGCGCGAGAGCGCGACCACAGCGCGGGCAATGAGAAGGCGGTCGACACGTTCCGCAAGGCGAACGAAGAGTGGCGCCAGTACCGCGACGCAGAATGCGCGCGGCGGCGCGACCATACGCCCAAGGGCGTCTCGCAGGAGGACCACCATCTCGCGTGCTTCGTCGAGCTCACGCGGCGCCGCGCGCTGGACATGAAATAGCGGATGTCCCACCGCATTTCGGTCGCGCCGATGATGGACGTGACGGACCGCCATTGCCGGTTCCTTCTGCGCCAGGTCAATTCGCGCGCGCGCCTGTATACCGAGGTGATCACGACCGGCGCGCTCCTCCATGGCGATGTCCCGCGGCACCTGGAGTTCAATAACGAAGAGCATCCTGTTGCCCTCCAGCTGGGCGGCAGCGAGCCCGCGGAGCTCGCGCACTGCGCAAGACTCGGTGAGCAGTACGGCTACGACGAGATCAACCTGAACATCGGCTGCCCGAGCGAGCGGGTGCAGCGCGGCGCCTTCGGCGCCTGCCTGATGGCGGAGCCGCAGCTCGTGGCGAGGTGTGTTTCAGCGATCAAGCAGGAAGTTTCGATTCCTGTGACCGTCAAGCATCGGGTCGGCATCGACAAG
>DATFEI010000017.1:0-4358 GCA_035251315.1 Burkholderiales bacterium | reverse complement strand
CGAGATCATCTGCGGCCGCAAACCGGGCCGGGAATCGGATGACGAGGTGATCGTCTTCGATTCGACAGGCACGGGGCTTCAGGATGTCGGCGCCGCGATCGCGGCATACGGCGCCGCCGTTGCAGAGAAGTCGCGCCATTCGTAAATCCGTCGAAGCTACCGTCCGTCCGCGAATCAGGCGACAGGCCGGCGGCGGACGCAGGCCGTGGCGCGCAAGGTCCGGAGCTCCGCGGTACATGCGATACGCTCCTCGGCCCAGAGAAGGAGCGTTGCCTGCAGCAAGGCGGAACTTAGCGCTTCTCCCTCCGCTTATTTGATGCGAAGCATTTCATGACCGCCGCGCTCAGTCCTTTTCGGGCCTCGTCGGCCGGGAAGCGCGGTAGGTTGATGAAATCCGCGTCGAATTGACGGGCCACCGCACCCATGCGCTCCACCAGCTCTTCGGACAGGCGTCCGACAAGCACCCGGCATACCAAGAACGGAATCGCGCTCGTTTTCGGATTGCCCTTCACCTTCAGCAGGAACTCCAGCATGCGATGGTCGCTGAAGGTTAGCGTGCAGATGATGAGATCGATCCCAGGCGCATCCTGCTCAAGCACCTGCATCGCTTCGCTCATGGCGTGTACCGGTACCAGGTCGGCGAGCTCTTCGAGCATGTCCTTCAATACCGGCCAGGCGGCCGGCTGCGCCGCAACCAACACTTGTTGCCTGCTTTCCATACCGGCCTTCCTATTTCCTTATACCGGCTGGCAGTGGCTTTTCCTAGCAAATACGATCGAGAGCGGCGACAGCGACTTTTTTAGCTCCTAGCCGGGCAGGCGGCAGGCCCCATCTGGCCCACGGGCGAAGGATTGTTTTTTCTTCGGCCGGAACTACCGGCGGACGGATGACAACACCTGCCGGCTACAGACAACCTCCCCTTGCATGAAACGCTGGTGGTTAGCTTCGACGGCGGCGAGGTCGTAGAGATAGTTCACCATCACGCCGAGGGATTCGGCCAGGCCCTTGTCCGACACGTCGGCGGCAAGGTTGACACGCTCAAGGCGCGCGCCGTTCTCGAGGTGGAAGCGCGCTACCGGATCGCCGCTCGTCGTCGCACCGTAGCGCGCAAGGTAAGTGGCGGCGCATGCGGTGAGCACGGCCTCGTCGTCCCTCTCCAGTGCGCCTGCGCGCACGGCGGCGTCCAGCCGCCCGAGATCCTCTCCGTGGCGCGTGCGGATCGCCTCGGCCACCGCGACGCCGCGCACCTTCGTCAGCCACTTCCGGAGACCGGGTACGGGGGACAAGGTACAGAACCGCTTGAGCGAAGGCAGTTCACTGCGCAGCCTCTCGGCCACCCGCTTGATCAGGAAGTTGCCAAGCGACACGCCCCTTAGTCCCGGCTCGCAGTTGCTGATCGAGTAGAAGGCGGCCACGCTGGCTGGCTTTCCCGTGCGCGGTGCCGCGCGCCTTTCCTCGATGAGGTGAGCGATCTTGCGCGGAATTGCGCCCTCAAGCGCTACCTCGACAAAGATCAAAGGCTCGTCCGGCAGCTGGGGATGGAAGAAGGCGAAGCAGCGCCGGTCGGGCTGCAGGCGTCGGCGTAGGTCGCTCCAATCGCGGATGGCGTGCACCGCCTCGTGGCGAATGATCTTCTCGAGCAGCGCGGCGGGCGAGTTCCAGTCCACCTGCCGTAGGTAGAGGAAGCCGGGATTGAACCATGAAGCGAGCAGGTGACTGAAGTCGGCGTCAACCGCCCGCAGCTCGGGACGGTCGCGGACGAGGCTAGCCAGCGCGCGCCGCATCGCCACGACCGTCGCAACCCCGCCGCTCGCGCGGTTAAGACGCTGCAGGAACACGCGTCGCGGGGGATAAACCGCCCTCTGTAGCTCGAGGATGTTTTCTCGCGATGACTCCGCGCCATAGGCGCTCGCCGCTCGCAGCACGCGCTCCTTCTCCGGTGCGAGCGCATCGAGAAACTCGAAGAACGCGAGGCGGGCGGCGTCATCGAGCTCGCCCCATAGGCGGATCACTTCGGCGGCAACGGCCTCGCCATTGGACGTGCCCGCCTCCGACAGCAGCTTCTGGCAGCCCAACTTCAGTTCCTTCAGGGCAACCGTGGCCTTAGCTTGCGCCGACCGGGTAAATAGCCCGCCTAACACAGTGCTTCTCCCTTACTGCGTTGCCTCGAAGGAATTTTGGCAGGGGAGAGCCCGCCTGACAGCTACCTGACGTAAAAAATTGCTCGAGGACTCGACTGGGAGCATCACAAATCGCGAAAAATTCCCTGCGCGCGCCCAATCGAATTCGGTGAGTGAGCCTTCGATGCGCTCGGCGTCTTTCAAATGTCTCGCGTCCTGTCCGCACAGCCAGGGCGATGGCTGTTAAGTGGTTCGTCGAGCAACCTTCCTGAAGCCCATGTGAAAAAAGAAAAATCCCGGCGCCGAATGTGTGCTAGAGTGCTGTTGCAGTGATCTTCAAGCAGTGAAGTGCGCAGTCCCTACCCGCCGCGCAAGCGGTGCCGAAGTGGCCGTTCAGTTCCTCCCTTGATCGTCATGCCCGTACGCGGGGCCGGATTCGCCTCGCAGCATCAAGCAAAGGAAGCATGAACATGGCAACAGGTACCGTTAAGTGGTTCAACGACTCCAAGGGTTTCGGGTTCATCACGCCGGACGACGGCGGCAAAGATCTCTTCGTCCACCACAGCTCGATCCAGATGGACGGCTACAAGTCCCTCAAGGAAGCGCAGAAGGTCTCGTTCGACGTCACGCAGGGACCGAAGGGTCCGGCGGCGTCAAACATCAAGACAATCTGAACTAGGAGGCATTTTGGCCAAGGAAGCGATGATCGAGATGGAAGGCACCGTCCAGGAGGTGCTGCCGAACACGCAGTTCCGCGTCAAGCTCACGAACGGCGCCGACGTCCTGGCGTATGCCGGGGGCAAGATGCGCCAGCGCCACATCCGGATCATTGCCGGCGACCGCGTCAACCTGGAAATGTCGCCTTACGACGTGACCCGCGGCCGGATCAACTACCGCCATCTCGACAGCGCTCCGCCCGCTTTCGCCAAGAGGCGCTTCCCCTTCAAGAAGAGGTAGCGCCATGAAGCCCGCCGCAGGCGTGTTCAAGACCGGCAAGGCCGGCGCCTGGACGCGCGAGCGGCTGGACCAGCTCGGCAAGCAGGAGATGCTCAACCTCCAGGCTAACGCGATCCGGCTCGGTGAGCCGGAGCTCGCCGCGCTCTGCGGCGAGCTGCTCAAGGCGCGCCCGCGGCGCGGTCCGGGCAGCAACGGCGCGGCTGCGCGCACCAAGGGCGGCCGTCAAAGGCTCCTGCCGCGCAGCAAGGCGTTCGCCGCGCGCGGCGTCTGGCTGCAGGACCCGCGCACCAGCTGGAGCGGCGTGCGCAAAGGCGACGGTATGGTGGTGATCGCGATGTGGCGGGCCGCGGTGCAATCGCTCGACGGCGCCTGCGCGTGCCTCTTGTGGGCGCCCAACGTGGACGGCGCGCGGCCCTGGTCGGATACCTGCGGAGGTCGCGAACGGCTCCAGCATTGCAAGCTCGCTCTCGAGCGCCAAGGCGCCGAAGGTCTCCTTGTGCAGGGCGAGGCGCTCGACGGCCGCCTGCCCGAGGACCGCGCCCGCACCGTGCTCGGCATCGACGCCGAGACGGTAGTCTACTGTCAGGTCGAACTCCGCGGTGCCGAATACTGGGCGATCTGGGGAAAGAAAACAGCGAAGGCGTAGCCTTCAGCTGCGCGTGCGCCGAGCCGCTCAGTTCCGTGCGGGCGTGGTCCCATTCCCCGCTGCGCCGATAGTCCGCCAGCAGGTCGAGCAATTACTGGCCGGTGAATCTAGTCATAGGTGATGCCTCTCTGTGTTGAGATAGAAAACTGCGGCTTTTTGCTTGGGAGCGTCGGGTGGCGGCCAGCTTCACCCTCTGACGCCGTCGTCGTGGGGACTAGGGCAGCCGGCGATCAGAAATCCTGAAGCATGGACCAGCCGGGGTATTACAGGTCGATACCGCGATAGCCGGTATGGTGCGGCAGCCCCTCACGCAGGGCGCAAGCCGAGGTCACGATGGCTACGAAAAGCGAGCCTGTAGCAAGGCCGTGCAAATCGTCCAACACCATATCGACCGCGCGCAGCAAGACGACGTCTGGCACCGGCGTTGTGCCGTTAAGGAAGCAGTTGAGGAGCGGTGGCTCGACTCCCAATTGCACAGCAGCCGCGAATGAGCCGCCGAGCTTGGCGACTACCTTCTGAAGGACTGCTTGCCCGATTGGGATAGAGTCCAAGAACCAAGAATACGTGCGACAGCCCTACCGTTCTGTGCGCTAACGTACACAAACGGCATGAAGCATGCTTCGCGCCTCCTCCTC
>DATFEI010000020.1:0-2550 GCA_035251315.1 Burkholderiales bacterium | reverse complement strand
CTGCCCACGCTGCACTACAGGCGCCCTGGCGACCTGGATCACCATCGCGACGCGCTGCTGAAGGCCGGCCTACCCGCCTAGTAGGAGGCGTTTCGCCGCGGCGTAGATCGGCACTTCGATGAGCGCGCCGTCGACTTTCGCCCGGTCCTTGCCGGCCGCGCGCGCCCTTTCAAAGGCTTCAACGATTCTTCTTGCGCGGGCGAGGTCTCTTGTGCTTGCAGTAAACACACGGTTGATCGCGCGGGCGTGCGAGGGCTCGACCAGGCTTTTCATTCGGTAGCCGAGGCGCTTCGCGTAGCGCGCATCGGCCGCTGCGCCTTTCACGTCGCTGAAGGTGTAGGGGCAATCGATCGCCTCGACGCCGGCGGCGCGGCACTCGACGAGGAAGCGCGCGCGCACGTAGGCGAGCTCCTCGCCCTTGCGGCTGCGCGCCGTGCCGAGGTCGGCCACCATGTCCTCGCTCGCGACGAGCAGTGCGCTGACGCGCGGACTGGCTTTTGCAATCTGAAAAGTATTGACAAGCCCCGCCGCGGTTTCCACGTTGGGCACGAGCTCGACCGCGCCGCCGGTGGCTTTCTCAAGCGCTACGACCTGCTGTGGAGAGGCGACTTTCGACATCATGATGATGTCGGGCCTCCCCGCGAGGACGCCGCGCAGGTCGTCGCTGCCGCAGGTCTCGAGCGGATTGATGCGTACCGCCGCCACTGCGCCGGCTTCGCGCCAGCGGTCAAATACCTCGCGCGAGAGTTCGCGCGCGTGCGACCTCAGCGCCGGCGGGGTGAGATCCTCGAGCTCGAGTACGACGACGTCAGCGCCGCTGCGCGCCGCCGCCCGGTGTGCGGCGGGGTCGGCACCGGGCACGAATAGCCATGTGCGCCGCTTCACGCTCCGGTCTAAAGCTGGTGCTGGGGGTTGAGCCGTTCGATCTTGCTCTCGAGCTTGTTCAGGGCGCTGATGTAGGCCTTGGCCGAAGCGACGACGATGTCGGTGTCGGCGCCCACCCCGTTCACGATGCGCCCGCCTTTCGACAGACGCACCGTGACCTCGCCCTGCGACTCGGTGCCGGTCGTGACCGCGTTGACCGAATAAAGCAGCAGCTCGGCTCCGCTCCTGGCGATACTCTCGATCGCCTTGAAAGTCGCGTCGACCGGTCCGTCGCCCTGGGCGTCAGCCCGTTTTTCACTGCCATTTTCCTTCAGTACTACCGACGCATGAGGTCGCTCTCCCATTCCGCTCGCCTGGTTCATAGTGACGAGCTTCCAGTGCTCCTCGCTCGAGCGCCCGGCTTCCTGCGCCACTAGCGCCTGCAGGTCCTCGTCGAAAATCTCGGCCTTCTTGTCGGCGAGGTCCTTGAAGCGCTGGAACGCCTTGTTGTAGGCGTCCTCGCTCTCGAGCTCGATGCCGAGCTCCTTCAGGCGCTGCTTGAACGCGTTCCTGCCGGAGAGCTTGCCGAGCACGATCTTGTTGGTGCTCCAGCCCACGTCCTCCGCGCGCATGATCTCGTAGGTCTGGCGCGCCTTCAGCACGCCGTCCTGGTGGATCCCCGAGGCGTGCGCAAAGGCGTTCGCGCCGACCACCGCTTTGTTCGGCTGCACGACGAAGCCGGTGATCTGCGACACGAGCCGCGACGTTGGAACGATATGGGTCGTATCGATGCCCACGCCGAGATTGAAGAAGTCGTGGCGCGTCTTCACCGCCATGACGACTTCCTCGAGCGAGGTGTTGCCGGCCCGCTCGCCCAGGCCGTTGATGGTGCATTCGATCTGGCGCGCGCCGCCGATCTGCACTGCGGCGAGCGAGTTGGCGACCGCCATGCCTAGGTCGTTGTGGCAATGCACGCTCCACACCGCTTTGTCCGAGCTGGG
Organism: Burkholderiales bacterium; assembly: GCA_035251315.1. Lineage (GTDB taxonomy): Bacteria > Pseudomonadota > Gammaproteobacteria > Burkholderiales > SG8-39 > SCGC-AG-212-J23. The sequence goes on along the minus strand of DATFEI010000020.1, from coordinate 685 downwards.
AATCTTCTGCCTGAGCTGTCTGATGAATTCGCCGAACTGCTGCGGCACCGCGTAGCCCACCGTATCCGGGATATTGACGGTGGTCGCGCCCTCCTTGATCACCGCCTCGAGCACCCGGCAGAGGAAATCCAGGTCGGAACGGGAGCCGTCTTCCGGCGAGAACTCGACGTCGGGACACGCATTCTTCGCGAATCGCACCGAGAGCTTCGCCTGCTCGAGCACCTGCTCGGGCGTCATGCGCAGCTTCTTTTCCATGTGAAGCGCGCTGGTGGCGATGAACGTGTGGATGCGCCACGATCTTGCGCCCTTCAGCGCGTCGATGCCCCGCTGGATGTCGCGGTCGTTGGCGCGGCACAATCCGCACACGGTGGAATCCTTGATCGCGTTGGCGATCGCGCGCACCGCCTCGAAGTCGCCGTTGGACGAGGCTGGGAACCCGGCCTCGATCACGTCGACCTTCATGCGCTCGAGCGCCCGGGCGATGCGCAGCTTCTCCTCGCGTGTCATGGATGCGCCCGGACTTTGCTCGCCGTCGCGCATGGTAGTGTCGAAAATGATCAGCTTGTCTGTCGTTCTCATGGAATGAGTCCTTGGCCTGGTTTCAGGCCCGGTCGCAACACGGATTGTAGGCGGGAGTATTTAGCGCGCGAGGCGCAGCAGCAGGCCCAGCGCGAGGAGCGCCGAG
>DATFEI010000024.1:0-3567 GCA_035251315.1 Burkholderiales bacterium | reverse complement strand
GCTACCCAAGGCGGCGCGCACTTACCTGAAGCGCATCGAGTCGCTCGCGGGCGTGCCGATCGATCTGATCTCGACCGGGCCGGAGCGGGACGAGACGATCGTAATGCGCCATCCCTACGACGCTTAGCGCTATCCAGGCCCGTCTGCTTTCACGGCTCGCGGTGGTTTTCTTTGTCATCTCGCAATGACGCGTTGTCGCGCCCCGCGCACGCGCTTTTCCGAGCCTAGCTACAGCGCGGCGGCGATGAGCGGCGCAGAATGGCCGCGCGATGTATCCGGATATCGACAAGGCGCGCGCGCAGCACGCGGCGCTCAGAAAGATTGTCGAGTGCCACGTCGGCGCGGCCGACTGGCGCACGCTGCACCGGGTGCTGGACCTCTGCCGGCGCGCCGCAGTCGCGATCGAAGATCGCTATTGCCGCGACAAGTTGCGCCTGGTGGAGGATTTCTCCGCCGAGATGTTCTCTCACGGCGAGAGCCGCGCCCCCCTTCTCAAGCAGCGCATCCTCGATGCGCTCGATCTCTTCGCAAGCCGCCTCTACAGCCTCGAGACGCGGCGCCGCGCCGGTACCCTTACCGGCTGCTAGTACAATCGGGAGGTTGTCGTGGTGGTGCCGCGGAAGCGATCCGATCGCGATCTAAGCCTCCTCAGCATGCCTTGGAAGCTCTCCCTAACGGCGTGCGGTGTAGCCTCAGCCCGACATCGGGAAGGCGCGAATCGAGACTATTCACGTTTCCGGTCAACCAACCGTCCTGCTCGGCCGTTATGGGCGTTGACCGAGAACTCGGTCGGTTTGCTGAAAACACTCAACCAGGAGAACTACTCATGAGCAAGCTAATTAGTGCTGTTTTGGCCGCCGCCTTCGCAGTGGCAACCGTTTCCCCGGTCGCTTTCGCGCAGACTAAAGATGATAAGGCGAAGTCGATGGCCGCCCTTGAAGCCGCCTGCAAAGGCAAGAAGGCCGGCGATGTCGTCAAGGTGGATGGCAAAGACGTAAAGTGCCCGGCGCCGAAGAAGTAATTAAACTGTTTCGTGCTTCGACAAGGGAGGGCTCGCGCCCTCCCTTTTTCATTGGGCGCTGCCCGCTGCCCATGCGCCCATGACGTTTTCAAGAACGGACGGCAGTTCGCTGCCTGGATCGGCCTGGTGCCGGGTCAATGCTCCACCGGCGGCAGTCCCGCCTCGGGCACAGCAGCAAGCGCGGGGACGTATACCTGCGCAACCTGCTCGTGCAAGGCGCGCGTTCGGTGTTGCACACCGCGGCCGCACATCAAGATCGCATGTCGCGCTGGGTGTTCGAGCTGCAGCAGCGCCGCGGCTATTACCGCACCCTGGTCGCGATCGCCAACAAGGGCGCCCGCGTCGCCTGAGCGCTGCTTGCAAAGAACGAAACATTGCGCGCTGAATGAACGAACCGATCCGCTGAGACTGCAATCGAGGATGACGAAACGGTCAGACCGACGCCGGGAGAACCTGGTCAACGGCGACGGCGGCAAACAAGACCGACTAACGAGAGAGGACCGGGCGTGCGGCTTTTGTCAGGGCCAGAGCAATCAGTGCTCGAAAACAGGCCGGTTATAGTGACGCAGTCCGACCCTTCATCAACAAGATTGCTTCTGCGGGGAAGTCCTTATAGTAGCGTTGTGCCGCGCTGAACAAAGGTGCGTAGCGCCGCCATGTAAGCGTCGGACAAGATCGGAGCGCTATTCCAGGCGGGTTATATTGCGGTGGTGCCGAGGAAGGGACTCGAACCCCCACAGTGTTGCCACCGCTAGGACCTGAACCTAGTGCGTCTACCAATTCCGCCACCTCGGCAGGGGAGGCGCGATTTTAGTTGCAGGTATCTGACGTGTCAAAGAAAAAAGCGAAAAGAACCGCGTTGCGGCGAAGGCAGAGATCGAGCCGCGACGCTATTGACTCGCAACGCATCCTCGGCGCGCTGAACGCCGCGCGCGCACCTCTCACGCGCGAGGAGCTCGCGGCGCGGCTGCACGTCCCACGCCAAGCGCGGCGCGAATTCGAGCGCTCGCTGGCCGAGCTCGAGCGCGCGGGCGACGTGGTGCAGAACCGCGCCGGCAGCCTGCTTGTGTCGAGGCGCCTCGCGCTCGTCGCCGGTCGCGTCGAGGGCCATCCCGACGGGCACGGTTTTCTCGTGCCCGACGAAGGCGGCGCGACGATTTTCCTCACGCCGGCGGAGATGCGCCAGCTCATGCACGGTGACCGCGCCGCCGTGCGCATCTCGGGCCGCGACATGCGCGGCCGCGCCATCGGCGAAGTGGTGGAAGTGCTGGAACGCGCAAACCGCCGCATCGTCGGCCGGCTGCACTCCGAGCACGGTGTGCTGTTTCTCGTACCCGAGGACCGGCGCATCGCGCACGACATTCTGGTACCGCCCGCCGAGACGGGCAGAGCGAAGGCGGGACAGGTGGTCACGGTCGACCTCGTCGCCCAGCCCGGGGCGCACGCACAGCCGATCGGGCGCGTCGCCGAAGTGCTCGGCCACCACGCCGACCCGGGCATGGAAATCGAGATCGCAGTGCGCAAGTTCGACCTGCCGCACGAGTTCTCTCGGAAGGCTCTGGCGCAGGCGCGCTCGCTACCTGATGAAGTCACTGAGTTTGAAAACCGCAAGGACCTGCGCGAGCTGCACTTCGTGACCATCGACGGGGAGACCGCCAAGGACTTCGACGATGCGGTGTACGCGCGGCGCGAGGCGAAGGGCTGGCGTTTGTGGGTCGCGATCGCGGACGTGAGCCATTACGTGCGCCCGGGCGACGCGCTCGACCGTGACGCGCGCGAACGCGGCACCTCGGTGTACTTCCCGCGGCGGGTGATCCCGATGCTGCCGGAGAAACTGTCGAACGGGCTATGCTCGCTCAACCCGAACCTCGAGCGCCTCGCGATGGTGTGCGAGATGGCGATCACCTCCGAGGGCGAGGTCGCGCGCTATGAGCTCTACGCCGGCGTGATCCGTTCGCGCGCCCGGCTCACGTACACCGAGGTTTGGGAGAGGCTCTCCTCGGGCAGAGCTGCCGAAAACCTGCGGGTGCTCTACGAGCTTTTCCATGCGCTCTTCGCCGAGCGCAGCCGGCGCGGCGCGATCGACTTCGACACGCTGGAGACTCGCATGGTGTTCGACGCGCGCGGCAAGATCGAGCGCATCGTGCCCGAACCGCGCAACGATGCGCACCGCATCATCGAGGAGTGCATGCTCGCGGCCAACGTATGCGCCGGCAACTTCCTCGCGAGCCACCGGCAGCCGGCGCTCTACCGGGTGCACGATGTGCCGGCGGCGGACAAGGTCGCTGCGCTGCGCGATTTCCTGGCCGAGCTGGGCCTCGAGCTCCCCGGTGGCGACATCCCGCGGCCGAAGGACTACGCGCGGCTCCTCGAGCGCATCCGCAAGCGGCCGGACTTCGGCCTGCTGCAGACCATTCTCCTGCGCTCGCTAAAGCAGGCGGTGTACAGCCCGAGCAACGTCGGCCACTTCGGCCTCGCTTTCGAGGCCTATGTGCACTTCACCTCGCCCATCCGGCGCTACCCCGACCTTCTGGTCCACCGCGCGA
>DATFEI010000072.1:0-5990 GCA_035251315.1 Burkholderiales bacterium | reverse complement strand
CAAGGTCGCGGCCGGCACCGCCGAGTGGCGCGTGCACGTCCCGGCCGAGGGAAGCACGACCCTGCGCTACCGGGTCCTCGTGCGCTACTAGCCTTCTACCGGCAAGACCGCGATCCGGTACTCATGGCGCAGTTTGCGCTCAAGTACCGGGTCCTCGAGCTCCATGGTGAAGCGCACCGCCGGCCGGATGCCGCCCTTTGCCGCCAGCGTCCCGCCAAACATGGCCCACCGGGGCTTCAGCGGATAACGACTCATAAGGTCCTCGGGAGATCGCATGGCGCTCACCGGACCCTCCTGGTAGAGCTCGCCGTCGGCCCAGGAGCGCAGCACGAGCCTCTCCCAGTGCGGCTTCACCTCTTCGTAGCGCCACGATTCGCGCGACACAGGCTTGGCGCATAGTTGCTTCGAGAGCGATACGCCGATCGTCTCGGCCTTGCGATCGGTGTGGTCGGAGCCAACGGCGACGCGCAGGTCGTCGTCCCTAATAAGGACGAATTCCACTTCGCCGCTGGTGTCCGGCCCGGACACCTGGATTTCCTCGGCATGGCAAAACAGGTTCGCCGCCACGCGGTAGAAGATCGGCGTCGTCTTCGGCGGCTTGACGCCGATCTCCTCGAGCTCCTTGATGTGCTTCCTGAGCGCCGCTTCATCCCGCCCGGTCCATCCCGCAATGACAAGTTCCTTTACGTGAAAGCTCATGCCACCCTTTTCGCTTGCGATCGTGGAATGTCGTAGCTGGCCATCAGGTCGTCGACGATCTTGTGGAATTCGTTCCACGGCGTCTCGCGGAAGGCGTGGTTGCGCACGATAAACGAGGCGCCGGCGTAGAACTTCTCGTACTGGAGGTGGCGCCCCGCGAACTCGGAGCCGACCATGTCCCAGGCGAGCTTGAACAGCTTCATGCGCTCGACCGCCCCGCTCTGCGGGGTCTGGAAGTAGGTCGTGAACTTGAGCGCGAGCTCCTCGTTCTCGACCACGGAGATGTCGGCGGGCATCTGGAACACGCCCCCGCCGCACAGCTCGCGCAAGCGCTCGATGAAGTCGCTGTAGTTCTGCGTGCACCATTCGAGCGCGGCGTACATCATGCGGCGGTTGAAGCAGACGTAGCCGTCGGGCCACGTTTCGTGCGCCTCGATCTGGCCGTTCACCATGCCGCCGATCATGCTTTCGACCGCCGCCATGTGGCCGAGCACCTCCTTCACCGCGGGCACCTCGATGGCCCCGGTGGCGTGCGCGATCTTGCTGCATACGCCGAGCAGCAGGCGCATCTTCGACCAGTAGCGCACGTTCGATTGATGGTTACCGAAGCAATGGCTCGGCGTCTTCACGTAGATGTCGCGTGAAAGGAGAGCGTCGTCGTGGACGAACACGCGCTCCCACGGAACCTTCACCTCGTCGCACAGCACCATGCTGTCGGTCTCGTCGAAGCGCCACGCGAGCGGCGCGTCGAACTCCGACGTGGCCTCGCGCTCGAACGGCTTGCGCGACCAGAGCGACAGCCCTTTTGTCGCCACAGGCAGCGAGCAGGTGATGGCCTGCTTCTTTTGGTCCGGCGCGAGCGGCAGCACGTTGCCGATCCAGACTTCGTTCGCGAACACCGCGCCCGTGGCGAGCATCTTCATCCCCGAGACCACCAGCCCGTCGTCCTCCTCGCGCACCACCGAGAGCGTCGGGATGGGAATGTTCTGACGCTGGTAGAACTCCGGGTTGCGCGCCGCCTGAGGCGGGACCACTGCATACACCACATAGGCGTCGGTTCTCGCTATGTCCCTATAGAAGTTCAGCAGGTTCTCGGCCCGCCCGCAGGGCGCTTTGAGCTCCTCGGGCTTCATCGCCATGCCCGTGACGAAGCTCGCGACATGGTCGGGCGAGCGGCCGAACATGCCGTAGGTGAGGTCGGCGATCATGCGGTGGCCGCGAGTGCGGCGCGCGAGGTCCTCGCGCGTCTTCGGCTGCAGGAAGTAAATCGAGACCCGTTCGTCGTCCTGCTCGAAGCTCATGGCTTCGCGCTCGGCGAGCTTCATGTCATAGATCGAGGCCACGGTACGCGCCGCGTTCCTGAACGCCGGGTGCGTGGTGACGTCGGCGACGCGCTCCGAGCCGATGTAGACCACCCGGCCGTCGCGCAGCGACTCTAGATGTTCATTTCCGCTCTTGAGCATAGTAGTGGATCTCGTGAAGGATGCAGCCGCCGCGGGACGTGAATGGGCCGTGGTAGACGCCGGGCGGGCGGCAAGCGTAGGTGGGCGCGAAGCACTGGGTGCCACCTTTGCCCTGCTTGTCGTTGCCCACCACGAGGTCGCCCTGTACAAGGTAGACCTCCTCCCAGTGGTCGTGGACGAAGGGCTCGGTGGAGAACGCGCCCGGCTCGATCTTGAGAAGCCGCGTGCGGCTCCCGATCTTCTTCTTCTCGTCCAGGTCGGACGCAAGGATCTTCTGGTAAAAGCCCGGCGGATATCCCGGGGGCACCTCCCAGCCGCTGTTGAGATCCACGCGCACGAACTCGAGATGCTGCTTCGGTTTCATCACGGTTGCTCCTCCGGCCATCGGGAAACGCTCAAGCCGCCTCCGCCTCGTGCAGCAGGAGCTCGAGCATCGCAACGGCGCGATCGCCGCATACGACGAGCTCGGCGGCGAGCGTGCGCAGCTCGCGGAAGCGCTTCGCGTCGAGCGGCTCGAACAGCACGTCGTTGACACGGCGCTGGTACGGAGCCATGCGCTCGAGAAGCTGGACACTTTTCTCGTTCATCCTGAGAAGGACGCGGCGGCCGTCGGCCGGATCGGACGCCTTTTCGAGGATTCCCGCCGCGACCAGCTTATTCGCCTCGATGGTGATGAAGGCGCCAGAGCGGTGCATGCGCGCCGCCACCTCGCCGACCGACAAGCCATCGGCGCGGCTCACCAACATGAGAATCTCGTACTGCGCGCCCGAGATGCCGGCGATCGCTGCGAACGCGTCGCGGCAGGCATCCAGCTTGTGGCCGTAGGCGATCAGGTCGTGGATGAGGCGGCGGAACTCCTCGTCCGAGCCGCGCGCGAGCAACGCCGCGCGTGATACCGTGAGCGGCGGAGCTTTTTTGCGGGGACGCGCCATGGGGCACGAAAATTCTCCGCTGGCGCAATTACCTTTGTCAATTAGCTAAATGGCCAAAACGGGCGATTTGCGCGAGGCGCTCGCGGCGCTCCAGAAGGGCGACTGGCAGGCCGCGCACGCAATCGTTCAGGCGGACGAAGATTCGCGCCTCGCGTGCTGGGCGCACGGCATCGTGCACCTCATGGAAGGCGATACGGCGAACGCGCGCTACTGGTACCGCAAGGCCGGGCGGTCGTTCGCGAAGGATGTGGCTGCGGAGATCGCGGCGCTCGACGCGGCCCTCAGTGAACCCTGACCGCTCAGGGCACTAAGCCGGGCTCGAGCGCGTAGCAGTATTCGGCCACGTCGCGCGGCCGCGTCCACCAGACCTTCGCCGCCTTCGCATGCTCCTGGCAATGGCGCAGCGCCGCGCGCAGGGGGCGCAGGCGGAAGGGCTGGCCGAAGACATAGGTGTGCACCGAGACGTTCATGACGAGCGGGTGACGCTCGCACTGCTCGATCATCTCGTCGAACTGGTCGACGATCATGTCGCAGAAATCGGACGCGTCCTGGCGGCGGTGAATGACCACCTGCGCGTCGTTGAGCTCGATCGGATAAGGCACCGACAGGATCGGGCCCGCGCGCGTACGCAGCCACACCGGTTGGTCGTCCATCGGCCAGTCCATGAGGTAGCGGTAGCCGAGCTCCTTCAGGAGATCGGGCGTATGCAGCGTCTCGTACGCGCCCGATCCCATCCAGCCCGCAGGCGACCTGCCCTCGTGGCGGGCGATTGTCTCCGTGACCTCGCGCAGGATCCGCTCCTCGTCGGGCTGCCACAGGCCGCGCAGGTTCTCTGCATTGGTGCGACCGTGCGCGACGACCTCGTCGCCGCGGCTGCGGATCGCCGCCATGATCTGCGGCGCGTATTCGTAGAGCAAGCTGTTCGTATTGTGGGCGGCGGGAAGCTTGAGCTCGTCGAAGAGCTCGAGCAGCCGCCACACCCCGATGCGGTTGCCGTAGTCCCGCCAAGAGTAGTTGCGGTGCGTCTGTGGCTCGCCGAGCTTCGCCGGATCGTGACCGAGGCCCGCGCCAAACGCGAACCACTCCACGTTCGTTGTGAGGAGGAACGCGAGGCGCTTCCCGCCGGGCCAGCTGTAGTCCTTGCGCTCCGGGAGCGGGACGTAGTCGTAGCGATTGTGTTGCGGCAGGAGCTTCAATCGACCTTCGCCCCCGAAGCTTTCACTACCGGGCCGAGCTTGGCGATCTCCGCCGCGGTCGCTTTCTCGAACGCCTCCGGCGTCATGACGATCGGGTCGGCGCCGATGTTCTGCCAGACTTGCTGGATTTCCGGCGCCTGCACCGCGCGCGCGAACTCGCCGTTCAGCCGGCGCACGAGCCCTCGGTCCATTCCCTTCGGCGCCAGCACGCCCGAGTAGAGCACGATCTCGAAATTGGGCAGGCCCGCCTCGATCATCGTCGGCACGTCGGGCGCGGCGCCGCTGCGCTTAGGCGTCGTGACCCCCAGCGGGCGGAGCTTCCCCGCCTTCACATTCGATACCGCGGGCGGCATGGTGGAGAAGACGAACGTCACCTCGCCGCCGAGGATGGCCGCGGTCGCCGGGTTGCTTCCCTTGTACGGCACATGCAGCGCGTCCACGCCGGCCGAGGACTTCAGCATCTCCGCCGACAGGTGCACGATGGTGCCGTTGCCCGAGGAGCCGTACGAGTACTTCCCGGGATTCGCCCTGAGGAGCGCGATCAGCTCGCGCACATTGTTGGCCGGCGTCGAAGGGTGCACCACGAGCATGAGCGGCGTCGAGGCGACCATCGCCACGTAGGTGAAGTCCTTGAGCGTGTCGTACGGAAGCTTCGCGTACAGGTTCGCGTTGATCGCGTGCGTCGTGATGTCCTGCAGCCACAGCGTGTAGCCGTCTGGCGGCGACTTCACGGTGAAGTCGCCGGCGATCGTGGTCCCCGCGCCGGGCTTGTTCTCGACGATGACCTGCTGGCCGAGCTGCTTGGACAGCGGTATCGCGATTGCGCGACCGAGCACGTCGGAAATCCCGCCGGCAGCGAAGCCGACGACCAGGCGCACCGGCTTGTTCGGGTAGTCGCCTTGCGCAAATGCCGTCGTCCAGGCGAAAAAAAGAATCCACACCAGGTTCTTCATGACAGTCCTTTCATGGCGAGCCATAGCGCCTCCACTTCTTTCTTCTCGATACCGTTGGTGACGAAAACCACCCCCGGCTCGCCGCGCTCCACCGCCCGCAAGCGATCGAACACGTGCCGCACGCCTTGGACCAGCACCGATCCGCCTTCCTTCAGTGCTACTACGCCCTTCACGCGCAGCAAGTCCGCGCCGCGCAGCTCGACCAGCGTGGCGATGAACTGCTCGAGCAGCGCGCGCGGCACCGGCGACTCGAACTTCAGCACGAAGCTGCGAATGGCGCCGCCGTGCGCGACCGGGCGGACGATGGGTTGTCTTGCAGGATGAACTTCCAGGATGGCGCCCGGATCGACTTCCCCGTATCGCGCTGCGATACATTGCACCCCTGGATTGAGCGCGCGCACCTCGGCTTCCGCCTCGGTGGTATTGGCGGCACGGTCGATTTTGGAGAGCACCACGAGATCGGCGGCAGCGATCTGGCTGCGCGCGATTTCGGGCGATATGCTGCGCGCCGCCGTGTCGGCTGCGTCCACCACGGTGACAATAGACCCGAGCTTGTAGTCGCGCCCGAGCGCTGCGTCAGCGTAGAGCGTCTGCGCCACGGGGCCTGGGTCGGCGAGCCCACTGGTCTCGACGATCACGCGGTCGAACCCGGCGATCTCGCCGCGGCGCCGGCGCATCGCGGCGCCGATCAGCGTTTCTTCCAGGTCGCCGCGCAGGTGGCAGCAGAGGCAGCCGTTCGGCAGCGCA
>DATFEI010000219.1:0-5368 GCA_035251315.1 Burkholderiales bacterium | reverse complement strand
CCGAGCAGCGCCATGAGGACGCCAGTCGCGAGAAATGCGCCGACCACCTCGGCAAACGTCAGGTGGCCGAGTGCGGGCCCGACGAGCACCGACCCCGGGATGCTCCACAGGAAGACGAGCGGCTGGCGGTAGACAAGCGAGAACGCGATCGAGATCACGCTGTTCAGGCAGAACGCGGCGAAGAGCCACGACGCGATGTCGGACTCCGACAGGCCGCCGCGCGCCCCCACCGAGAGGATGATCGCTACCGGGCCGCTGGCGGCGAACAGAAACGCAACGACTGCCGACGCGGCGTACGGCACGCCGGAATCCGCAAGGATGCGGCGCAGACCGGGCGGCCGCGAGTCGGGTCTCTCCAGCGGCATCCGTCAGGCGCTGATGCCCAGCTCCTTGCACACGCGCGCGAGCAAGACCTTCAGGGCCGCCACTTCGCCCTCGAGCCGCGCGACGTTCGCCTGGAGCCCCGCGAGCCCGTCGGGCGCAACATCGGCGTCGCTCTTCTTTTCTTCGACGCTCGGGGCCCCGCTCAGCAGCTGCGCCCAGCGGCTCTCGCGCGACCCGGGCTGGCGCGGCAGCTGCACGACGAGCGCGCCCGCGGGCCGGTTGGCGAGCTCATCGAGGAAGCCCTGGACCGCCGAAATGTCGGCGAAGCTGTGCAGGCGCTCGCAGTTGATGCGTAGCTCGCCGGGGGTCTGCGGGCCGCGCAGCATGAGGCAGGCGAGAAGCGCGGCCGACTGCGACGGCACCTGAAGCACGCGCTCGATGTTGTGCGCGTAGCGCGACACCCGCCCGCCGCTCGTCTCGATCACCAGGTTGGCTGCCTTCAAGCTGTCGAGGCTCGCCTGGACCTCGGCCTCGGTGGCCTCCATTACCGGCGCGCGGCTGCTCTTCTGGTTGCAGCCCGAGACAAGGGCGTTGAGTGTGAGGGGATAGCTGTCCGGCACTGTGTGCTGCTTCTCGTAGAGCGTGCCGAGAACGCGGGTCTCGAGAAGGGATAGCGTTTTTGTCATCGGATTGCCCCGCTGTTTTACCACGAACGACTGCGCGACAAGCCCCGCTGCGCTACGATTCGGCGCTCCGCATGAGCTACCTCGTCGGCATAGACATCGGCGGCACGTTCACCGACTGCGCGATCGTGGACCGCGCCGGCAAGCTCCTCACTACCAAGGTTCCCTCGACACCGGCGGACTTCTCGCGCGGCATGCTGGACGCGCTCGGCGCGGGCGCGCAGGCGCTCGGCCTAGAGCTCGAGCGCTTTTGCCGCGACATCGCGTTCCTTTCGCACGGCACTACGGTCGGCACGAACACCATCCTCCAGAAGCGCGGCGCCAAGGTCGGGCTCATTACTACGAAAGGCCACGAGGACGCGATCCACATCATGCGCGGCTCGCGCGGCTACGGCGGACGCGACATCCGCAAGGTGGTTCACTTCCCGGAGACCTCGAAGCCGCAGCCGATCGTCCCGAAGCGTCTGATCCGCGGAGTGTCGGAGCGGGTCGATTGCTTCGGCGAGATCGTCGTTCCGCTGAACGAGGAAGAGACCGGGCGCGCGATCCGCGAGCTGCTCGCCCAAGGCGTGGAAGCCATCGCGATCTGCTTCCTGTGGTCGTTTCGGAACCCACAGCATGAAATTGCAGTAAGAAGGCTGGTGCAGCGCTCTGCGCCCTCGTTGTTCGTCACCTGCTCCTACGACATCGCGCCGAAGTGGGGCGAGTACGAGCGCGTCACTGCCACTGCGCTCAACGCCTATCTCGGCCCCGTGATGTCGGGCTATCTCCACAAGCTCAACACGTCCCTGAAGAGGCTGGGCTATGGCCACGGGCTTCAGATCACACAGTGCGGCGGCGGGACCGTGCCGGTGGAGCGCGCTGGAGAAGCTCCGCTGCTCACGCTCGACTCCGGACCGGTGTCGGGCGTGACAGCTTCCATGTTCCTTGGCGCGGCGATGGGTGAGAAAAACGTCATCACCACCGACATGGGCGGCACGTCGTTCGACGTCTCGATCATCTACGACGGCAAGCCCGCGTACTGCTTTGTGGCGAACACCGACCAGTACGACTACTTCCTGCCGAAGGTCGATCTGCAGGCGATCGGCGCCGGCGGCGGCAGCCTGGTCCGAGTGCGGCCGCAGACGCGCACCATGACCGTCGGGCCCGACAGCGCGGGCGCCTTTCCCGGCCCGGTGTGCTACGGGCGCGGCGGCCAGGTACCGACGGTGACCGACGCGCAGCTCGTGCTCGGCTACCTGGATCCGGACAACTTCGCTGGCGGCCGGATGAAGTTGGACAAGAAGGCAGCCTTTGAAGCGATAAAGGAGCTCGGCTCGAAGATTCAAATGCAACCCGTGGAGTGCGCCGCCGGCATCTGCCGCATCGTCGAGCTGCAGATGGCCGACGTAATCCGCAAGGTCACGGTGGAAAAAGGCTACGACCCGCGCGACTTCGTGCTGTTCGCCTTCGGCGGCGCCGGGCCGGCGCACGCGGGCGTGTTCGCGCGCGAGCTGGGGGTGCGAAAGGTCGTGGTACCTCAAAGAAAAGCAGCGTCCACGTGGTGCGCGTTCGGCGCCGCCGCGGCGGACGTACTCCACATCTTCGAGCACAGCGAGATCCTGCCCACGCCAGTACCGGCGAAGCGCATCAACGATGCGCTCGAAGGCCTCGAGAGGGAGGCGAGAGCGCTGATGACGAACGAAGGCATCGCCGGGAAACGGCAGCGCTTCGAGTTCTCGCTCGACGTGCGCCACCGTGGCCAGATCAACGAGGTCGAGGTGCCGCTGCCTTCCACGCGGCTCGCCTCGCAGTATGAGACGGACCTGAGAAAGCGATTCGTCGAGCGCTACGAGAAGCTCTACGGTCGCGGCTCTGCTCTCCCCGGCGCGCAGCTCGAGATCGTCGTGGCCCGCCTACGCGCCCGCGCGCTCACGCCGCGCCCGACGCTTATCGCCTCAAAGAAGATTCAAAAAGCAGTTCCCCCTGCAGCGAGGCGCCCTGCCCGCTCCATCTACTGGCCCGACCTGGGCAGGTTCCGCCGCGCCCCGGTGTTCGACGGCGAGCAGCTCGCCAGCGGAAATCGGATCAAAGGCCCGGCGATCGTCGAAACCGCAGACACGACGGTCGTGGTGCATCCCGGACGAACGCTCCGGCTCGACCCACTCGGAAATTTCGAGATCACTTTCAAATGAACGCGCCCCTCAAGAAGCTGAGCGAGCTCGCCGGCGTCGTGTTCGACGGCCGCCGCACCGGGTATGTGCCGCCGAAGCAGCTCAGAATTTCTCCCAAACTCAAGTTGCATCGAAAAGCGAAACGCGACATCGACCCCGTGACTTTCGAAGTGGTGCGCCACGCGCTGTGGAACGTGAACGAAGAGCACGGCGCCACCATCCAGCGGCTGTCGGGCTCCCCGGTGGCGATGTACGCGCTCGATCTCAACCCGTCGATCCTCACCGAGGATGCCGAGTTCGTCTATTTCGGGCCTTACATGCAGTACATGTCCGGCGTCACCGACACGCAGGTGAAGTGGACGCTCGAGAACCGCTCGCACAACCCGGGGATCGCCGACGGCGACATGTTCCTCGCCAACGACCCGTGGGTCGGCGCCGCCCACCAGATGGACGTGATGCTGCTCTGCCCGGTGTTCTGGAAGGGCGAGCTGTTCTGCTGGGTGACGAATTGCCTGCATCAGTACGACATCGGCGGCATCACGCCGGGGAGCTTCTGCCCGTCGGCGCGCGATGCCTTCGACGAAGGCATCCTCATTCCGCCGGTGAAGATCGTCGAGCGCAATGAAATAAGAAAGGATATCGAGGAGATCTACCTGCGCAGCTCGCGCAAGCCTTCTGCGGTGGCGCTCGACTTCCGCGCGCAGCTTGCCGGCAACACGACGGCTCGGGACCGAATCATCTCTCTAGTAAGGAAATACGGACCCGAAACGGTTAAGGGCGTGATGCGCAAGATCCTCGACGATGGCGAGAAGGCGTTCCTGAAGAAGCTCGGCAGGCTTCCCGACGGCGTGTGGCGCGACCGCACCTATGTCGAGTGCTGCCGGCCTGGCGACCGCCAGGTGCACCGGGTTGCGCTTTCCCTGCGAAAAACAGGAAAGAAGCTGGTCTTCGAGAACGAAGGCACCGATCCGCAGACCGGGGGCATCAATGCCACCTACTCCGGCTGGCGCGGCGCCATCATGGTCGCGCTGAACGAGCTGATGTGCTGGGAGCAGTACTACGCGGTGGGCGGCGCGCTGCGCCACGTAGAGTTCAACCCGACGCCCGGGACGCTCAACTGCGCGGACTTCCCCGCCTCGGTATCCACCGCGCCGGTGCAATGCATGGAGATCTCGCTCTACCCGGCGTACAACGTGCTCTCGAAAATGATCTATCCCGACCCCGAGCTGCGCCGGGACGCGATGTGCATCGGCGGCACGAGCCAATGGCCGGCGACGATCTTTCGCGGGATCGATCAGTGGGGCGAGCGCTACGGCTATATCCTCGTCGACCCGATCGGCGGCGCGATCGGCGCCTTCTCCCACGCCGACGGCATCTCCACCGGCGGCCAGGCGCGCACGCCGATCTGCAAGCTGCCCAACGTCGAGCACACCGAGCAGAGCTTCCCGGTCCTGTTCCTGTATAGAAAGGAAATCACCGATTCCGGCGGCGCGGGCAAGTGGCGCGGCGGGCTTTCGGCCGAGTCGTGCTTCATCCCGCATGGCACCGACCGCATCACGCATGACACGCTTTCCTCGGGCAACGCAGTCCCGACCTCGACCGGCATGATGGGCGGCTACCCGGGCGCGGTGAACCGCTACAGATTTCTCCGTGACAGTAATGTGCGGGAAAAGCTGGAGCGGTCCCAGCTTGTGAACGATATCGACGAGCTCTCGGGTAAGCCCGAAACCCTGCAATTACGCCAGCAGGACTTCTCTCAACATCAAAACGACGTTTATGCCGTGCTGTGGTCCGCCGCGGGCGGCTTCGGTGATCCGCTCGAGCGCGACCCGGCACGGGTCGAGGCCGACGTCGCGAACGGCGATGTGTCCGAGAAGGCCGCGTTGGAGATCTATGGCGTGGTGCTCGGCGATGCCAAGGCGACCGAAGGCCAGCGCGACAAGCTGCGCAAGCGGCGCATCCATGGACACAGCCGGAAAGCGGAAAAACTATCGGTGCCGGTCAAGTTTCTCGCCACCGAGAACCTCGCGGTCCACGCGAATGGCCATTACGGGTGCGCCAAGTGCGGTACCGACCTGGGGCCGGTTCGCGGAAACTACAAGAGCTCCTGCGTGCGCAACGACCTGCCGGTCGAGGCCTCGAACCCGATCGTGCTGGGCCTGGCGATCTCCGACGCCAACGGCGCGGTGCTCGGCCGCCAGCCGGGCG
>DATFEI010000253.1:0-7927 GCA_035251315.1 Burkholderiales bacterium | reverse complement strand
TTCGCCCGCCTCGAGCAAGGTCATGCCGCTCAGGTCACGGTCGTCACGCCGAACAAGCGCCTCTCGCAGGCGCTGATGGCGGAGTTCGATGATTTCCAAACCCGGAAAAATCTCACGGTCTGGGAGGCGCCCGACATCCTTTCCTTCGGCGCCTTCGTCGAGCGGCTATGGGAGGACGCGCTGTACTCCGAGCTCGGCGAAACGCTGCCGCTCCTCCTCACCGAGGCGCAGGAGCAGCACCTCTGGGAGGGCATCCTCGAGAAAAGCGGCTTCCTTATCGTCCCGCGCGCCGCCGCGCAGTGCCTCGAGGCCTGGCGCCTCATGCACCAATGGCGCATCGGCGCCGGGGGCATGAATGAAGATTCCTTGGCTTTTCACCGTTGGAAGAATGACTACGAACGTCAAACGCTGGGTGAAATCGACTCCGCCCGGCTGCCGGACCTTATGGCCGGGCTGCTCGACAAGCTGAGGAGGCCGAAGCTGCTCGTTGCCTACGACTTCGACGTCGTGCCGCCGCAGACCAGGGAGTTTTTCGAGCACTTCGAATTCCGGACCTGCGTGCCGGAGGGTATCGATGGCGCTTGCATGCGCACCGCGTTCCGCTCTGCGAGGGAGGAGATCGAGGCGGCGGCGAAGTGGGCGCGCGCGCGGCTCGAGGAGGGCAAGCGCCGGATCGGGGTCGTGGTCCCAGACCTCGGCAGGCGCAGGTCTGAAGTGGTCCGGGTTTTCTCGCGGGTCATGCAGCCGGGCTACAACCTGCCCGGCGCCGCAAAAACGCCAATGCCCTTCAACGTTTCCCTCGGCAAGCCTTTAGCTCTTTATCCGCTCGTCGATGCCGCCCTCACGCTCATCGAGTGGGCGCACCACCCCTTGGAATTCGCGCGCGCGAGTCATCTCATCCGCTCGCCGTTTCTCGGCGGCGCCGACTCCGAGTTGGCGCGCCGTGCGATGCTGGATGTGCGCCTGCGCAAGGACGCCGACGGCAGCATGAGTCTGGGCAAGTTCATCGGCAGCTCCGAACCTTGCCCGGTTCTGCGAAAGCGTCTGGAAGCGGTCTTCGAGATCACGAAGACCCGGCCCGAATCGCCCGCCGAATGGGCGCGCCATTTTTCGGCGTTCCTCGAGGCAGCGGGCTTTCCCGGCGAGCGCGCGCTCGACTCCGACGAGTTCCAAACGCGCGTGAAGTGGCACGAGGCGCTCGCCGAGCTTTCTCGTCTGGAACGCATGGCGGCCCGCTTCTCGTTCAGCCAGGCGCTCTCGTTCCTCAAGGGCTATTGCACCGAGACACTGTTCCAGCCGGAATCCCTCGACGCGCCGATCCAGATCCTCGGCGTTCTCGAATCGGCCGGCCAGCGGTTCGACTGCCTTTGGGTGGCGGGCCTTATCGACGAGCAGTGGCCGCTTCCCGCGCGTCCCAACCCTTTCATCCCGATCGCCGCGCAGAAGAAGGCCGGCATCCCGCAGGCTAGCGCGGAAGCCTCGTTCGAGTTCGACCGACGCATCACCGAGGAGTGGAAGCGCTCAGCCGCCGAAGTCGTTTTCAGCCATGCGTCGAGCGAGGAAGACAGAAAGCTCTCGCCGAGTCCACTCATCCTCGACGTCGCGGAAAAGCCGCTGGCGGTTCCCGACTTCCCGCGCTACCGGGATTTGCTTTTTTCAAGCAGTCACTTGGAGAGCTTCGAGGACTCAAGCGCACCGCCCGTTCCACCGGGCAAGGTCGTAGGCGGCACGCGCGTGCTCGCCGACCAGGCGGCGTGCCCGTTCCGTGCGTTTGCGAAATGGCGCCTCGGCGCCAAAGAGCTCGAGGAGCCCGCCGACGGCCTCGACCCCCGCGACCGCGGCAAGCTCCTCCACGCGCTGATGCGCGAGCTCTGGGTTCGCCTCAAGAATTCTTCTTCCCTCGGAAAGAACGTGTCTGCAGTGATCTCCCAGGCTGCGTCCGAGGCGGTGAAGGAGGCAGGCCTCGAAGGTCGCTTCGCCGAGCTCGAGCGCAGCCGCCTGGCGAAGCTCGCCGCGGAATGGCTCGAGCTCGAGTCGCGCCGCGCGCCGTTTGAGGTTCTTTTTACGGAACAACAACGCGATCTGGAGGTTGCGGGCCTCCAGTTCCAGTCGCGCATCGACCGCATGGACAAGCTGAGAGAGGGCGGCCACGTGCTGATCGACTACAAGTCGAGCCGCTTCCTCTCGCCCCGGCAGTGGGAAGGACCGCGCCCCGATGACCCGCAGCTTCCGCTCTACGCCGTGACTGCGCCCGAGGACCTCGCCGCGGTGGTGTTCGCGAAGCTCCGCCCGGGCGAGATGCGCTTCATCGGCTTTTCAAGGAATCCCAATCTCATTCCCCAGGTCAACGTCCCCGGGAAACCCTGGCCGGCCCTGCTCGCCGCCTGGAAGAAGGACGCCGAAGCCCTCGGCACGGGCTTCGCCTCCGGCGACGCCCGCGTGGATCCGAAAGAGGGGCTGGACACCTGCCGCAACTGCGAGCTGCACACCCTATGCCGCGTGTACGAGAAGCTCCATCCCTAGCCTGCGCCGAGCGGCGGCGGCAGGCCGCGCGCGAGCATGCCTTCGATCGCCGAGAGCACGTCGGCGAAATGCGGCCGTGCGTGCGGCTGCGTTTGCACCCACGAGGCGTACAGCGTGCCCTCGTCGGGCTTTACCACGAAGATCGCGGGCTCGCAGCGCAGACGGCCGTTCTCCTCGGTGAGGTAGAGTCCCGCCTTGCGCGCGTCCTCCGGGTCCATGCCGTAGCCCACGCGCAGCACCTCGAGCTTCCACTCGTGCTTCGCGCGCTCCGCGTCCTCGCGCTCGTCGCACGAGAGCGCGATCACGCTCACCCCGAGCTCGCCGAAGCGCGGCGCGAGGCGCTCGAGCTTGCCGAGCCAGCGGCGGCAGATCGGGCAGTGCCGCCCGCAATAGAAGACGAGCAGCACGAGCTTCGCCGGGTGCTCCTCCGCCAGGCGCCACTCGCCGCCCCCCGCGAGCCGCGCCTCGATCGCCGGCATGGTGTCGTCCGGCAGCGTTCTCATGCCAGGGGATGTTACTACCGGGTGCGGGGGGGTTTAGGCCGCGACCTCTACGTTCTCGATCACTATGGCGTATCGCATGTCGTCCCTTCTACGCGCGGTGCGTTGAGCGCTTATCGCCGCAGCGGAGGAGCGGCAGGCATGACCACGAAAGCCTTCATCCAGGCTTTCAAGCGCAACCACCACCGCTTCCCGAGCGATTTCTCGTTCCACATAACGGCGGTAGAGTTCGCAGACTTGAGGTCACAATTTGTGACCTCAAGTTCGCAACCCGTTGATTCCTCGAGTGGGAACTGGTCGCAATTTGCGACCAGTTCCCATGGCGGCCGCCGCTACTTGCCGTGGGCATTCACCGAGCACGGTGCTCTGATGGCGACGAACATCCTTCGCAGCGAGCACGTCGTCCAGATGAGCGTCTTTGTGGTGCGAGCGTTTATCCGCCTGCGCAAGGAGGTTGGATCCAATACTGCGGTATTGGCGCGCTTGAGGGAGATCGACAGAAAACTGTTGCAGCACGACGTCGCCTTGCTGGACTTGTATCAGAAGCTCGAACCTCTTCTCCAACCCCCTGCCGATCCCCCGAAGCGGGGCATCGGCTTCCACACAGAGGACAAGTGAGCGCGACACCCATCGCCGACGCCGCCGCCCGCGAAGCCGCCCTCGACCCGCTGCGCTCTTTCATCGTCCAGGCGCCCGCCGGCTCAGGGAAAACCGATCTCCTGGTGCGCCGATTCCTCAAGCTTCTCTCGGTCGTGGAAAAGCCCGAAGAGATCGTCGCGATCACCTTCACCATCAAGGCGGCCGCGGAGATGAGAGAAAGAATCCTCTCCGAGGTGAATGCGCAGTGGGCCCACCGCCTGCGCATCCAGACGATCGACGCCTTCTGCGCCTCGCTCACGCGCCAGATGCCGGTCGTGTCCGGCTTCGGTGCCCAGCCCGGCATCGTCGAAGAGGCCGACGCGCATTACCGCGAAGCCGCGCTTCGAACGATCAACGAGCTCTCCCCGGCAGCATGTCGTCTGCTCCTGCACCTCGACAATTACATCGACACCGCGACCTCGATGATCGCCGCCATGCTCGCAAAGCGCGACCAGTGGCTGCGCAAGACGGGCGTACCTCCTACGAGGGACGAGCTCGAGTGCAACCTGCGCAGCGAGCGCGAGCGCATCCTCGCGCACGCGCGCTCGCTCCACCCGAAAGCATCGATTGCTTTTTCTGAATCATCCCTGACCAAGAACTACACGTGGCGCAAGCAGGGAAATCCCGTCCCGCCGGCACAGCAAACCGAGCCCCTGCGCCAGGCGCTCGAAGCGCTGCTGCGCATGCCCGAAGAGCGCTACTCCGACGAGCAATGGGAAGTTCTCGGCGCGATCCTCGAGCTCCTGCCGCGCGCCGCCGCGCACCTGAAGGTGGTGTTCGCCGAGCGCGGCGAGACCGACTTCACCGAGATTGCGCAAGGCGCCGTGCGCGCCCTCGGCACGCCCGACAACCCCACCGACCTCCTGCTCGCGCTCGACACGAGGGTGAAGCACATCCTGGTGGACGAATTCCAGGACACCTCGTATTCGCAATTTGAATTGCTCGAAAGACTCACCGCCGGCTGGCAGCCGGGCGACGGCCGCACGCTCTTCCTTGTTGGTGACCCGATGCAGTCGATCTACCGCTTTCGCGAGGCGAAGGTGGCGCTCTACCTCCAGGCGTGGCAGCAGGGCCTCGGCACGGTGAAGCTCGAGCGCCTGACCCTCACCTCCAACTTCCGCTCCCAGTCTGGGCTCGTCGACTGGCACAACGTCTCCTTCCCGCACATCCTCCCGCGCGAGGCCGACCCCGCTTCCGGCGCCGTTCCCTATTCGCCCGCCACGCCGCATTCCGATCCACTCCCTGGCAACGCAGCGGTGTGGCATCAATTAAGTAACCGCAAGGAGGAGGCTGCACGCATCGTCGATCTGATCCGCCGCGCCGAAGGCACCAAGGCCATCCTCGTGCGCAACCGCCTTGCCCTCGCGGAGATCGTCCCCGCTCTCAAGGCCGCCGGAATCCGCTACCGCGCAATCGAGATCGAGCACCTCGGCGAAAAACAGGTCGTCCAGGACCTCTACGCGCTCACCCGCGCGCTTCTCCACCTCGGCGACCGCATCGCCTGGCTCTCCGTCCTGCGCGCCCCTTGGTGTGCTTTAACTCTGGAGAGGCTCTTGGAAGTCGGCTCTGACCGCAGCACTAAGACCATCTGGGAAACGATCAAGGACGACCTCTTCCTCGCCGACTTCACCCGGGTCCTCGCCCCCGCCGTCGCCAATCGCGAGCGCGGCAGCCTGCGCGACCGGGTCGAAGGCGTCTGGCTCGCCCTCGGCGGCCCCGCCTGCGTCGCCGACAAGACCGAGCTCGAGGACGCCGAACGTTACCTCGACGAGCTGGAGAAACTGGAAGAGCAGGGCCCCATTACCGACCTCCGACGCCTCCACGACGCCCTCGACCGCCTCTACGCCCTCCCCGACGTCGACGCCACCGACACCGATCTCCAGATCATGACCATCCACAAGTCCAAGGGCCTCGAGTTCGGCACCGTCATCGTGCCGGGGCTGGACATGGGCCCTGGCAGCGGCGAGCCGGACCTGCTGCTCTTCAACGAAGTCGTCGGTTCTCGCCCCCCTGACAAGGGGGGTGGCTCGCAACGCGAGCCGGGGGGGTTGCTTCTCGCCCCCATCAAACCCACCGGCGCCGAAACGGATTCCACATATAGATACCTCCGCGACGTCAACACCTACGCCGAGGACGTCGAGTCCTCGCGCCTCCTCTATGTTGCCGCCACCCGCGCCGAGCACCGCCTGCACCTCATGGCCTGCCTCGGCTGCGACAAGGACGGCGAGCTCAAGAAACCGGCCGCGCGCACGCTCCTCTCGCGAGCGTGGTCCGTCGCCGAGGCTCACTTCAGCGCCGAAGCGGCCGCGCCTCACACTGACGAATCGGCGCGCATCGAACCTGTCGGTACCTTCCAGCGTTTCGCGCCCGGCTGGCGCATTAGTCCGTCTCCGCAACCCGTGCGCTGGACGCCGCCCTCCGAAGGGCGCGACGAGCAGGACATCGAGTTTTCCTGGGCAGGCGAGACCGCGCGCCACGTCGGCACGGTCGTTCACCACTGGCTGCAGTGTATTGCCGACGACGCCATGCGCGGCTGGGACGCAAGCCGCGTGGAAGCACTCGGTCCGCTCTTCCGGCGTGAGCTTGAGCGCCGCGGAATCCAGCGCTCGCGATCGGTCGAGGCGGCTCGCCTCGTTGCCGACGCGCTAAAGAACGCCCTTGACGACGACAAAGGACGCTGGCTGCTCGGCCCCCATCCGGAGGCGCGCAGCGAGCATCGCCTGCGCCTGCGCGACGAGCGCGGCTTACGCAGTTGCGTGATTGATCGTCTGTTCCGCGACGTTGGCGGCGAGCGTTGGATCGTGGACTTCAAGACGAGCCGGCACGAAGGAGGCGGGCTCGAGGCTTTTCTAGACGAGCAGAAGAAGCGGTACCAGCCCCAACTAAACACGTACGCCGCTGCCTTCGAGCGGCCACGGTTAGGACTCTACTTCCCCATACTGCGGGGTTGGCGCGAATGGGAGTAGGGGTACCGGTGGGGGACTGCAGAATGACGGCGCGGTGATTTGCCACGATTTCTAACCACCTGTTCCTGGTGATGTTTGTTGGCGCGGTGCTCCATCGTTCTACGATAATCGCCCTTTCACGGCGGGAACCGGGGTTCGAATTCCCGCGGGGACGCCGCAGGTTTCGATAACGGCTTTCGGCCCTTGATCGGCATCTCCAGCCTGATCCTAAGGCCGGACGAGAGCAGCGCTCCGAGCACCGTTTCGCCCCTGACTCCCTCTAGAGTGATCGGGACCAGCCGGATCGGCTTGCGATTTCATCGACACGCCTGCGAGTGTTGTGATTGCAGACCGCATCACCGCGTTTGTTGGCCGCTGAGCACATGTAGTGCGGTGCGGCACCAGCTTGCGCTTCCCGCCCGAGCCAAGGGCTACCGCTGTAGCGGTCATGGACGCGCCGTAGCCTCATCCCATTTTGCCTGGGCATTACTTTCAGATGCGGGGATGGAGCTAATAGGCTAGCAAGTTTCACTTCTAGGTCGTTTGATAAGTCGGAACGCCGTCGATACGCCGCCGCGCTAGCGAAAATTTGACCAACCCTGGGCTACGTGGTCTTGTGTCTGGGAAAGCGTTGCCCATTGCTGTGGAAAAGCGTTGCTACCTGCGCCCGTCGGGCAAGGATGTAGGACGCGCCGAGGGCGCAAGGGCGCTCTCGGACACCCTCGGCCCGTGCGTGCGCCTACGGCGATCCCGGCGCGTCCTGGAATCCTCGAGACGTTGTCGCCGTAGCGCGACGGTCGTGCATCTCATGGACCACGCGAGGCCACAACCTGTCTGCCTCAAGGCAACTAGTATGGTTTCATGTTCAGGAAGAGTGCCATGCTGCTCGCCTTGTTCGCGCTGCCCTTCGTCGCGCTCGGGCAGGCACAGGAATGGCTGATCGAGCGCTACACCGAGCTCGCCGGCTCCCGACAGAACGCAACTTCGCTGGTCACCGGCCTGCGCGACGGCAAGCAGGTGACGCTCACCAGCGCGACGAGCTCGGAAAGCTTCACGCCGCCCACCGACAAGATGAGCTACGGCAACGTCGACAACGCGCTCACGCTCGCGGCGACGTCGCTGTGGGAGAAGGGCATCACGCAGCCGACACCGGCCCAACTCGAAGCCGCTACGATGGAGATTCTCAGGATGCGCGCCGAGGGCAAGGGCTGGGCCGAGATCGCCCAGGCGAAGGGCTTCAAACTCGGCGACCTGAAGCGCCCCGGACCTGCCGTCAGGCCCGAGCGCTTGCACAGGGCGGAGAAGCCCGAGCGGCCGGAA
>DATFEI010000192.1:0-24543 GCA_035251315.1 Burkholderiales bacterium | reverse complement strand
TTCAGCTCCAGGATCTCGCCGCGGACGTCCACCGTCACCTTCTTGGACAGGTCGCCGGTGGCGACGGCGGTCGTCACCTCGGCGATGTTCCGCACCTGGGCCGTCAGGTTGCCGGCCATGAAGTTCACGCTGTCGGTCAGGTTCGCCCACACCCCGGCGACGCCCTTGACGTCGGCCTGGCCGCCGAGCCGGCCCTCGGTGCCGACCTCGCGGGCGACCCGGGTCACCTCGACGGCGAAGCTGGAGAGCTGGTCCACCATCGTGTTGATCGTGTTCTTGAGCTCGAGGATCTCGCCCTTCACGTCCACAGTGATCTTGCGCGACAGGTCGCCTGCCTGCACCGCCTTCGTCACGTCGGCGATGTTGCGCACCTGGTTCGTGAGGTTCGACGCCATGGAGTTCACCGACTCGGTGAGGTCCTTCCACGTGCCCGACACGCCCTGCACGTCGGCCTGTCCGCCCAGCTTGCCTTCGGTTCCGACCTCGCGCGCCACGCGCGTCACTTCCGCCGCAAACGACGAGAGCTGATCCACCATCGTGTTGATCGTGCTTTTCAGTTCGAGCACCTCGCCCTTCACGTCGACCGTGATCTTTTTGGAAAGATCGCCAGCGGCGACAGCCTTCGTCACGTCTGCAATGTTCCTCACCTGCGAGGTGAGGTTGCCGGCCATGAAGTTCACCGATTCGGTGAGGTCTTTCCACGTGCCCGACACGCCCTGCACGTCGGCCTGGCCGCCGAGCTTGCCTTCGGTGCCGACCTCGGTCGCGACGCGCGTCACCTCCGCCGCGAACGAGCGGAGCTGGTCGACCATGGTGTTGATTGTGGACTTGAGCTCAAGCACCTCACCCTTCACGTCTACGGTGATCTTCTTCGAAAGATCGCCGGCGGCGACCGCCTTTGTCACATCGGCGATGTTCCGCACCTGGGAGGTGAGGTTGCCGGCCATCGAGTTCACCGAGTCGGTCAGGTCTTTCCAGGTACCCGACACGCCTTCCACGCGCGCTTGCCCGCCCAGGATCCCTTCGGTGCCCACCTCGCGCGCCACCCGCGTCACCTCGGCGGCAAACGACCGCAGCTGGTCCACCATCGTGTTGATCGTGGATTTGAGCGTCAGGAACTCACCCTTCACGTCGACGTCGATCTTCTTCGACAGGTCGCCCTTCGCCACCGCGGTGGTCACGTCCGCGATGTTGCGCACCTGCGAGGTGAGGTTGCCGGCCATCGAGTTCACGTTGTCGGTGAGGTCCTTCCATACGCCGGCCACGCCCTTGACCTTCGCCTGGCCGCCGAGCTTGCCCTCCGTGCCAACCTCTCTTGCGACCCGCGTCACCTCCGCCGCGAAGTCCCCCAGTTGATCCACCATCCGGTTGATGATCTTCGCGTTGCGCAGGAACTCGCCCTCGAGCGCACGGCCGTCGATGTCGAGTGCCATCGTCTTGGAGAGATCGCCCTGCGCTACCGCGCCGATTACGCGCGCCGCTTCGCTCGTCGGGTGCACCAGGTCGTCGATCAGCGAGTTTATGCTCTCGACTTTCTGCGCCCAAAAGCCGCGCGCGCCCTGCATCGACGCCCGGCGCTTGAGCTTGCCTTCCTTGCCGACCATCTGCGCGAGCCGCTGGAGTTCTTCGGCCATCGCCACGTTCTGCTCGACAAGGTCGTTGAATACTTCGGCCACCTTGCCGAAACCCGCGGTGCCTTGCAGCGGCAGCTTGGCGGTGGCGTCGCCTTTTCGCAGAGCAACCAGCGCGCCATGAATCTGCGTCATCTCCTCCGCGTGCGCCACGACGGAGACTTCGTTTTCTTTCAAAGGAAAATTCACGCGCGCCTCCCGCGAGTCGTACTTCGCTGTTGTGCGTCGACTGGACGCGTCGAAATCTACAATGAGCTTCCAGTAGAAAGGGCACGAGTTTCCTGTCGTGGTCCGTACTACAGGGCGCCGATCCGTCGCTACGCCACGACCGCGCCATCCTCGCGTAGCGACAAATATTTACGTCAGTTTGCGCAACGCAGCAGGAGAGACAGGTATTAACACCAATATGCGCCAGACGTACAAAGACAACTACAAGGCGAACTCGCGTCACCAATTTCTTTTATTCTCCTCACGCCATGGCTGAATCTCCGCACGAATCACCCGCCCAGCATGCCCCAGGTGCGGGGGCAGGCGCACTGCGCGTGCTCATTGCCGACGATGACCGCGACGGCGCGCTCATTCTGAGCGTGCTTCTGCGATCGGAAGGCTATGAAGTGCGCACGGTGCACGGCGGGCAGGAAGCGCTCGACGCGACGCGCGAATTCCGTCCCGACGTGGTGCTGCTCGACATCGGCATGCCGAAGATTACGGGCTACGAGGCGGCGCGCCGGCTGCGCCAGCGCTATGCCGAGCGCTGCCCGGTGTTGATTGCGGTAACGGCGTGGAAGCAGGCCTCGGACAGGATCCTCGCCAATCTCGCGGGCTTCGACCACCACGTGGCGAAGCCGTACGACCCTGCCGACCTCATCAGGCTGCTGGCAAAGCTCCGGCCCGCAATTCCCTGAAAACCGCGGTGCGCTCCATGGCGCGCTTATATCGGATCCTGCACCGCGGCTCGCAGACCCGCCGCTAGCGGAACGGGCGGCAGGAAGGAGAGCACCGCTGCGCGCACCTGCTCGGGCACGAGCGGCTTGCGGAAGTAGCGCTCGTGGACCGCGCCCGCGCGCGGCTTGCTGCGACGGTCCTCGTGCGCGCTCATGAACAGGATCGGGGTGCGGCGCAGCCGCTCGAGGCTCCGAATCGCCGCCGCGACCTCGAAGCCGTCGATCTGCGGCAGCCGCACGTCGAGCAGGATGGCGGCAAACTCCTCCTTCAGCACCTGGCGCAGCGCCTCCTCGCCGGAGCCGACGAGCACAAGCCGCGCCGGCAGGTCGCAGAGCACTTCCGAGAGCGCGTAGAGCGCCGCCCGATCGTCGTCGACGAGCAGAATCTTCGGGGTCATGCGGGCAGCCGATCGAGGAGCGGCAGCAGCGCGTACGGCAGCTCGCGTTTCGAGACGAAGGCGAGCGCACCCGCATCAATCGCCGCGGTGCGCAGCGCCTCGGAGTCGTTCACCGACATTACGATGACCGCGCATTGCGGATGCTGCCTGCGCAGCGCGCGCGTCGCCTCGATTCCGTTCGGGCCGGGGAGCTCGAGGTTGATGAGCACGAGATCGAGCGGCGCCTGCGCGGCACACGCGAGCGCCTCTTCCAGGCTGCGCGCCTCGCGAAGCTTGAGGGGCGCCGGGGCCAAGGTCAGCAGCCAGTCGCGCAGCGCGGTGCGCATATCGGCGTGGTCCTCCACTACAAGCAGGGAAAGGATGCGATCGGTGAGCGGCACGGCCGGATCGTAGCAACGCCGGGCGCGCGCCGAAGTCGGGAGCGCCGTACAGACCGCGTCAGGATTTCCCGGACGGACCTTCGTCGAGTGAAACGAGCCCCTTCTGGATGGCGAAGCGCACAAGGCCGGCCAGGTCGCGGATGCCGAGCTTCTCCACCAGGCGCGCGCGATAGGTTTCGACCGTCTTCTGCGAGAGCGACAGGCGCTCGGCGATCTGCGCGCCGGTGCGGCCCTCGGCAAGGAGCTGCAGTACCTCGCGCTCGCGCGCGGAAAGCCGCGCGAGCGGGTCGTCCTGCCTTTCGTCGGTGTAGTCCTCCAGGACCACGTCGGCCACGCGCGGGCTGAGGTAGCGCTGCCCGGCGTGCACTGCGCGGATCGCCTCCACCACTTCCTTCGCAGCGGAGCGCTTCACCACGTAGCCGGCGGCGCCGGCTTTCAGCGCGCGGCGCACATACTCGCGCTGCGAATACATCGAAAGCACGATCACGCGGCAGCGCGGATCGCGCTCGAGGATGGCACGCGTGGCGTCGGCTCCGTTGAGCTCCGGCATCGACAAATCCATGAGTACCACGTCGGGCTGAGTATCGCGCGCCTGCTGAACCGCCTCGCGCCCGTCGCCCACGCAGGCCACGACCTCGATGTCGCGCTCGGCCTCCACCAGATGGCGCAGTCCTTCGGCTACCACGGCGTGATCGTCTGCGATGAGGACTCGGATCGGCATCTCTAGATAGGAACGGTTGCGACGACGCGGGTACCGCGGCCGGGAGCAGACTCGATCTCGAGCCGGCCGCCAGCGGCTTCGGCGCGCTCGCGCATCGTCGTCACGCCGAGGCGCCCGCGGGGCGCCTGGGATATCTCGAAGCCCGCCCCGTCGTCCTGCACGCTCAACACCACATCCTTTCCGCCAAGCGCGACCTCGACGCGCACCGCCGCTGCGCGGGCGTGCTTGAGTACGTTATTGAGCGCTTCCTGCGCGATGCGGAAGAGCGCAAGCGCGGCCTCGAGCCGCAGGCCCCTGACCGCTTCGGCCGCCTCGCCGTCGACGCTTACCTGAATGCCGGTGCGGCGCGAGAACTCTTGTGCGTGCCAGTCGAGCGCGGCGGCAAGGCCGTATTCGTCGAGCAGCGGCGGGCGCAGCTCCGCCATCACACCCTCGATGGATTGCAGCGTCCTATCAACCAGGCTGACCGAGTCGACCAGCCTTTGTCTTGCGGCGGGGGCCAGGCCGCCGCTGCGCAGCACGATGTCCAGGTTGATGTTGAGCGCCGACAGCGCTTGCCCAACGCGGTCGTGCAGCTCGCGCGCGATACGCTTGCGCTCGGCCTCTTCGGCCTGCACGAGGCGGCGCGTCAGGCCGTGCAGGTCCTGCGCCGCCTGGCGTAGCGCGGTCTCGGAGTGGCGCTGCTCGGTAAAGTCCAGGCACGCGCCCAGCACCTTGATCGGCTTGCCATGCTCGTTACGCACCACCTCCACCTGGCTACGCACGTAGCGCACCTCGCCGCCCGGACGCACTATGCGTTCGTCGGTGCTGAAGCCGCGCCCATCCATCAGGGTGCGTGCCATCATCGCGCCAGAGTGCTCGCGGTCGTCGGGGTGCACGCGCTCGAGATACGCCTCGAAGCTCGGCTTGAACGTGTCCGACGACACCCCGTAGATCCGAAAGAGCTCATCGGACCACAGCACCCGGCCGCTCTCGGGGCTCCATTCCCACCAGCCGAGGCCGGCGAGCTTCTGCGCCTCGGCTAGCAGCGCGCGCTGCTCGCGCAGCGCCTGCTCGGTAAGCCGGCGGTCGGTGATGTCACCCGCGATCATGCCGACGCCTCCCGTGACCGGGAATTTCACCACCAGGCTCACGTAGGTCGTGCCGGCGATGTCCAGGTTCTCCTCGTACTGCACCGGTTCGCCGCGCGCCATTACGTCGGCGTCGTGCACGCTCATCGCCGCCGCCTGCCGGCGCGGAAAGACCTCCGCGTCGCTGCGGCCCAGGACCTGCTCGCGGCGAAGCGCGTGACGCGCGAGAAAACGCGTGTTCACGAAGCGGTAGCGGCCGTCGCGGTCCTTGAGGCTCATGAGCGCAGGACTGTTGTGGGTAAACGCATCGAGCAGCGCCTGCGTCTGCCGCATCTGCTCGTCGGCTGCGCGGCGCTCGGTGAGGTCACGCGTGATCTTGGCGAAACCGACAAGCCGCCCTGCTTCGTCCCGGATCGCGTCGAGCACCGCAAGCGCCCAGAAGCGGCTGCCGTCCTTGCGCAGGCGCCAGCCCTCCTCGGCAAAGCGCCCGGTGGCACGCGCGGTCTCTAGCGCGCGCTCGGGCTTATGGGCGGCGCGCTCTTCGGCGGGGAAGAAGAGCGAGAAATGCCGCCCGAGCACCTCGCGCTCGGAATAGCCTTTGATGCGCTCGGCGCCCGCGTTCCAGCTGGAGATCTCGCCTTCGGGCGAGATCATATAGATGGCGTAGTCGGTGACCCCCTGGACCAGGAGCCGGAAGCGCCGCTCGCTCTCCCGCAGCCGCGCCTCGACTGCGCGGCGTTCGGTGACGTCTTCCACCTGGGCGACGAAGCGCGTGGCGGTTCCCGCGCGGTCGATAATGCGTGCGACGCTCAGGTGGGCGCGGAGCACGCTGCCGTCCTTGCGCACATAGCGCTTCTCGATCTCCAGCTGTCCGGCCCTGGCGCGCAGCGCCTCCTCCAGCAGCCGCCGGCTCTCGCCCAGGTCTTCGGGATGTGTGAGGTCGAACACGGTCTTTTCGCGCAGCTCGGCCTCGGTATATCCGAGGAGACCGAGAAAGCTCGCGTTGGCGCCGAGGTAAAGGCCGCTACGGTCGACGATCGCGATCCCCTGCGGCGCGTGGTTGAACGTCGCGGCGAAGAGCTGCTCGCGCTCGCGCTCGGCGTGGCGCGCGGTCATGTCGCGCGTAACCTTGGCGTAGCCTTTCAGCGCGCCTTCCGCGTCGCGCAGCGCGGTGATCACCACCTCAGCCCAGAAGCGGCTGCCGTCCTTGCGCACGCGCCACCCCTCGCCCTCGAAGCGCCCGTCGCGCGCCGCGGTGGCGAGCGCACGCTCGGGGGCACCGGCGGCGCGCTCTTCAGGCGGATAGAAGAGCGAGAAGTGCCGGCCGACAACCTCGGCCGCCCGGTAGCCCTTGATGCGCTCGGCGCCCGCGTTCCAGCTCGCCACCCGTCCCGCGGTGTCGAGCAGATAAATCGCATAATCGGTGATGCTCGAGACGAGCTGGCGCAACTGCTCGTCGGACGGATCGGCGACACGCGCGATGCGATCGGCGATTCGGTTCGCTATAGGGCTGATTTCCATGCCAGGGGCGAGCATGATAATCCCGCCGCGATGCCGACCGCTACCGCGATGTGTTCCGCGTAAACTTCGCGCCATGCTTCGAGTCTCGGCTGCTGACGTGCGTGCCGCCGCGGCGCGCCTCGCCGGGGCGATTGAGCACACCCCCTGCCTGCCCAGCCGCACGCTGTCCCGGCTGACCGGCGCGCAGGTGTTCCTCAAGTTCGAGAACCTCCAGTTCACCGCCTCGTTCAAGGAGCGCGGGGCGCTGAACAAGCTCTTATCGCTGGGCGCCGAGGAGCGCCGTCGCGGCGTGATTGCGATGAGCGCCGGCAACCACGCGCAGGCGGTCGCCTACCACGCGGCTCGGCTCGGCATGCCCGCGGTGATCGTCATGCCGAAGGGCTCGCCCAACACCAAGGTGCGCAATACCCAGGTGCACGGCGCAAAGGTTGTGCTCGAGGGCGCGAACCTGTTCGAGGCCGGCCGGCACGCGCGGGAGCTCGCCGCGCGCGACAACCTCGTATTCGTACACCCCTACGAGGACCCGCTCGTCATCGCCGGGCAGGGCACGGTCGGACTCGAGATGCTCGAGGCCGTCCCCGATCTCGACGTCCTGGTCGTGCCGGTGGGCGGCGGCGGATTAATCTCCGGCATGGCGATCGCCGCCAAGGCGTTGCGCAAGGACATTTCCGTCTTCGGAGTCGAAACGCAGAACTACCCGTCGATGTACCAGCGGCTGCACAACCTTCCGGTGGAGTGCGGCGGTGACACCATCGCCGAAGGCATCGCGGTCAAGGACGTCGGCGACACCGCGTTCGAGATCATCAAGTCGCTCGTGGAGGAAGTGCTGGTGGTCAAGGAGGAGACGATCGAGCGCGCCGTCGCCGCGCTGATCGAGATCGAGAAGACCGTCGCCGAGGGCGCGGGCGCCGCGGCGCTCGCGGCGCTCCTCGAGCAACCGGGTCGCTTCGCCGGCAAGCGCGTCGGGCTGCCGATTACGGGCGGCAACATCGACACTCGCGTGCTCGCCTCCGTGCTGATGCGCGGCCTGGTGCGCGACGCGCGCCTCGTGCGCCTGCGCGTCACCATGCCCGACATCTCGGGCAGCCTCGCCCGGGTCGCCGGCCTGATCGCCGAGGCCGGGGGCAACATCGTCGAGGTGCAGCACCAGCGCGTGTTCGGCACCGCTTCGGTCAAGTCGACCGAGATCGAGTTTCTGATCGAGACCCGCGAGCGCGCTCACACCGAGGCACTGGTGCAGTCGCTCGAAACGAATGGCCTGCGCACGACCCTCGTCTAGCAACCTTGCGCTTTCTTAGCTTCTTCAGCCTTCAGACACCCCACGCCGCAAAGGCCATGCCGCAACCCGTCCCAGCCGGTGTGCGGTAGAGCGGCACGTACTCCTGCCAGTCGGGGCGCAAGCCGGCCGCGGCGCCAGCGACCACAATCCAGTTCCGGATTTCCGAATTCCCGGAGTTGAGCTTCGCGAGCGATATCGACGCCAAGGCCTCTTCATCGCCCGTCCTGCAGGCCTCAAGCACTCGGCGGTCCAGCTCTTCGTCGATAGTGAAGTGGCTCAAGCCCCCTGAGGCAATGACGCCAACACGAATATCCTGGCCGAACTCGCGCAGCCCGCTGGCGAGCATCTTTCCCAAACGGAAACAGCGTCGCGGGCGCGGCTGGTTGGGCGGGTAATACGTGTTCACGACGAGCGGCACGACCGGCACCGCGCGCACGCCCATGAGCCTGCGGTGCACAAAGCCGAACGCGTGCCCTTCGCCTCTTGGTTTCGAGAGCTTTTCGCTGAAAGCAACGTCGAACTCCCCGTCCAGGAGATGCTCGACGAGATGGAAAGCCAGCTCGCGCGCCACGGGATAGTCGCGCGGCGCATGCGGTTCGTGGTATTGCGAGCGAGCGCGCTTCCAGTACTCGGGCGCTTCGGCGGGAAGGTCGAGCGTGGAATTGCGGATGCTCGCCCCGCAATACACGAGAAACGCAGGCGTGTTGTCTTCGAAGTACTGCTCGCGCTGGTCGTCGCCCACCACGATGAGCGCGTCGAGCTTTGCTTCGGTAATGGAATGTGCGAGGCGATCGAGGTGACGCTCACACGCCGTTACTTGCTTTTCGATGATTGCATGGCTGATATCGATACCGGGCGGCGCGGAATGCAGGAGTTCCTGGTAGGTCACCCGCTTTCCTTCGCGGTCCAGGTGATGCGCGTGCTGCTCGTCGCGCCGCGCGTGGCCTGGCATGTCCTCAACCGAGCTCGCAAGCGCGGGGCTGTGCGACGAACCGAATGCCGCGACGAGCCGTGCCACTACTTCGAGAAAAGGGGTCTGACCCCTTTTTTGCGTTCATGGATTTCCCGCGCAAGGAGCGCGCCGCCTAGGGCGAGCCCCACGATGTCGGTGAAGATAGCGCCGCGGAACATGTCGGCAGGGATGAGCGTCAGTACGCCGGCGAGTATGAAGGCCACTCGCGTGAGACCGGTGATCGGACGGTAGAAGTAGCCCACGACGCCGATGGTGCCGAGCCAGATGCCGAGCGACGCCGTCGCCACCGCCCATGCGATGGTAAGCGCGTCGCCGCGCATGAGCAGACTCGGCGAGACGGCGAAGAGGAACGGCACGATGTACGCCGCCCAGCCGATGCGCGTCGCGGTCCAGCCCGTCCTGTCGACGTCGGCGCCCGCGATGTTGGCGGCGGCGAACGCCGACAAGGCGACCGGCGGCGTCACCATCGACATGATGCCGAAGTACAGCAGGAACATGTGCGCCGCCATCGGCGCGACGCCGACTTTCACCAGCGCGGGCGCGATGAGCGTCGCCATGATGATGTAGACGCCGACCGTCGGGAGGCCGAGGCCGAGTAGGATCGCCATTACCGCGGTGACCACAAGCATGAGCGCCATGCTTTCGCCGGTAATCGCGAGGAGTTGCAGCGTCATGCCGAACGCGAGGCCGCTGATGTTAAGGATGCCGATGAACATGCCGGCGACAGCGCAGATCAGGATCAGGTCCACAACTGCCCCTCCCGTCGAGACGATCACTGCCAACATCTGGCTGACAGGTACCCGCTGGCCCTTGTAGCCAAACATCATGGAGAGACCGATCAAGACGCCGGTTGCGAGGAGCGCGGCGTACTCAGCCTGCCAGTTGAGGCTGACGAGGGCGTAGACCAGCGCGATAAAAGGCAGCGGGAAGTACCAGCCGGACTTGAGCACCGCCGCGAGCTGCGGCAGACGCTCGCGCGGCTCGCCTGAGATGCCCCGCTTGGCCGCCTCGACGTCCACCTGGAAAAAGAGTGCGAGGTAGTAAAGAAACGCCGGGATGATCGCCGCGATCATGACCTCGGCGTAGGGCACCTGCAGCACCTCGGCCATCAGGAACGCCGCAGCTCCCATGACGGGCGGCATGAGCTGGCCGCCGGTCGAGCCTACCGCTTCGATCGCGGCCGCGATCTGCGCAGGGAATCCCGAGCGCTTCATGAGCGGGATGGTGATGACGCCCACCGCGCTCACGTTCGCCACCGCGCTGCCGGAGATCATGCCGAAGAAGCTCGAGCCGACCACCGCGACCTTGGCCGAGCCGCCGCGGTAGCGGCCCATCCAGGCGCGCGCGAGATCGGTGAAAAACTCTGACCCGCCGCAGCGCCCGAGCACGCTGCCGAGCAGGATGAATGGCACGACTACGATGATGGCGATCTGGAGCGACGTACCGAGGAGCGCATTGGTGTCGAGGTTGAGATAGACGAGGAGCCGGGTGAAGTCCACCGGGCGCGCCTGGAAAACGCCCGGGAGGTAGTGGCCGAACATCGCATACACCACGCCTGCGAGCGTGAAGGCGACAAGCGAAAACCCCGCCATGCGCCGCGTGCCCTCGAGCACGAGAAGCGCGAGGAGCGCCGAGGTCACGATGCCGTCGAGCGGGCGCGAGGTAAGCTCGGTCGAGAGCTGCGGGTAGCGCCAGGCGAGATACACGCACAGCGCGAGCCCGACCGCTGCCGCCAGGGGGTCCCAAAATTTTCTTCTTGTAGAGAGAAAACACAAGGCGATCGCCAGGCCGAGCACGGCCAATAGGAACTGCTCGGTGTAGAGGTTGAGCCGCAGCAAGCTGCGGTGCAGGTCGAGGACGTAGCCCACCACGAGCGTGATCAGCAACGCCTGAAGGGCGAAGATAGTGCGCGCGAAGGCGCGCGCCGGCTGAGGGCGCTCGATGAACTCCTCAGCCATCTAAATTACTTTGCGATGCCTTTCTCTTGATAGAACTTCATCGCGCCCGGATGGAACGGCGCCGGCATCTTCTTGCCCATGTTGTCCGGATTGAAGCCGCGGAACGCGCCCAGGCTCTCGACGAGCTTGGGCTTGCCGGAGTACACCGCTTTTGCGATGTTGTACACCACGTCGTCCTTCACGTGGGCCCCGACCGTGAGCACGTAGTCGTAGGCCATGAGCTTCGTCGGCGAGTCGACGCCGGCGAATGCCGGACTCGGGTTGACCGTCGTCACGTACGCGTAGGACATGTGCTTCTGCATGCGCGCAACCGCCTGCGGATCGTCGGACAGCGGCAGGTAGCGGATGCCGCCCGTCGACTTGTGCACTTCCAGTACCTTGGCCGCGCCGAGTGCGAAAAAACCGCCGTCGATCTTGCCTTCGACGAAGTCGTCGGCGCCCCGGATCACGTTCGGCACCAGCACTGGCACGATGTCCTTTCTCTCGACCCCGCCGTTCGCAAGCACCGCGTCGATTATGCGATCCAGCGTCACCTGGGCCGAGAAGCCCGCCGGGATGCGCTTGCCCTTGAGGTCGGCGAGCGACTTGATGGGCGAGTCCTTGCGCACGAAGATGCTCGAGAGCAGCGGGAACAGCGTCCCGAGCACCCGCAGCTTGTCCTGCTTGCGGCCGTTGTAGGGGCCTTCGCCGTTCGCCGCCTCCTGCGCCTCGAGCACATTGCACACCGCAAGGTCGAGCTCGCCCGAGCTCACGAGCGGCAGGACCGCGCTAGAGCCCGAGTACGGCTGCACTCGGCTCTGCAGCTTCGCGTCCTCGGCCATCACCTTGGCGATCGCCGAGCTCATGTTGTAGCCGATCGAGCCCTGCGGCGCGCTGCCAAAACCCAATACCTGTGCATTCACGGCCGCGGGCAGCGCGGCGGCGCACAACGCGACAACCAGTCTGTTCATGGGTCCTCCTCCGCTATTTATTGTAGACCGAGACCTCGACCAGGTTGAGGTCGGGGTCGCGTACGTACACCGAGCGCATCGGTCCGATCGCGCCGGTCTTCGCCACCGGGCCCTCCAGGATCGCGATGTGATTCTTCTTCAGATTCTCGATGACCCTCTCCAGGGGCATGGAGGCGATGAAGCACAGGTCGAGCGTTCCCGGCGCGGCGACATGCGCGCGCGGCGCAAATTCCTTGCCCCATTCGTGCAGGTTGATTTTCTGGCTTCCGAACTTAAAGGCAAAACGCTCTTCCGTTGGAGTTCGAAACGATACCAGTTCCATCCCCAGAACGTCGCGGTAGAAGCGGATGCAGCCTTCACGGTCGCGCGTGGTTAGCACGATGTGGTCGATGCGGTCGATCACACGATTCCTTTCTTCCGAAGCCTGGAAATTTCCTCTGACGAATACCCCGCCGCCTGGAGCACTTCGTCGGTGTGCTCGCCGAGCTTCGGCGCGGGCGAGCGGATCGCGCCGGGCGTGGCGGAGAGCTTGGGCACGATCCCCGGCACCTTGAGCGGCTCGCCGTCGCCGGCGATCACCTGCTCGATCATGCCGCGCGCGGCGAAGTGTGGATCGGCCGCGATGTCAGCCGCGCTGTAGATGCGTCCTGCGGGAACTTCGGCTTTTTCCATTTCGCTGAGGACTTCATTCAACGACCGTTTCGAAGTCCACCCTGAGATCGCCTCGTCGATGCGTTCCATCTGCGCGGCGCGTCCGTCGTTGCGCGCAAGCGCCGGGTCGTCGCGCAGGTCCGCGCGTCCGATCGCCGTCATCAGCCGATAGTAGAGGCTGTCGGCGTTGCCCGCGATCAAGACGTAACCTTCTCGGCAGGGATAGAGGTTGGAGGGCGCAATTCCCGGCAGCGTGCTGCCGGTGCGCTCGCGCACGTAGCCGTCGCCGTCATAGTCGGCGATCAGGCTCTCCATGCAGTTGAACATCGCCTCGTAGAGTGCGACGTCGACCACCTGCCCTTTTCCGGAATGCAACGCCATCAGGGCGCCGATCACGCCGTGGAGCGAAGCAATGGTGTCGCCGATCGACAGGTTCGGCCGCACCGGCGGCCGGTCGGGGAAGCCGGTGACGTAGCGGAAACCCGCCATGCCCTCGGCGATCGCGGCGAAGCCCGGACGGCTGCGGTAGGGACCCGTCTGCCCGTAGCCCGAGATGCGCACGAGCACGAGCTTCGGGTTGTCGCGCGAAAAAACATCCCAGCCGAGGTTCCACTTCTCGAGCGCGCCGGCACGGAAGTTCTCGACGATGATGTGCGCGCGGTGCGCAAGACGGCGCACGATCTCCTGGCCCTCGGGCCGGCGCAGGTCGCACGTGACCGATTTCTTGTTGCGCGACTGCACCTGCCACCAGAGCGAGGTGCCGTTGCGCATGCGGCGCCACTTGCGCAGCGGATCCCCCTCGCCAGGCGGCTCGATCTTGACGACTTCGGCACCGAAGTCCGCAAATGTCTTGCCGCAGAAAGGCCCGGCGACGAGACTGCCGAGCTCCAGCACCCGCAAGCCCGCCAGCGGTCCGCTCATCTCCTTTTCAGCAGCCGCAGCGGCGTGTACTCGAGCACTACCTTGTTGTCCTGCGTGATGACTTTGTTCAGGAACCGCACGAGGCCGCGCTCGCCTTTCGACGCGGGGCGGTGCTCGGTTACCTCGCATTCGACGTGAATCGTGTCGCCGACGTACGTTGGCTCCTTGATGTCGAGCCTGGCATTGAGGAAAGCGAGGCCGGTGTCCTGCATCGTGGGGAGCAGCAGGCCCTCTGCGAAGGAATACACGAGCGCGCCGGGAACGAGTTGCTTCTCTTCCTTGACGGCGAAAAGTTCCTCGGTAAGCCCGGTGAGCGTCATGAACGCGACCAGGTCCGCTTCGCGGATGGTGCGGCGGTGCGTGCGAAAGCGCGCACCGAGCCTCAGGTCCTCGAACGCAAGGCCGCGCCCGATGGTTCTTATTTCTTCTGGAATTCGCTCCTCGCCTTCTCGAACGCCGCCTGCATGCCTTTGAACGCCGCGTCGGCGCCCTACATCATGTCCTTCCAGGCGTCGGCGGAGGCGTTCTGCAGCCGCTGCACCTCGTTCATCGCCGTATCGCGCCGAGTGTGAAACTGGGCAAGCTGACGCTCGTACTCGGCCTGCATGCCGGCTTGCGCTTGTTTCGCCTTCGCTTCCCACTTGGCGGCCTCGGCGTTCCAGGTGTCGATCTGCGACTTGAGCTTCGCGACGTACTCGTCTCTAGTCATGGTCTCCCTCCTTGCTGTGGCATTCTAACGCCGTGACCGATTCGCTCGGCCATCGTGCCAAGTTCGCCGTGCTCGCGCCGTCCACCAATACCTCGGTGCAGCCGGAGTTCGACGCCATGCGTCCCTGGGGCGTGACCAACCATCATTCGCGCCTCGTGATCCCGGATATGCGCGTAACCGGCGATCGTTCGTTCATGGCGATGATGGACGCGATCCGCGGCGCGCTTTTCCCCGCGCTCGAGGCCGCGCTCACATGCGACCCGGACTACGTGGTGCTCGGCATGTCGGCCGAGACATTCTGGGAAGGGCTGGAAGGCTCCAGGAAACTGAAGCGAAAGTTGCTATCGACCGCGAAGCGCGGGGTGGCGATGGGGTCGGACGCCTGCCGCGTGGCGCTGCGCGCCTACGGCCGGGACGTCCGGCGTCTCGGCGTGATCACTCCGTACATGCCGGTCGGGGATCGCCAGGTGCGCCGTTTTTTCACTGAATCCGGCTATCAGGTGGTAAACCTGGTAGGCCTGAAATGCGGGAGCCCGACGCTGATCGCGCATGTGTCAAAAAAAGAGCTGCGCGACGCGATCGTGCGCGTGAACCGTGGAAATGTCGACGCTGTGGTCCAGGTCGGCACTAACCTCGCGATGGCCGAGGTCGCCGCGGCCGCGGAGTTCTGGCTCGACAAGCCCGTGATCGCGATCAACACCGCTACTTATTGGTACGCACTGCGCGACTACGGCATCCGCGACCGCATCCCCGGCTGGGGATCGCTCCTAATGGAGCACTGAGCAGCTCTCGAAAGACCTAGCTTTTTCCGCGCGGAAGCGGATTACCATCCTTGCGATAGGCGGACGGCGAATAGAAGTTGAGCGTGCGCAGTAAGGCCCGCCCGGTATTGCGGATCTCGTGCTTCTCCGTTTTCTCGATCAACAACAGGCTTCCCGGACGCAGGGCCTAACGCTTGCCGCTGGCCATGGCTTCGCCTGCGAGGAGCGGTTGCCGGGGATTACACGGAATCCCCGGGCGAACCGCAACTGCTTGCGGACCAATTGCCTCTACTTGGTGGTGCCGCTGCCGGTCGTGCCGCCGCTGCCGGACATGCCGCCGCTACCCGGCGTGGACGGGCTGGACGGCGAAGTCGACGGGCTGGTCGACGGTGAAGTCGACGGGCTGCTGCCGGTAAGACCGCCGCTGCCCGTTGCGCCCGAGCCGGCGCCGCTGCGCTCCTCTTGCAGGCACTTCTCGCGCTCGGTGCCGGTCAGGCTGACGCACTTGGCTGGGACGGCGGTGGAAGCGCCGGTGGCGGAGCTGCCGCTCGCACCCGAGCTGCCGGTCGCGCCACTCGTGGCGCCTGCGCCGGTCGTACCGCTCGCGCCAGTGCTGCTGGAGCCCGACGTTTGGGCGAGTGTCGCGCCCGACAGGGCGAGAAGCGCGGCTGCGGTCGCGGCGGTAAGTGCTTTCAGAATCATGATATGCGTCTCCTGGAGAGTGGTTGGGGACTGCCGCGGGACGTGCATGCAAAGGCCATGCCCGGCCGTAGCCTCCTGAACCGAAGGGAACGCTTCTTGCGGCACTCGTGAGAAACGTCAACCCAGCGAGAGGACTAGACATGGAAAGGATCGAGAAGTCGGTGGAGGTCGCCTGCCCGGTGCGTACGGTTTACAACCAGTGGACGCAGTTCGAGGACTTCCCGCGCTTCATGGCTGGCGTGAAGGAAGTGAAGCAGCTTGACGATACCCACGTGCACTGGCACGCGGAAATCTGGGGCAAGGACAAGGAGTGGGATGCGCAGATCACCGAGCAGGTTCCCGACCAGGTGATTGCGTGGCGCAGCACCTCGGGAGCGCCGAACGCCGGCACCGTGAGGTTTGAGCCGCTATCGCACGACCGCACGCGCGTGCGGCTGATCATGGAGTACGAGCCCGAAGGCGTGGTGGAGAAGACCGGCGACGCGATCGGCGTGTTCAGCGCGCGCGTGGAGAACACCGTCGAGGACTTCAAGAAGTTCATTGAGAGCCGCGGCGCCGAAACCGGCGCATGGCGCGGTGAGGTGCACGGCGGGCAGAAAACCGCGCAGGGCGGTACGCGCGGCGGCGGTGGCCGTACGATCCGCTAGCCGATGCCTTTCGCCATCAGCGCGGCGGCGAGCAGGATGATCGCCACGCCGATGAGCTCGAGGTGCAAGATGCGCCGGATGGCCGGCACGGCCGCCGGGTCCGGCGCGCTCTTGCGCCAGCCGAGGAACTTCACCGTCGGGTAGATCGAGGCGAGCGCAATCAGGACGAAAACGGCGAGCTTCACGATAAAGGCGCTGTTCGAAAAATAGTACGCCGCGCTTTTCTCAAAATAGAACACCCGTAGCAGTCCCACCACCAGCAGCAGTGCCGCGGAGCAGCCGAGCACGGCGTCGGCGACCGCCAGCCGCCGCACGGTCCGCGCGTTGAGCTCGTCGCGAATAAATACGAACTCGACTGCGATCGCCGCCACTACTGCGAACGCGGCCAGGTGGTGCAGAAACGCCATGAAGGCGCTCATCAATAAGATTTCGGCAGGCCAAGCACGCGCTCGGCGATGTAGCACAGGATAAGCTCGCGGCTCACGGGCGCGATGCGGCCGACGAAGGACTCACGCAGGTAGCGCTCGACGTGGTACTCGCGCGCGTAGCCGAATCCGCCGAAGGTCATCACCGCCTGCTCGCAGGCTTCGAAGCACGCCTCGCCCGCGAGGTACTTGGCCGCGTTCGCCTCGGCGCCGCAAGGCTTGGTCGCGTCGTAAAGCGACGCCGCCTTGAACGCCATCAGGTTGGCCGCCTCGAGCGCCATCCAGTTCGCAGCGAGGGGGTGCTGGATCGACTGGTTCTGGCCGATCGGCCGGTCGAACACCACTCGCTCCTTCGCATAGTCCGCCGCGCGCTTCACGGCGCAGCGCCCGAGTCCGACGAGCTCGGCGGCGATGAGGATGCGCTCGGGGTTCATTCCGTGGAGGATGTATTCGAAGCCCTTTCCCTCCTCGCCGATGCGGTCGGCCTCCGGCACCGGGAGTGCGTCGAAGAACACCTGGTTCGAGTCGACCGCGTGCCGGCCCATCTTCTCGATTTCGCGCACCTCGACGTATTTGCGGTCGAGGTCCGTATAGAAAAGCGTAAGCCCGGCTTGGGCCCGCGCGAGCAGCAGCACTTTTTCCGCGACCTGCGCGGTGGAGATCCAGACCTTCTGCCCGGACACGAAGTACGTGCTTCCGCGCCTTTCAGCCTTCACCTTGATCTTTTTCGTATTGAGACCCGTATTCGGCTCGGTGACCGCGAAGCAGGCGCGCACCTTCCCGGCGATGAGCGGGGGCAGCATGCGCTTCTTCTGCTCCCCGGTGCCGAACACTACGACGGGATTCAGGCCGAAAATGTTCATGTGAACGGCGGAGGCGCCTGAGAATCCGGCACCCGACTCGGCGATCGCCTGCATCATGATCGCCGCCTCGGTAATACCGAGCCCCGCGCCGCCGTAGGCCTCGGGCATCGCGATGCCGAGCCAGCCGTCGCGCGCGAACGCCTGGTGGAAATCCGCCGGGAAGCCGCCCTCGTGGTCGCGCTTGAGCCAGTACTCGTCGGGGAAGCGCTCGCACAGCTTCGCGATCGCCTCGCGAATGCGCTCCTGCTCCGGGCTGAGCGAGAAATCCATCTAGCGGCGGCGCCGGGCGAGCTGCGCGACGCCGAGCGCAATGAGGATGACCGGCCACCATGTGGAGAGGATCTCGCGCAGCTGGCGCCACTGCAGAAAATCGAGGTTGTGCGCGAGGAAAAGCACGCCCAGCGCGATCAGCACCACCGGCCACACCAGGTTCTCGCGCCCGTTGGCCATTACGGCTTTACTTCAAACGGGATCGATCCAGTTGTGGAGCGCAATGCCGCCGTCGACGACAATGGACGCGCCAGTGACGTAAGCGCCGAAGCGCTCGGACAGCACCGCGACCGCCATCCCGGCGACGTCAGCTGGCGTGCCGAAGCGTCCAAGCGGAATCTTTTCGACCATTCCGGGCGGCGCCTGGAAGCCGCCGCCCGGGATCGCGCCCGGGGCGATCGCATTGACGCGGATACCGTACGGCCCGAGCGCGCGCGCGAGCTCCTTCACGAGCATGGTCTGGCCCGCCTTGGCGGCGCTGTAGTGCGGTAGGTTGCGCGGCGATTCCGCGTGAAGCGAAGTCACGATCAGGATCCGGCCCTTGATCTTCTGATCTTTCATGTGGCGGCCGAGCTTCTGCCCGAGGATGAATGCCGCATCGAGGTTGACCGAGAGCATCTCTCGCCACTCGGCGTAGGTCGCGCCAAGAGCGGTTTGCGTTTCCTGGCGGCGTGGGCTCGCGGCATGGACGAAGATCGACACGCTCCCGAGCTTGCGGATCGCCTCGTCGGCAAGCTTTTCCGCGTCTCGCGGGTTTGAAAGATCCGCCTGCTCGACGTCGGCGCGAAAAACACGGGCGCCTTCGGCCTCGAGGGCATCGGCGATGCCGCGGCCGATGCCGCGCGCCGCTCCGGTCACCAGCGCGCTGTCGCCGTCAAGCAGCCGGGACTGCACTTGTCACCTTTACCGGGGCCTTCCTCGTCCTGACAAGAAGCAGGTAAGCGGTCGGGATCACGAATAGCGTGAAGAGGGTGCCGACAAGGAGCCCCCCCACGATGACCCAGCCGATCGCCTGGCGCGCCTCGGCGCCCGCGCCGGCGGCGAGTGCAAGCGGCAGCGCGCCCAGCACCATGGCGCCAGTCGTCATCAGGATCGGCCGCAGGCGCAAGGTCGCCGCCTCCGCCACCGCCTCGGCGGCAGCGAGTCCGCGGTCGCGCAGCTGGTTCGCGAATTCCACGATCAGGATGCCGTGCTTCGTGATGAGGCCGATCAACATGACCAGTCCGACCTTCGAGTAAACGTTGAGCGTCCCGCCGGTGAGCCAGATCGCGGCGAGCGCGCCCAGGCCCGCGAGCGGCACGGTGAGCATGATGACGAAGGGGGAAACGAAGCTCTCGAACTGCGCCGAAAGCATCAGGTAGATGAAGAGCGCGGCGAACAGGATCACGAATGCAAGTCCGGCGCCCGACTCGCGGAATTCACGCGACACGCCGTCGAGGTCAGTGCGCGCGGTCGCAGGAAGAATCTGCTTCGCTGCATCGTCCAGGAAATCGAGCGCCTCACCGAGGGTCGAGCCGGGCGCGACGTTCGCCGAGATGATCGCCGCCCGTGCGCGGTTGAAGTGGTTGAGCTCCTTTGCCGCCACGGTCTCGCGCACTCGCACGAGATTGGAAAGCTGGACCAGCGTGCCGTCGCGCGCGCGCACGTAGATCGAGGTGAGATCCGCCGGCGTACTGCGGTCCTTGGCCTCGAGCTGCACCACCACGTCGTACTGCTTGCCCTCGCGCTTGAAGCGCGTGACCTGGCGTCCGCCGAGCAGCGTCTCGAGCGTGCGCCCGATCACTTCGACATCGATGCCGAGCGCCGCCGCCTTCTCGCGGTCGACGTCCACCGAGAGCTGCGGCTTGTTCAGCTTCAAGTCCGAGTCGGCGTTGACGATCGATCCGGATGTCCGGGTCTTCTCGAGGAGCTTGTTGACCGAAGCGTCGAGGTCTTCGTAGGTATTGTCCTGGATCACGAATTGCACCTGCGGCGTGCGGAATCCCTGACCGAGCGAGTTGGGGTTCACCGGAAACGCGAGCACGCCCGGCAGCGCCGCTGAGAGGCGAGGCGCCATCGAAGCGGTGATCTGCTGCGTCTTGCGGCTGCGCTCTTCCCACGGCGCGAGCTGGGCGAACGTCACGCCGAAGTTCACGGGGTTGGGGCGCTCCAGGCCCGGCGCCACCACGGCGAACATGCTGCGGATCTCGGGCACGCCCTCGGCATACATGCGCTCCACCGCGCGCACATAGTTGTCGGTGTACTCCATCGATGCGCCTTCGGGCGCGTTGATAAGCGTGAGGAAGTAGCCCCGGTCCTCGAGCGGCGAGAGCTCGTGCCTCAGCTTTGCGTACGTGACGGCCGTGCCGGCGATCACCAGGGCGAACGCTGTGAGAGGAATCGCCTTGTGACGCAAGGTCCAGCCCACCGCTGCACGATACCGGTCGTTGATCGCATGGAAGAAGCGCTCCATGGCGAGATAGATGCCGCCGTGTTTTTCATGCTCCTTGAGGATCTTGGAGCACATCATGGGAGTGAGCGTGAGCGCGACGAAGCCAGACACCGCCACCGCCGCGGCTACGGTGAGCGCGAACTCGGCGAAGAGCTTGCCAGTGTTGCCGGGCACGAACGCGACCGGAGCGAACACGGCGGTCAGCGTGAGCGACATGGCGACCACGGCGAACGCGATCTCGCGCGAGCCGTCGGCCGAGGCCTGCACCGGGTGCTTCCCCATCTCCACGTGGCGGTGGCAGTTCTCCAGCACCACGATCGCGTCGTCGACCACCAGGCCGATGGCGAGCACCACGCCGAGCAGCGTGAGCACGTTGATCGTGAAGCCCATGAGGTAGAGGAAGAAAAACGAGCCGACGAGCGACACTGGGATCGTGACGAAGGGGATCAGCGTCGCGCGCAGCGAGCGCAGGAAGACGAAGATCACCGCCATCACGAGGAGCACCGCCTCGGCCATCGCGCGGTACACCGAGTCGATCGAGCGCTCGATGAACAGCGACGAGTCG
Organism: Burkholderiales bacterium; assembly: GCA_035251315.1. Taxonomy (GTDB): domain Bacteria; phylum Pseudomonadota; class Gammaproteobacteria; order Burkholderiales; family SG8-39; genus SCGC-AG-212-J23. The sequence goes on along the minus strand of DATFEI010000192.1, from coordinate 3,773 downwards.
AACGAGATCTGCAGCTGCATGCCCTCGGGCAGAGTCGGCTGAATGCGCGCCATTTCCGCCTTCGCCGCCTGGGCCACCGACAGGGTGTTGGCGGTGGACTGCTTCACGACGCCGAGCCCGACGCCGGGCTGGCCGTTGCGGCGGACGACGCTGCGCTCGTCGAGCGCGCCGAGCCGCGCCGAGCCCACGTCGCGCAGCCTGACCGGGTAGCCGCGGCTCTCCACGATGATCATGTTGTTGAATTGCTCGGCGGTGCGCAGATCCGCTTCGGCGAGCACGGTGAACTCGCGGCGCGCGGACTCGATCCGCCCGGCCGGGATCTCGACGTTCTGGCGCTTAAGCGCGTTCTCCACGTCCTGCGGCGTGAGCGAGTAGGCGGCGAGGCGCTCGCGATCGAGCCAGATGCGCATTGCGTAGCGCCGCCCGCCGCCGATGATGACGGAGGCGACGCCGGGAAGCGTTTTCAGACGATCGGCGATATAGCGGTCGGCGTAGTCCGAGAGCTCGAGCGAGGAATGCTTGTCGCTGGAAAGACCCATCCAGATGATCGCCTGCGCGTCGGCCTCGATCTTGGAAACCACCGATTCATCGGACGCCTCGGGGAGCAGCGCGCGCACGCGCGCCACGCGGTCACGCACGTCGTTCGCCGCCGAGTCCACGTCGCGCTCGGGAACAAACTCCACCGTGATCTGGCTCACCTCCTCGCGCGACACCGATTTCACCGTCCGAACGCCCTCGATTCCGGCGATCGAGTCCTCGAGCGGCTGCGTGATCTGCGACTCCATCACTTGCGGGCTCGCGCCCTTGTATACCGTGCGCACCGAGACTACCGGCGTGTCGATCTTCGGATACTCGCGCACCGACAGCCGCGAGAAGGAGATGGCGCCGATCAGCACGATCATGAGGCTCATCACGGTGGCAAGCACCGGGCGGCGGATGCAGAGCTCGGGCAGCCGCACGCTAGCCGCCTTTCTTTCCCGGGATCGCCGCCGCCGGCTTGGCGCTCGGGATGATCGATACCTGCATGCCGGGGACGAGCCGCTGCGAGCCGTCGGTAACGACGATGTCGCCTGCAGCGACGCCTTTCATGATTTCCACTTCCCCTACCTTGCGCGTACCGGTGTGCACCGGCACCAGCTCGGCCTTGCCGTCCGTTACGCGCCACACAAAGCTGTCCTGGCCGCGCGGCACGATCGCCTCTTCCGGGATCCACACCGCGTTCTCGCGCACACCAAGGGTGAGTTGCACGCGCGCAAACAGGCCGGGCCGGAGCCTGAGCTGCGGATTGGCGACGCGGGCGCGTGCGAGCACGGTGCGCGTCTGCTCGTCCACAGCCGGCTCAATCGCGTAGATGTTGCCGGGAAAGCTGGCCTGCGGAAACGCGTCCACGGCCACGCTTACCGCGAGGCCGGGCTTTAGCTGGGCGAGATAGGTCTCGGGGAGGCGGAAATCGAGCTTGAGCTGGTCAATCTTCTCCAGCCGCGCGATATCGGTCCCGGCGGCAACGTAGGCGCCTTCGCTCACCTGGCGCAGGCCCGCGACGCCGGAGAACGGCGCGCGGATCTCGCTCTTCGCGAGCTTCGCCTCGTCCTCGCGCAGCTTGGCGGCCGAGCGCGCGTAGTTCGACTGCATCTCGTCGAGCGCCTGCTGACTGATGAAGCCTTTTTTCTGCAGGTCGGCAGCGCGCTCCAGGCGCTGCTTGTCGAGCCCAGCCTGCGCCCGCGACGACGCGACCAGCGCGCGCGTCTCGGCGGCATCGAGCGTCGCAAGGAGCGCGCCCTTCTTCACGCTCTGCCCCTCGTCGAACGCGATGCGGTCGATCCGCCCGGCGATCTCAGGCCGGATCATCACCGCCTCGTCGGCGCGCAGGGTGCCGATCGCGCCAGTCTCGATCACCGCGCGCGCGAGCTTCGCCGGAACCGCCTTGACCGGAAGCGCGGGCTGGGGCTTTTGGCCCCAGGCCGCGAAGGCGAAGAAAAGGAGCGAAAGACCGGCCGTAAAGCGCACCGCTCGATTCTACTCGGCGTCGTCAGGGGACGGCTTTCGTCGATGGCCGGCTACAAGGCGAATTATGGCCACACCAGGTTCAGCGGCCGGCGACTTGAGCGAGCCAAGGCCCTCGCCCGATGATTGGCCCCATGGAAAGGCCCGGCGTCGGACCGGCAGGTTGCGGTGGCGCGTCATCCTCGCGGGCGACGGTCCATTCACGCACGCTGCAGCGTGCCTGCGAAGTCTGCGGCGGCCTACACGAGCTCGCGCGCCATCTGCGCGTCTCGCCGGTCGAGCTATCGAGCTGGATCGAGGCCCGCGCCCAACCGCCGCTCGAAGCTTTTCTTGCCGCCATGGACATCGTGCTGCTCTACGCCGACCGCGGCGGCGCCAGCGCCTGACTGTGCGTGCCGCTCAGGAAGACGAAGCGCCGCGCGACGCCGCAAACATTCAACCCTGAGCCCTAGAGCCCGGCCTTCGCGCGCTTTGCCTTGAGGCGGTCGAAGGTTTTCGCGGTCTCCACCGCGAAGCGGATGTGCTTGCCGCGGCCGACCTCCTCGACCGGATCCTTCACCGAGAAGGTGAATACCACTTTGCGACGGTCCACCTCCTCGACGCGGCCCTCGATCGACACCTTCAACCCCATCGGTGTCGCAGCAAGGTGATCGATCGAGACGTGCGCGCCGACCGAGTCCTCGCCCGGGTCCAGGTGCTGGAGCAGGAAGTCGCGGCAGGCGTATTCGACGTCGCTCACCATGCGCGGCGTCGCATACACCATGCCCTCTTTTCCCATGAAGCTGATGCACCGCGGCTCATCCACGGTGATGGCATTGGTGAATTGCAGGCCCGGCTTTAGCGAAGCCTTCACGGCGACTTGTACCCGGCGCGCTCCACGGCCCGCTTGAAGTCCGCGAGGCCCGCCTTGGCCGGGTCGTAGGTCACCCGCGCGCGGGCTTGGGCGAGCGAGACGTCCACGCTCGAGACTCCCGGCACCGCCGAGAGCATGCGCGTGACGCTCTTCACGCAGCCGTCGCAGTCCATGCCTTCCACCTTTATCTCTACGGTATCCATGGGGCATTCTAGTCATAAGATACGGACCATGGAGCACCTTCCGCCCAGGCAAGCGCAGGACTTCCTCAGCAAGAACGCCGACGCGCTCTTCATCGATTGCCGCAGCGAGATGGAATACCTCTTCGTCGGCCACCCGGTGGGCGCGCTGCACGTTTCGTGGAACGATGGGCCCGACTGGGACGTGAACCCGCATTTTGTCGGCCAGGTGAAGAAGCTCGCCGGAACCAACCACGCGATGCGCCCGATCGTGCTGATCTGCCGCAGCGGCAACCGCTCGCAGGAGGCGGGCGAGGAACTCGAGCGCCACGGCTTCCAGCGCGTCTACAACGTGAGCCATGGCTTCGAGGGGCCGCTCAACGCGGGCCACCAGCGCAACACTATCGCGGGCTGGCGCTTCGAAGGACTGCCGTGGGAGCAGTGCTGAGCGAGTCGAGCGCGCGCGCGAACTCGGTGGGCGCGACGTAGCCGACCAGCCGCAGCGCGATCTCGCCTTTCCCGTCCAGGAAAAGAATCGTCGGGGTGCCGCGGACCCCGAGCTTCGCGGCGAGCTGCTTCTCCGTAAGCGTGGCGCCGTCGGTCCACGCGATGTCGCGGTCCCCACGCACGTTCACGCCTGCCGGCTCGAAGCCGCGCTTCAGCCGCTCGAGCACCCCCGGGTCGCGGAACGTCACGCTCGTCATGCGCTGGCAGTACGGGCAACCCTCGAGCCAGAA
>DATFEI010000239.1:0-12234 GCA_035251315.1 Burkholderiales bacterium | reverse complement strand
CGTGAAGGACTATCTGGCCGGGCGCGGCGCCCAGACGAACGTGATCACCGCCCAGGGCAAGGGCGAATCGCAGCCCGTAACGGGCGATCAGTGCAAGAAGATGGCGGGCAAGAAGCTCATAGAGTGCCTGCAGCCTGACCGTCGGGTCGAGATCGAGGTCCTCGGATCGCGCGAGGTCGCGGGCACGGAAGCGCCCGCCACGGGCGGTACGCGCTAGATCCGCACCACGGCGGCGCGCCCGGGCCACACGCCCGGTCCGCCGCCGTAGGCTGCGTGCCACGATCACCTCCACGGGCAGACGAACCAACTCCGCGGCCAGTGCGGGCAGACAATCGAGCTTTCCCTCGGCATAGCGATAGTCGAGGCAGGCTTCCAGCCCAGTTCGCGCAGGCCCGCCTCGAAGCGGTCGCGCTGGTGAAAGGCGTCATCTGGGGGCGGCGGTTTGCCGTGCGAGAGGACGCCGACGCGTGGCACCTTCCCCGACTGCTGCGCCTCTGCGGCGAAACGGCGCGGCGAAGACGGCAAGGGAGCCCGCGAGAAACGCGCGTCGATCGATTATTAGGCTACGTGATGAAGCTGTCATTGGCCCCCGTCAAACGCCTAGAGCCGCAATTCCCAACTCTCTGATTGTTGTGTGTTGCCCATTGTTGCCGCAGCGAGGGTTGCCGATAGCCGGCGCTAGATCGGTGTGCCGCTTCGTTCCGATGATGTCGTCGCTCAACTCGAACTGCAGGTGAGCGCTCCATGCGCGAGAGTTTCCACGGCGCCGCTCGGCAGGAAGCTGCACGACAACGACCACTAGGGAGGGGGATGGAAAAGTGCAGTAGGGGGGGCCGGACACCAAGCGGCCCCCGTTCGATCTAAACCGTAACCGGGCGCTGTGCGCTCGACGTGACGTTCATTCAAGTGCTCGCGAAGCTGCTCGAGTTGCCTGAGTTCGAATTAGGTGCTCACGATGTTCTTCCAAGTTTCGCTCGCGCGGATGAGACACCGCGGGTGTTTCGTCGCTAGAGAGATCTATATGTTGAGGCTGCGTTTGTCGACCCCAAGCGCGGCGTCCTTCAGCGCCTCGGAAAGCGACGGATGGGCGTGGATGATCATGCCGATGTCCTCGGCCGAGCTGCGGAACTCCATCGCCACCACCGCCTCGGCGATCAGCTCCGACGCGAACGGGCCAATGATGTGAACGCCCAGAATCTCGTCGGTTTTCGACGCCGCAAGGACCTTGACGAGCCCGCTTGTATCGCCGAGGGCCCGCGCTCGCGCGTTCGCCGAGAACGGGAATACGCCCGCGCGGTACTCCACGCCCTGCGCATTCAGCTGCTGCTCGGTCTTGCCGACCCAGGCGATCTCGGGCGCGGTGTAGATGACCCACGGCACGGTGTTGAAGTCGAAGTGCGGCTTCTGGCCGGCGATGCGCTCGGCTACGGCCACGCCCTCCTCCTCGGCCTTGTGCGCGAGCATCGGCCCGCGCACGACATCGCCGATCGCCCAGACGTTGGGAAGGTTGGTGCGGCATTCGTCATCGACTTCGATGAATCCGCTCTCGTCGAGCTTCAAGCCCACGCCGGCGGCATTCAGTCCCTCCGTGTTGGGCACCCGGCCGATCGAAACGATGAGCCGGTCGCACTCCAAGGTCTTGGTTGAATTGTCAGATGCAGTGTACTGAACCGTAACGCTTTTCTTCTTATCAACTTTCGCGATCCTTACTCCCAGCTCGATCCTAAGGCCCTGCTTCGCGAAGAGTTTCGCTGCCTCCTTCGCCACCTGCTCGTCCGCCACCCCGAGAAAGCTGGGCAAGGCTTCGAGGAGCGTCACTTCGGCGCCCAGCCGCCGCCAGACCGAGCCCATCTCCAGGCCGATCACCCCGGCGCCGATCACCCCCAGGCGCTTCGGGACCTCCCGGATGGCGAGCGCGCCCGTGTTGCTGAGGATGAGCTTCTCGTCGAAGTCGGCGCCGGGCAGCGCCCGAGGGTTCGAGCCCGTCGCGACAATGACGTGTTTCGCCTGCAACGCTTCCCCATTGACGATCACTTCGGACGGAGACTTGCCGAACGCTCCTCGCCCATGGAAGAAGGTGATCTTGTTCTTCTTGAAGAGGTAAACGATGCCGTCGTTGTTCGACTTCACCACCTTGTCCTTGCGCCTGAGCATCTGCGCAAGGTCGAGCTCGAGCCCCTTCACCTTCACGCCGTGCTCGGCGAAATGGTGGCCGACGTGCTCGTAGTTCTCGGAGGACTGGAGCAGCGCCTTCGATGGAATGCAGCCGACGTTTGTGCACGTGCCGCCGAGCGCCGGTCTGCCGTCGGCGCCTTTCCACTCGTCGATGCACGCGGCGCTGAAGCCGAGCTGGGCTGCGCGGATGGCCGCGATGTAGCCCCCGGGACCGCCGCCGATGACGACGACGTCAAACGTCTTCATTGGGGACGAAGATCCAGAGCACGACGTAAGCGAAGAGCGTGAAGCCGCCGAAGACGAGGCCGAGGACGAAGAGCATCCGCCAGATCCACGCCTCGACCCCGGTGAGCCGGGCGATGCCGCCGCACACCCCGCCGATCCAGCGATCGCCCAACGGACGGCGCAGCCGATTGATGGCGAGCCCCGCACCCGGGCCAGGCGCCGTGTCGAGCAGTCGCGTCTTGGCGCGTTCGTATTCCGCCTGGCTGATGGCGCCGCGCGCCAGCAGCTCGTGCAGCTTCGCGATCTCGTCGGCCACCGACATCAGATCTCCAGTATCAGCCGGGCCGGGTCTTCCAGGGCCTCTTTAATACTGATCAAGAACAAGACGGCTTCGCGCCCGTCGATGATGCGGTGGTCGTACGAGAGCGCTAGGTAGTTCATCGGCCGCGCCACGATCTGCCCGTTCTCCACCACCGCGCGATCCTTGGTTGCGTGCACGCCGAGGATCGCGGACTGCGGCGGATTGATGATCGGGGTGGAGAGCATCGAGCCGAACACGCCGCCGTTCGAGATCGAGAACGTGCCGCCGGTAAGCTCCTCGATCGCGAGCTTGCCGTCCTGCGCACGCTTGCCGAAATCGGCGATCTTCTTTTCGATCTCGGCGAAGCTCATGCGGTCGGCGTCTCTCAGGATCGGCACCACCAGGCCGCGCGGGCTGCCCACTGCGACGCCGATGTCGAAGTATCCGTGGTAGACGATGTCGGTGCCGTCGATCGAGGCGTTCACCACCGGAAAACGCTTCAGCCCATGCACCGCCGCCTTCACGAAGAACGACATGAAGCCCAGGCGCGTGCCGTGCTCCTTCTCGAAGCGCTCCTGGTAGCGCTTGCGCATCTCGATCACGGGCGCCATGTTGACTTCGTTGAACGTAGTGAGGATCGCCGCGGTCGACTGCGACTGCACCAGGCGCTCGGCCACTCGCTGGCGCAGGCGCGACATCGGCACGCGCTGTTCCGGCCGGCCGGTGAGGAGCTGATCGACGTCAACGGGCGGCGTCGGCTGCTGCAGCGGAGCTCTAGGCGCTTTGACTTCAAGAACATCGGCCTTGGTCACCCTGCCGTCGCGGCCGGTGCCCTGGATCTTCGACGTGTCGATGCCCTTCTCCGCCGCGATCTTCTGCGCAGCCGGCATGATCGCCGGAGCCGCCTTGGGCTTTTCGGGAGCCGCCGGCTTCTTTTCCGGGGAAGCCGGCGTTGCGGCCGCGGCCTTGCTCTCGGTGTCGATCTGCGCAATGACGTCACCCGAGCCGACCGAGTCGCGTGCCTTCTTGAGGATCTTGACGATAACGCCGTCCACCGGGGACGGCAGCTCGAGAACGACCTTGTCGGTCTCAATGTCGATCAGGTTCTCGTCGCGCGAGACCCGCTCGCCTTCCTTCTTGTGCCAATCGAGGAGCGTCGCCTCGGCGACCGACTCCGACAACTGCGGCACCTTCACTTCCACGATCATCTGCGCTTCTCCCGTTCAGTTTTTCCCCGGTGCCGGCTGAGCCTTTCCCGGGTTAGCGAAAAACCAGCGAGTAACTCGCCGGGACTGAATTCGGGGACGGGCGTGGAATTCGGGGTCAGGGTCGAGATTCAGTTTTCACGTACGTAGAAACGAATCTCGACCCTGACCCCGAATTCCAGCACCCTGACCCCGAATTCCTACTTGTAGTTGCCGAACGCCTGCTCCACCAACGCCCTTTGCCGCTCGTTATGGCGCGCCATGTAGCCGCCCGCCGGGGCGGCCGAAGCAGGACGGCCGGCATAGTACAGCTTCTGCTCCTCGCGCATGTTCTGGCGCAAGTAGTGGCCGCTCTGGTACCAGGCGCCCTGGTTCTGCGGCTCTTCCTGGCACCACACCACTTCGGTCGCGTGGGGATAGCGCTTTATCTCGGCCTCGAACTGCTTGTGCGGGAACGGATAGAGCTGCTCGATGCGGATGACCGCAACATCGGCTCTGCGAAGCTCGGAACTTTTTGAGATGAGGTCGTAATACACCTTGCCGCTGCAGGCGATGATGCGCTTCACCTCCTTCGCTTCCAGCGGCTCCACCTCGGGAATCACGGTCTGGAACGAGCCGTTGGCGAGCTCGGCGATCGGTGATGCGGCTTCCTTCTTGCGCAACAGCGATTTCGGGGTGAAAACCACGAGCGGCTTGCGGAAAGGCCGCAGCATCTGCCGGCGCAGCAGGTGAAAGATCTGCGCCGCGGTGGTCGGCACGCACACCTGCATGTTGTGCTCGGCGCAGAGCTGCAGGAAGCGCTCGAGGCGCGCGGACGAATGCTCGGGGCCCTGCCCCTCGTAGCCGTGCGGCAGGAACATCGCGAGTCCGCACACGCGTCCCCACTTGGTCTCGCCCGAGGAGATGAACTGGTCGATCACGACCTGCGCGCCGTTCACGAAGTCGCCGAACTGCGCCTCCCAGATGACGAGCGCGTTCGGCTCGGCTGTCGCGAAGCCGTACTCGAAGCCGAGCACCGCTTCTTCGGACAGCACGGAGTCGATCACGACGAAATCACCCTGGTCCTTGCCGATGTTCTGGAGGGGGACGTAGCTGCCCTGGTCCCAGCGCTCCCGGTCCTGATCGTGCAGCACCGCATGGCGATGCGCGAAGGTGCCGCGCCCCGAGTCCTGCCCGGAAAAACGCACGTCGTAGCCGTTGGAGAGGAGCGAGGCGTACGCCAGCGTCTCCGCCATTCCCCAGTCGACCGGAAGCTTGCCGGCCGCCATCTGCTTGCGCGCCTCGATCACGCGCGCGACCGACGGGTGCAGCTTGAAACCCTCCGGCAACGTGGTGACCGCTTCCGAAAGCCGTTGGAGCTGCTGCAGCGGCACATGCGTGTCGGCGGCATCGGTCCACTTGGCGCCGAGGAACGGCGCCCAGTCGACCGCGAACTTGGACTTGAAGTTCGACAGCACCGGGCTCACGGTCTGACCGGCGTCGAGCGTGGCGCGATACGCCTTGATCATGGCTTCGGGCTCGGCTTCCAGGATCACTCTTTGGGTGATGAGCTTGTCGGCATAGAGCTTGCGCGTGCCAGGATGCTGCGTGATCTTCTTGTACATGAGCGGCTGCGTCACCGCCGGCTCGTCCTGCTCGTTGTGGCCGAGTTTGCGGAAGCAAACGATGTCGATCACCACGTCCTTGTGGAACGCCTGGCGGAACTCGAGCGCGAGCCGGGTCACGAACAGCACCGCCTCGGGGTCGTCGCCGTTCACGTGGAAGATCGGCGCCTCGACCATTTTGGCGACGTCGGTGCAGTAGATCGTCGAGCGCACGTCGCGCGGATCGGAGGTCGTAAAGCCGATCTGATTATTCACGATCAAATGAATGGTCCCACCCGTACCGTATCCGCGCGTGCCCGAGAGGTTCAGCGTTTCCATCACCACGCCCTGCCCTGCGAATGCGGCGTCGCCGTGCACCAGGATCGGCAGCACCTGATCGCCGGTCTTGTCGTCGCGGCGGCGTTGGCGAGCGCGCACCGAGCCCTCGACCACGGGGTTGACGATCTCGAGGTGCGAGGGGTTGAAAGCGAGCGAAAGGTGCACCGGCCCGCCCGGAGTCGAGATGTCGGACGAGTAACCGTTGTGGTACTTGACGTCGCCGGATGGCAGCTCGGAGGGCTGCTTGCCTTCGAACTCGAGGAAAAGATCCTTCGGCATCTTGCCGAGCACGTTGACGAGCACGTTGAGACGGCCGCGGTGCGCCATGCCGATCACGATCTCCTGCACCCCGGCGCCGCCCGCGCGCTGGATCAGCTCGTCGATGCATGGAATGAGACTTTCCCCGCCTTCGAGCGAGAAGCGTTTCTGCCCGACGTAGCGCGTATGCAGGTAGCGCTCGAGATGCTCCGCCTCGGTGAGCTTCTGCAGCAGGCGCTTCTGCTCGGCGGAGGTCACCTTCGGCGCGCCGCGCACCGGCTCGATCCGCTCCTGGATCCATTGGCGCTGCGCGCGCTCGGAGATGAACATGTACTCGAAGCCGATGTTGCGGCAATACGTGTCGCGCAGCGCCTGCACCAGGTTCCTGAGCGAAGTCCTCTCCAGGCCGACGAACGAGCCGGCGTTCACCCTCTGGTCGAGGTCCGCTTCCTTGAGATCGTAGTACGCCGGCTCGAGCTCCGGAATGCTGGGCCGCGGCATGCGCTTGAGCGGATCGACGCTCGCCCAGCGCGCGCCGACAATACGGTATGCGGTCACCAGCAGCAGCGCCGCGACCTGCAGGCGCTCCGGCGTGACCGGCTCGCTCGGGAGCGTACGCGCCGCGGCAAACTCACCTCGTTTCGCTCTTTGAACAAAGCTTTCGACCACCGGCGCATGCGCCACGTCTTTGTCGGTGGCGCCCGGCAGGTCCTGCATGCGATCAAAGTAGTCTCGCCACTGCTCAGGGATTGACTGCGGATTGGCGAGGTACTTCTCGTACAGTTCCTCGATGAACGGCGCGTTGCCGCCGAAAAGGTACGAATTGTTCAGGAATTCCTTAAGCATGGATTTCTTTACCGTTCGTCGAGCGGCTTCACCTCCCGTCGGGTGGCCCCTTTATAAAGCTGCCGCGGCCGCCCGATCTTGTACTCGGGGTCGGTGATCATTTCCTGCCACTGCGCGATCCAGCCGATGGTGCGCGCAAGCGAGAAGATGCAGGTGAACATCGCCACCGGGATGCCGAGCGCGCGCTGCACGATGCCGGAGTAGAAGTCGACGTTCGGGTAGAGCTTTCTTTCGATGAAGTACGGGTCTTCCAGCGCCACCTTCTCGAGCGTGAGCGCGAGCTTGAAGAGGCGGTCGTTGTGCAGGCCGAGCTCGTTCAGCACTTCATGGCAGGTCTCCCGCATGAGCTTCGCGCGCGGGTCGTAGTTCTTGTACACGCGGTGGCCAAAGCCCATCAGGCGCACGCCCGAGTGCTTGTCCTTTACTTTCCTGATGAACTCTTCCACCTTGGAGGCGTCGCCGATCTCCTCCAGCATCTGGAGGCAGGCCTCATTCGCGCCGCCGTGCGCCGGGCCCCACAGCGAGGCGATGCCCGCCGCTATGCAGGCGTACGGGTTCGCGCCGGAGGAGCCGCACAGGCGTACGGTCGAAGTCGAGGCATTCTGCTCGTGGTCGGCATGAAGAATGAAGATGCGATCGAGCGCCCGCACCAGCACCGGGTTCACCTTGTACTCCTCGGTGGGCACCGCAAACATCATGCGCATGAAGTTGGCGGTGTAGGAGAGATCGTTCTTCGGGTAGATGAACGGCTGGCCGATCGAATACTTGTAGGACATCGCGACGATGGTCGGCATCTTGGCGATCAGGCGGAACGCCGAGATCACCCGGTGGTGCGGATCGTTGATGTCGAGCGCATCGTGGTAGAAGGCCGAGAGCGCGCCCACCACTCCGACCATCACCGCCATCGGGTGCGCATCGCGCCGGAACCCCTGGTACAGGCGCGCGAGCTGCTCGTGCACCATCGTGTGGTGCGTGACGATGTCGACGAACTCGTCCTTCTGCTTGCGGTCCGGCAGCTCGCCGTACTGCAGGAGATAGCACACCTCGAGAAAGTCGCAATGCTGCGCGAGCTCCTCGATCGGGTAGCCCCGGTAGAGCAGGATCCCCTTGTCGCCATCGATGAAGGTGATGGCTGAGCTGCAGCTCGCGGTCGACAGGAAGCCCGGGTCGTAGGTGAACATCCCCGATCTGCCGTAGAGCGTGCGGATGTCGACGACGTCAGGGCCCGTGGTGCCGGAAAGCACCGGGAAGTCGAGGGTCTTGCCCTCGGGTAGCTTCAGCGTTGCGGTTTTCTCGGCCATATGTAGTACCCCTAAACAGCGCGCAGGCGAGCTACCGTGCGCTCGAACCGACGGTCGTAGGCGTCGCTGCGACCCGAAATGATGTCCCAGAGCTGATTGTCGGGCAGCTCGAGCAAGGCGCACAGGGGCTGCACGTCCTCAGCCCTCACGGTGGGGATGAACTTCTCGAACACCAGATCGAGCTCCAGCAGCCCGCGACGGCACTTCCAGCGCAGCCGGTTCCTCGCCACCGCGTCCATCAGACGGCCCGCCTCACCATGAGCTCCTTGATCTTGTTGATAGCCTGCGTCGGGTTGAGGCCCTTTGGGCACACGTCGACGCAGTTCATGATCGTGTGACAGCGGAACAGGCGATACGGGTCCTCGAGGTTGTCGAGCCGCTCGGAGGTCGCCTGGTCGCGCGTATCGGCGATGAAGCGGTAGGCCTGCAGGAGGCCTGCCGGACCGACGAACTTGTCGGGGTTCCACCAGAACGACGGGCAGGATGTCGAGCAGCAGGCGCACAAGATGCACTCGTAAAGCCCGTTCAGCTCGTCGCGCTCCTCCGGGGACTGCAGCCGCTCGCGCTCCGGTGGCGGGTCGTTGTTGACCACGTAGGGCTTGATCGAGTGGTACTGCTTGAAGAACTGCGTCATGTCCACGATCAGGTCGCGGATCACGGGTAAGCCGGGGAGCGGGCGCAGAGTCACGTGTTCGGGCAGGTCGACGTTTTTGGTGACGCAGGCAAGGCCGTTCCTGCCGTTGATGTTGATGGCGTCCGACCCGCACACGCCCTCGCGGCAAGAGCGACGGAAGGCGAGCGAGTCGTCCTGGGCCTTCGCCTTCACCATGGCGTCGAGCAGCATCCGGTCCGAGGGCTCGAGCGGGACGTCGTAGTCCTTCAGGTACGGCTTCGCGTCCTTGTCCGGGTCGTAACGGTAGATCGAAAGCTTCATCTGCCCTTCTTCCTCAATATGTCCTTGCCTTCGGCTCCATCGTCTCGACCGAAATCGGCTTCTGGTGCACCGGCTTGTAGTCGAGGCGGTTTCGCTCCTTGTACCACAGCGTGTGTTTCATCCAGTTCTTGTCGTCGCGCTCCGGGAAGTCCGCCCGCGCCTGAGCGCCGCGGCTCTCCTTGCGCGCCTCGGCCGAGACTATTGTCGCGAGCGCCGTCTCGACCAGGTTATCGACCTCCAGCGCCTCCACCCTCGCGGTGTTGAAGACCTTGGATTTGTCCGCAATGAAGGTGCGGCCGGCGCGTGCGGCGATCTCCTCGATTTTTCGCACCCCCGAAACCAGATCCTCCGGAAAGCGGAACACGCCGCAATGCTTCTGCATCGTGCGGCGCAGCTCGTTAAGCACGTCGGCCACTCGCTCGCCGCTGGTTGCAGAATCCAATCTGGAAAGTCTCGACCGGGTAGCGTCTCCGGCGTCCTTGGGCAGCGCGCGGTGCGGGCTCGGCTGCGAGCGCATGTCCTTGATCATCTGCTCGCCGGCTGCCTTGCCGAATACCACCAGGTCGAGAAGCGAATTACAGCCCAGGCGGTTGCCGCCGTGCACTGAAACGCAGGCGCATTCGCCGGCGGCGTACAGGCTGGGCACGATCGCTTCCTTGCTCGCGCCCTCGGGCGCCACCACCTGCCCCATGTAGTTCGTGGGAACGCCGCCCATCTGGTAGTGCGCCGTGGGCACGACCGGGATGTGGTCGCGGATCGGGTCGACGTTGGCGAACTTGATCGCGATTTCGCGGATCCCGGGCAGGCGCTTGATGATGTCCTCGGGCTTCAGGTGCGAGAGTTTGAGCTCGAGGTAGTCGCCTTCCGGGCCGCAGCCGCGGCCTTCCTTGATCTCGGTGGTCATCGCGCGCGACACCACGTCGCGGCTCGCCAGGTCCTTAGCGTTCGGCGCATAGCGCTCCATGAAGCGCTCGCCGTTCTTGTTGAGCAGGTAGCCGCCCTCGCCGCGCACCCCCTCGGTGATCAGCACGCCGGCGCCGTAAACCCCAGTGGGATGAAACTGGTAGAACTCCATGTCCTCCAGCGGCAGCCCGGCGCGCGCCGCCATCCCGAGGCCGTCCCCGGTGTTGATGAACGCGTTGGTCGAGCTGAAGAACATGCGTCCCGAGCCGCCGGTCGCGAGAAGGGTCGCCTTGGCCTGGCAGATGAACAGCTCCCCGGTCTCCATCTCCAGGGCAGTGACGCCCACGCAAGCGCCGTCCTGCGGATCGATGATGAGGTCGAGCGCCATCCACTCGACCAGGAACTGGGTGTTGGCGCGCACGTTCTGCTGGTAGAGCGTGTGCAGCATGGCGTGCCCCGTTCGGTCGGCCGCGGCGCAGGCGCGCATCGCCATCTTCGGGCTGCCGTAGTTCTGAGTGTGGCCGCCGAAGGGCCGCTGGTAGACCTTGCCATTCTCGATGCGGTCGAACGGCATTCCCATGTGCTCGAGCTCCACCACCACCTCGACCGCGCGCCGGCACATATACTCGATCGCGTCCTGGTCTCCGAGGTAGTCAGAGCCCTTGACGGTGTCGTACATGTGCCAGTGCCAGTTGTCCTCCGCGGAGTTCGCGAGCGGCGCGGCGATGCCGCCCTGGGCGGCGACGGTATGCGAGCGCGTCGGGAACACTTTCGACAGCACCGCGACCTTGAGGTTGGCCCGCGCGAGCTCGAGCGCCGCGCGCATGCCCGCCCCTCCGGCGCCGACCACGATCGCATCGAATCGCCTGACGGGAGTCATCGGAACAGGATCTGCACCGCCCAACCGAGATAGCTCGCAAGCACGAGAAGTGTCACCACCTGCAAGGTGAATCGCAGCCCGTCGGGCTTGATGTAGTCCATGAGGATGTCGCGTACCCCGACCCACGTATGCCAGACGAGGCTCACGGCGAAGACCAGGGTCGCCACCCGCATCCAGCCTTGGGCGAAAAGATCCCGCCACGCCGCGTAAGTGAGGGGCTGATTGCTGAGCACGACACCGGCGGCGATCCCCACGTACACCGCGATGACGACCGCAGTGACGCGCTGGGCGAGCCACGAGCCGAGCCCGTAGTGCGCGCCGACGACGAGCCGCTTCACCACAGCTTGGCTCCGAAGAGCGCCGTGAGCGCGAGCGATACGCCGATCACCAGCCAGCTTGTGATGCGAGCCGTTCTCAGGTCGATGCCCTTGTCGAGATCAAGGAAGAGATAGCGGATCCCGGCACAAAAATGGTGGCAGAACGCCCAGATGAAGACCAGCATGCCGAGCTTTACCAGCGGCAGCTGCAGGTAGCGGCCTCTTACGGCTTCGAATCCCTGCTCGCTCGCGAGGCTCGCGTCCAGCATGAAAAGCAGCCAGGCGGTGAACGGGAAGAAGAGCAGCGCGCCCGAGATGCGGTGGAGGATCGAGACCCAGCCGGGCACCGGCAGTCTGATCTCGAAGAGGAGCGCGGACAGGCTGAGGTACTTGGGACGGATTTTTTTAGCGGACGCGCTCGCCATGAAAGCGCCCGGCCCCTAATTCCGGGCGAGGACAATTATAATCAACTGGATCTCGTTCCCCTTTTCTTCTCCTTGCCCCTTTTCTCCTACTAGGCGGAGCCCGTAAATGTCCAAGTCCCCCGTGCGCGTCGCCGTCACCGGCGCAGCCGGCCAGATCGGCTACTCGCTGCTGTTTCGCATTGCCAGCGGCGAGATGCTCGGAAGCGACCAGCCCGTGATCCTGCAGATGCTGGAAATTGCGGACGAGAAAGCGCAGAAAGCGTTGAAGGGCGTGATGATGGAGCTCGACGACTGCGCCTTCCCCCTGCTGCACGGAATGCTCGCCACGTCCGACCCGATGGTCGCATTCAAGGACGTCGAAGTGGCGCTTCTTGTCGGCGCGCGGCCGCGCGGCCCGGGCATGGAGCGCAAGGATCTGCTCGAGGCGAACGGCAAGATCTTCGGCCCGCAAGGCAAGGCGCTCGACCGCGTGGCGAGCCGCAGCGTGAAAGTGCTCGTGGTCGGAAACCCGGCGAACACCAACTGCCTGATCGCCATGAAGA
>DATFEI010000280.1:0-31026 GCA_035251315.1 Burkholderiales bacterium | reverse complement strand
CGACGAGCTCGAGCTGCGGACGGGCCGACTCGATCAGCTTCGCAAGCCCCCAGAGCACGCAACGGTGGTCGTCAACAAGCAATACCCTGATCGGCTGAGTAGCGAAAATAGACACAGTCCCCCCTAGATAATGTGGTAACGAGCCGTCCCTTCTTGTCCCTCTATCGAGCGACTGGCGAAATGAAGCCTACCAGCCGCTCGCGATTTCGCGGCCGCGGCTTGTCAACTTCTTTCAAACGATGCTCCGAATTAGCTAGTTCCGGCTGTACTGGCCTGGCGTAGTACGAACATGTCCTTCAGGCTGGTTCGACGCTCTCATGCGAAGGGCGAGCCGGCATCCCTATTCTGCGTACGCGGTAAGCGTGATCTCGCCCTGGGGGCCATACTGCCCTCCCCGGAACGTTAATCCCCCGGGGCGAACACCTTCCCCGGATCCGGCGACCGATGGCAGACGACACCGAATGGTTTGAAGGACTCGCCACCGATGAGGCGAAGAAGGAGCGGATCATCATCCGCTCGTGGGGAGCCAGGGCTGCGGCCCTGGCAGCCCTGCTCTTCATTGTGGCCTATGCCATGAACGCGTGATATGTCCGTGGTAGTGCGCGCTTAGACGGCAAGCCGTTTGGTCTTAGCGCGACGCCGTTCTTCCAGCAAGCGCGTCAGCTCTTGCGCGGGAGCGGGACGATGGATGCCGTACCCCTGGCCGTAATCGCAGCCCCACTCCCGCAGCAGAGCGAGGGCTTCCTGATCATCGACCCCTTCGGCAACTGTCTCCAGCCCCAGTGACTTGGCGAGGTGGAGGATCGACCGCACGATCTTCTGGTTGCTCGTGTCCGAGGCGAGCGTCTTGACGAACGCCTGATCGATCTTCAGGGCGGAGATTCGAAGCTTCTGGAGATAGGAAAGGGAAGAATGCCCCACTCCGAAATCGTCGATCGCGACGCCGTAGCCGCGCTCGCGCAGCATCGAGATGAGGTGGATGCAATAGTCCGGGTCGGCCATCACGGCGCTCTCGGTGATCTCCAGCTCGATGTCACCCGGCTCGAGTTCGTTACGACGGATGCTTTGCTCGAGCAGGTCAAGCAGCATGCGGTCCCGCAGATTGCGTACGGAAAGGTTGACCGATACGCGCAGGCGATGCCCGCCGGCGCGCCAGCTTCCCGCATCGGCGAACGCCATCGAGATCACGGCCTCGGTGATCGGGTTGATGAGCGTGGTCTCCTCGGCTTGCGGGATAAAAAGCGCGGGGGGTACCATGCCGCGCTGCGGATGGTTCCAGCGCAATAGCGCTTCAGTGCCGGCAATCTCGCCGGTGGCCAGAGCAAGCTTCGCTTGGTGCCAGACCTCCAGTTCGCCCCGCTCGATTGCCTGAAGTAGCGTTCCGAGCAAGATCAGATTGTCGCGGCTGGTGCGGTCGCCCACGCTGTCATAGAGCGAGATACCGGACTTTGTCGTCGCCGCCCAGTGCATCGCGATGCTCGCCTTCTGCAGCAGCTCCTCGGCAGTGCGCGCGTGATCCGGGAAATGCGCGACACCGATGCTTGCCTGGACATGGATAGGGAGCGCGTCGACAAGGTATGAATCCTTCAGCGCCGCCTCGATGCGTTCGCGCGTCACCTGCATGGCCGATTCTTCCTGCACAACAATCGCGAGACGGTCCGGCTGCAACAGTGCGACGAGCGAGCCTGGCGGTACTACCTGCTTTGCGCGCTCCACGACCTGGGCCAGCACGCGCATGCCAAAGCCGCTGCCAAATGTATTCTGGATCTCGAGGAGATTATCGAGCTGGGTAATCGAGACAACCAGCTTCCGGCCCTTGCGCAGCGCCCCCTCGAGCTCCTTGACCAGCCCCACGAGATTCAGCAGGCCTGTGTCCTCGTGGTGTTCGTGGAGCCATTCCAGGTGACCGAGCTGGCGTCGCAGCAGCTGCGAGCCCGCACCGACCAGAGCGCCGATGAAGCAAAAGATAGTGAGCCGGTAGAGCCAGTTAAGCGTGTCCTGCATCAGGCCGAGAGACGTGTCCTGCGGCATGAAGGGGCCCAGGAGGAGGCCGCCGGCGAGCGCAGCCAGCACGCCGCCGAGCACGCCGAAGGCGAGCCCGCTTAGCACGATTGGAACGTACATGAGGTGCAGATAGGCGAAGCGGACCCCGCCGGTCGCGTAAACCAGCCAGGCGACGCCGAGGACCATGCATCCCGTCATCGCGGCTGTTGCAGCCTTGGCCACGAATGGCATACCGATGTACGCCGTCCTCGCGCCTAGCAGCAGCCTTGCGTGCATTTCGCCTCCTGGAGTGCCCCTCGGGTGCAGAACGCCTTTGATGAATTCTGACAAACCGCTCGCCCGGCGTCGCGCCTGATCGTTAAATCTCAGCGCATTTATCAAGACTCCTCAGCATTGTGCGCTATTCCCGGCAAATTCGTGCCTACAGCCGCTGTAATGGCGGCCACCAATAACGCAAAGGGCGAGGGCGGAGCATGCCGGGGCGCATCGAAGAACAAAGCTGGGCTGAAATAGCCCAGGCGGAGACGGTACGCGTTCTCCTCGTGGAGGATAACCCCGGCGATGACCGGCTTGTTCGCCTGGCGCTATCGGAGGATCCGTGTCGCAAGTTCGAGGTCACCTCCGCGAGGACGCTTGGCGAGGGGCTCGAGCTCGCGCAAACATTGCCGCTCGACGCCATTCTGCTCGACCTGCATCTGCCCGATTCCAACGGCCTTGCCAGCGTCAAGACCCTTGCGTTGGCGGTTCCCCGCACACCGATTCTTGTGGTCACCGGCTTTGACGATGACTCGCTCGCGATCCGGGTTTGCGAGCATGGCGCGCAGGCTTATCTCATCAAGGGCAATAATGACCCGGCGGCGCTTAGCCGTGCGATCCGTTGCGCGATGGCCCGCAAGCGCTTCGAAGGGTTACTGGCACAACAGGCATATTTCGATTCGCTCACCGGGCTTGCCAATCGGGGGCTGTTTCACGACCGGCTCAGGCAGGCGCTTGCCCGCGCGACGCGAGCCGACAAGCGCATCGCCGTCGTGTTCATCGACCTGGATAACTTCAAGGCGGTCAATGACAATTTCGGGCACAAAGTCGGCGACGAAGTGCTCCGGTCGATTGCCGACGCCCTACGAGCTGCGGTGCGCCAGACCGATACCGTCGCGCGCCTCGGCGGGGACGAATTTACGGTTCTCATTGAGCCACTGAACGACTCGACGGATGCCGAGACGGTGGCGCAAAAGATCCTCAGCGCCGTGCACGCGTCCATCAAGCCGCCGGTTGTGCAGGTTCGCCTGACGGCGAGCATTGGGGTCGTGCTATTTCCCGATCATGCGGGAAGTGCAGATTCGCTTGTCGAATCCGCGGATAGGGCGATGTTCTTCGCCAAGAAACGCGGCGGCAACAGGATTCAGCTCCTCGCTTGAGAGGCATCGAGCGAAGCCCCCTACTAGATCTAGTGGCGGCAGGGGGTTGGCAAAGCGCATATCGTGGGTTATGATGGCCGCGGCGTCGCAACCATGCAGCTGGGAACAGGGAGGGAGCCATGCGGCGGGTCGTGTTCAATCAGAAGGGTGGTGTCGGCAAGTCCACAATCGCTTGTAACCTCGCTGCAGTGAGCGCCAACGCCGGCGCCCGAGTACTCGTCGTCGATCTCGATCCGCAGGGAAACTCCACGCAGTACCTCCTCGGTAAGCCGGGCCGGGATCTGGAGCCGACGCTCGCGGGCTTCTTCGAGCAGGTGCTGAGCTTCCCGCTGCGGCCGAAGAAGCCGGACGAATTCGTGCACGGCACGCCGTTCGAGCGCCTCGACGTCCTGCCCTCGCATCCTCTCCTCGCTCAGCAGCAGGACAAGCTTGAATCGCGCTACAAGATCTTCAAGCTGCGTGAAGCGCTCGCCGAGCTCGACAAGCAGTACGATTTCATCTACGTCGACACGCCCCCCGCGTTCAATTTCTTCACCCGCTCAGCGCTGATCGCAACCGACTGCTGTCTCATTCCTTTCGACTGCGACATTTTCTCGCGCCGGGCGCTCTATACGCTGCTCGAGGACATCGCCGAAATTCGCGCCGATCATAACGCGGGGCTCGTCGTTGAAGGCATCATAGTCAATCAGTTCTTGCAGCGTGCGCGTCTTCCGCACAAGATGGTGCAGGAACTGCTCGCCGAGGGTCTGCCAATCCTCGAGCCGTATCTCTCGTCATCGGTGAAGGTGCGCGAATCGCATGAATGTGCGAAGCCCCTTGTCTATCTCGCCCCCAAACATAAGCTCACGCAGGGATTCGTCGCGCTTCACTCTGCGCTGGAAGAAAGGCGGCAGGGCGAACAGCGCTTGAGCGCATAGGGAGCGACCGAGCGGGAAGGCATCGCGCGCCTGGCTTGCCACTGACCCGGTTAGTAGGGTGATCTCATGTGAAGGCAGGGCAACCGGCTCATGCGGTTGCGCTTCCGTTGGACGAAGCTTTGTCGCATGAACGCGGGAGAAGCACTCAACCCGACAGTAGTGGTTCGATTCATCGGCGGCCCCGCCGATGGTCTTGTGTTTGAGGTACTCGAGGGTAGCCTGCCAGAGTTCATCGGCATGGGTTACCCGGTTTCACCGTACGTCTCTCAGCCCCCGATCGGTTCCGTCCGCGTCTTCCGATACGTTGCGGTCAATTAGCGCAGCGTCGCTGTAAGGTCGAAATACTTTTGTTGAGGGTGTTGATGAACTGTCGGCGCTATTTCTTTGTCCGGCCTGACGCTGTCCAGCATACCTGTAGAAGCGCGGCGACAGGCGTCGATGGACCGTGACTTGAAAACGCCTCGAGCCTCGCTGACACTATGACGCTGTCAGGATAAGCGAGGGGACCACGATGAAAACGATCTTCGACTCGTCGTTCAAGTACAGGCCAAGCTTCGACACCGACGTGCGGAAGACCTTTTGCAGAATTCGCCGGGAGCAGCAGGTGCAGATTCGTCGGGCGCCGCCCGTTGTCAAAGCATCCACCAGCAGGCCTTCGGGCGTGCTATGCAAGCCCTGACCACGCGGCGCAGGGACCGCTGAAGAGAGCTTTTTCCGGCCCGTGCCGGCGTTTTTGCGAGCGCACGTAATATTCCCTTCTGCGGGGACGCGCCAGGGGATCAGGATGTGCGAATGTTCACCCGGACATGCTCGGTCAGCTTTGGCGTCGCTTTCCTGCTCGGCACAGCGGCCGTTTTCGCCGGCGAGTGGTGCACGGCGATCGACGGCACTACGCTGCGCTGTGGCGGCGAGCGGGTAAAGATCGAGGGCATCCAGGCCCCGCAGCTCGGCGAGCCTGGTGGCGAACAAGCCCGCGAGCGCCTTCAACGGCGCATTCGATCCGGTGAAGTCGTCGTTCAGCGCGGCGGCGTAGACAAGTACGGCCGCACGCTTGCGCGCGTGTACGTCAATGGCGATCGAATCACGCAGATTGACGTAACCGCGAGATCCACCAAGCCGCGATAGGATTAAGGCAAAAATTCGCCGCGCTGGCGCGTCGTTTCGCGCGACGAGCGCCGTTGCCGACGCCGGGGCGGTTTTCGGTCAACCGAAAATCGAGCCTCCACGGCTTCATCAATGTCGCGCCGGCTCCGCCATGGCGCGAATACCTGCTCTACCTGCCGCGCAACTTCGACGCCCTCGAACATCCTGCGCTCGTGGTCTGGATCCACGGGTGTCGCCAGGACCCAGAGGCGTTCGCGGCCGGCACGCGCATTGCGCGCTTCGCAGACCAGCGCGGGTTCATCGTGCTGCTTCCGCGACAGAGCCGCATGGCGAATTCCGAGCGCTGCTGGAATTGGTTCGACCGGCGCACCGCCAACGGCAAAGGCGAAGCGGCGATCGTCGCCGCACAGGCAGCCGAGGTGATCGACAAGTTCCGCGTGGACCCGCGTCGCACCTATGTGGCCGGCTTGTCGTCGGGCGGAACGCTGGCGGCGACCTTGGCCTTGCGCGAACCTCGGCTGTTCGCGGCGGCGGCGATCCATTCCAGCCTTCCGTGCGGCGCCGCCACGGATGCGCATGATGCGGCACGGGCGATGATCGAAGGGCCTCGCGCAGCAACCGACGCGCTGGCGCTCGGGGCGCGCGCCGAGGCGGGTGACAAAGCGCGGCTGCCCGCGCTGGTGATTCACGGCGCTGCCGACCGCAATGTAGCGCCGGTGAACTCGGTATTCCTCGTGCGGCAGTTCTTGCTCTTCAACGGCTTGACGCCGGAAGAGCTGCCTGCCGGCGCCTCCCTGCCTCCGGCGAACGTGCGTCCTTTTCAGCCGCGCGTGTCGCACTATCTCGCAGCCGATTACCATGCCGGCCGCCGCCTCGCCGCCCGGCTCGTCACCATCCCTGGCCTCGGTCACGCCTGGAGCGGCGGCGACGCCGCTTTGGAGTTCTTCGACGGGCGTCGAATCGATGCCACGGCACTCATCTGCGATTTCTTCGCCTCTCATTCTCGCAAGTAGTCCCTTCGGCCCAATGCGCGCGCCATCGGCAGCCCCTTGGCGCACGGCATCCTTCATCTATGAAAGCTTGGTTCTTGCGTCTCAGGATAAGGATGGCCGTCTTGTTCGGAATCGGGATTGTGCTCGCCGGCCTGCTGCCGGTGCTGTACTTCATGGCGCTCATCGCCTGGCAGTTCACCGTTCTGTTCGAGACAGGATCGTGGGTAAAGCTGCCACTCACGCTGGTCTTTACCGACCACTCGCTTCTCCAGGCGGGCAAAGCGGCGCCGGTGCTCTCTTTTATCCCGCAACTTCCATGGCCGTGGCTCATGAACCCGGAGAGCCTGCTGCCGGTACACAAGCAGGTCACGTCGCTCCTGGGGCGTCTGCATGTGGGGATGCCGTTCGCTCTTAGCGGGGTTCCGGTGATGGCATTCGGGGTGCTGTGCGTACGCCGGTACAGCGCGATTCTCCGCGCTGAAAAGCAGCGGCGTGCGGACCAGCTGCGGCGCGTGCAGGACTACCGCCTCGACGACAGCCGGGCGCACTATCTGGACGCCCGGCGGGAACCCTACATAGGAAGGACGAGCGACGCCCGCCGTGTCGCCTGATGGCGACGCTCGTTTAAGCGCCCCTCGTACAGCGTCAACGCGCCAAGCGTGAAATTCGTCACAGTCGGCGCGGCAAAAAGCTGTGAACAGGACTGTGCAAGTCACTCGGTCGGTGGAAACATGTGCGTCGTGATGAAGCAACGCCACCTCGAGAAGATCCGCAGCGCGCTCGCCGGGATCGAAGCTGTGCTGGCCAGCTCGCACGGCGGACACAACGACGACGACGCGCTGCTCGAGTTCCGGCGCCTGTGCTGGGCCGCGCTTCTCCTCTTGGACGACAGCGAAGCGCAGCGCCTGATCGACCGTCTCGTGCAATACGCGAAGAATCTGTATTCCGAAGGCGAAGAGCGCGACGTCGAAACTGTCCGAAGCGGGATCCACTCCGCGCTCGACGCGTTGCGCGCCCGCCTGCACGCCATCGAGGGCGGCTACGGCAAGCGCTGGCGCGACCTCAGGGCAGCGTAGTCCCGACCTTCCTCGCTAGCTCCAGAGCTCGCGTGTCGCCAGGCGCGCGCCTTCGGCGAGCGCTTTGAGCTTTGCCCACATGATCGAGGGGTGCACCCGGCGGTGGAACGGCCCCTGCGCGAAGCCGCAATCGGTACCGGCGATGACGTTCTCCCGTCCGACGAGCCGCGCGAAGCGCACGATGCGCTCGCCGACCAGCTCCGGGTGCTCGACGACATTGGTTGCGTGGCTGATCACTCCGGGAACGAGTACCGCCCCATCCGGAAGCCGGGCTTTTTCCCACACGCGCCATTCGTGCTCGTGGCGCGGGTTCGCCGCCTCGATCAAGTAGGCGCCGGCGCGCACACGCAGGACGAGGTCGACGATGTCCTTCAGTGGCACATCCGTAGTGTGCGGGCCCGGCCAGCTGCCCCAGCATACGTGGTAGCGGATGCGATCGGCCGGGATGCCTTCGGTCGCTCGGTTGATCGCCTCGACCTGGCGCTCGAGCCAGCGCCGATAGTCGGCGAACGTGGCCGGTGGCACCATGCGGTCGTACGTGACCGCGGCGCGCGCGTCGTCCAGTTGGAGCAGGAGGCCGGCATCGACGATCGCACGGTATTCGTCGCGCATGGCCTGGGCGATCGCTTCGAGCATCTGCTCGTCGCTCGCGTAGTACTCGTTCTTGCGGTCGGGAATCACGCTCGCCGGTGCCGCCACCGGCAGGAAGCCCTCGACGATGCCAGCGCGCTCGAGCGCCGCCTTGAAGTTCGCGATGTCGCGCTGCACTTCGGCCTGGCCGGTGTAACGGATCGGCCCCACGCACACGGCTTGCCCGACCGAGGCGAGCGCGGTCGCCGGCGGCCCGCTCGCGCTGTCGAGCTCGTCATAGAACTCGGCAAAGCGGGCGCGGTCGGCTCCGCGCGCAACGCTCGACGCATCCTTGAGCGGGCGGCGCTCGAAGCCGCTCAGCCGCTCGAGCGCGTATTGCGACCAGCTGATCGACTTGCCGAACTCGCCATCGCTGGGCACATCGAGCCCGGCCTCGGCCTGCTGGCGCACAACCTCTTCAACCGAGCGCGCGAGGCAGCTGCGGTAGGCCTGCTCGTCGTAGGGCTGGCCGCTTTGCTTTGCGCGGATGAACGGGAGCAGGCCCTGCGGCCGGATCAAGCTGCCGACGTGCGTGGTGAGAATCCGCTCTTTGCTTCGCCGCACTACCGCTCCGCCTCGCGGATCGCCTTCCACACACGCGCCGGCGTCGCCGGCATCTCGAAGCGGCGCACGCCGGCCTGACGCAGCGCATCGACCACCGCGTTCATGAGGGCGGGCATTGAGCCGGTGACGCCGGCTTCGCCCACGCCCTTCGCGCCGAGCGGGTTGAGCTTTGTCGGCACCGGATACTCCAGGAGCTTGATGCCGCTCACGAGCCCCGCGCGCGGCATCGCATAGTCCATGAAGCTTCCCGTAAGAAGCTGCCCACCGCTATCGTAGACAGCGAGCTCGCTGAACACCTGCCCTGCACCTTGCGTCAGGCCGCCCTGCACCTGCCCCTCGACAATCTGGGGGTTCACGATGTTGCCCGCGTCGTCGCAGGCCACGTAGGAGACGATCTCCGCGATTCCCGTTTCCGGCTCGATCTCGACCTCGGCGATGTGGCAGCCGTTCGGAAAGCACGACCCGAACTTGTTCTGGTAGGCGACATCAAGTTTTCCGTCCTTGGCGAGATCGACGATCCCCACCGATCGATCGGTGCCCTTGATTCGATAGCGGCCTGCCACGAACTCGATGTCCGGCGCGGCCGCTTCGAGCTTTTCTGCGGCGAGATCCGTGCCTTTCTTCACCATCTCGCGTGCGGCGAGCATGATCACGCTGCCCACCGCAGCGAGCGAGCGCGAACCGCCGGTGGCGTTGCCGGTGATATAGAAATCCGCGCCAGCGGTGCGTAGCCCGATCTCTTGCATCGGGATGCCGAGCTCGCGCGCGACGAGCTGCGCGAACACGGTCTCGTGGCCCTGTCCGTGGTTGTGCGTCGGGGCGTAGAGGGTAAGGCCGCGGTCCGCGCTCCAGCGCATTTCCACCTGGTCCTGAGGCGCAAAACCGGCGCCCGTCGCCTCGATGTAAGTCGACATGCCGCGGCCGCGCAGCTTTCCTCGCCGGGCCGATTGCTTTTTCCTTTCAGAAAAACCCACCCAATCGGCTTCCTTGACCGCCTTGTCCATCACGCCGGCGAAATCGCCACAGTCGTATTCGAAGCCCGCGGCGATGCGATAGGGAAACTTGTCCTTCTCTATGAAGCTCCGGCGGCGGAATTCCGCCGGGTCCAAGCCGAGCTCATGCGCGGCGTGCTCGACCAGACGCTCGAGCGCATAGGACATGATCGGGCGCCCGGCGCCCCGGTACGCCGCCATCGGCGCGGTGTGGGTAAGCGCGAGCCGGATGCGGGCGTAGGCTGCGGGCACATCGTATACCCCTGACAGGCAGTTCACGATGCCGATGGTGTTGATGAATGGCCCGGTGGGCGCAAGGTAAGCGCCGAGGTTGGCCACCATGTCGAAGCGCATGCCGATGATGCGCGCCTGCGAGTCCAACGCAAGCTCGCCGTGTGAGCGCACGTCGCGCGCCTGCTCGTCGGAAAGAAAAACTTCGGAGCGCGTGCCGTTCCATTTCACCGGGCGGTCGAGCTTGCGCGCCGCCCAAAGCGCGGCGCAGTATTCCGGGTACAAGTTGAAGCGCACGCCGAAGCCACCACCCACCTCTTCGGCGATCACGCGGATCTTCTCGGGCGGCACGCCGAGCACCACGGAGAGCTGGTTGCGCATGATCGGCGCGCCTTGCGTGCACGTGTAGAGGTGGTACTGGTCCGAAACAAACGCGGCAAGGCAGGCGCGCGGTTCCATGGGATTGCCGACCACGCGCGAAATGTCGACGTCGAGCCGTACGACC
The DNA here is from genome assembly GCA_035251315.1 of Burkholderiales bacterium. Lineage (GTDB taxonomy): Bacteria > Pseudomonadota > Gammaproteobacteria > Burkholderiales > SG8-39 > SCGC-AG-212-J23. The sequence continues at coordinate 20,596 of DATFEI010000280.1, read as the reverse complement.
CGCGCTGCCTTGGCGAAGGCTTCCCTGGTCTTTGCCTCATCTCCCGACTCGTAGTCGAGGACCATGTTGCCGGGCACCGAGTCGTGGACGAGCGGCGCGCCGGACGCGAGCGCCTCGGTGGCGTCGGTGACGGCGGGGAGGTCGCGATACTCGACCGCGATGAGCTCGGCCGCATCCTGCGCGGCCGCAGCGGTCTCGGCGACGATGAGCGCGACGGCATCGCCGGTAAAGCGCACGCGCCCCTTGGCGAGCGCTGGTCTTCCGGGATTGATGAGCTCCATGCCGCCGCGGCCCTTGGCCGGGAGCGCGGCCGGCAGCGACTTGAGATCCAAGTCATCGCCGGTGAAGATGGCGATGACGCCTTTCGCGCTTAGCGCTTCGTCCTTTTGAATCGAAACGATCTCGGCATGGGCGCGGTCGGAACGCAGAAAGTGCGCATACGCCTGGCCTGGGAGGTTCCAGTCGGAGACGTACCGCCCCCGACCGGTAAGCATTCGGTCATCTTCGAGCCTGCCTTTCAGCATGCCCGAATTGTATTAAATCGGCGCTCGGTTCATCCCTTCGACATTGCGATCAGGATGCTGCAGGGCGCGTAGTCGAGCAGCGACGCTCCCACAGAGCCTTTCCACCAGCGCGCCGCAAACGACGTGTTCTGGTTGTGGCCAATAACAATGAGGTCCGCGCCCAGCGTCTTGGCAAGGCGGCAGATCTCCTCGACCGGCTCGCCCACGGCAAGCTGGCCGGTGGCGTTGTAGCCGCGGTCGCGCAGCGTGCGGATGCCCTCGTCGAGGACCGTCTGCGTGCGCTTCTTTTCCTCCTCGAGCAGCTCCTCAGGCACGAAGCCCTCGGTGAGGAAGAGGCTCGGCGGCATGCTCGCGACCGCGAGCAGGTGCGTCTCGGCCTGGAGGAAGCCCGCCAGATCGGCGCACTCGAGCAGAGCGCGCTTGCCTTCCTGGGAACCGTTGTAGGCAAGAAGAATCTTCCGATACTTCATGGCGCCTCCCTACTTGAGAAGCAATCCCACGCGCTCGATGGTGGCGCGCTCGGCCTTCAGCATGTCGACGGCCCAGCGGGCGTAATCCTCGCTCGACATGTACCAGGCAGGCTGATCGAGCTGCGCCAGCATCTTGAGGTACTCGGGATCGTCCAGCGACTTTTTGAACGCATCGTGCAGCACCTTCACCACGTCGCGCGGCATGCCCTTTGGCCCAACCAGGCCGAACGGCGAGTTCGACACGGTATCAACGCCGAGCTCCTTGACCGTGGGTGCATTCCAGCGCGTGCGCTTGTCGCCGAGCGTCGCGAGCAGCCGCTGCGCCCCGGCGTCCACCTGTTTCGCCCAGCCGGTGGAATCGACCTGCACCATGACGTGCCCGCCCATCAGCGCGATCGCGCCGTCGCCGTAGCCCTTGAACGGGACGTGGAGGAACTGCACGCCGGCCTTGGCCGCGATCTCCTCCATGGCGAGATGGAGCGAAGTGCCCGTTCCCGGCGTGGCGTACGAAAGCTTGCCGGGGTTCGCGCGCGCGTACGCGAGGAGATCCTGGAAGGTCCTGAACGGCGAGTCGGCTTTCACCACGATGCCGAAGGTGTACCCAGCAAGGCCGATGATGTAGGTGAAATCCGTGATCGGGTCCCAGTCGACCTTCTGCATGTGCGGCACGCGGAAGGCCGTGATGGCGAGCTGCGAGATGGTGTAGCCGTCGGGCTTCGCGGTCTTCGCCATGGTCGCCGGCCCGTTCATTCCGCTGCCGCCCGGCCGGTTCTCGATGACGAGCGGCTGGCCCAGGTGCCGGGCAGTAATCTCGCCGAGCTTCCGAAAGTAAATGTCGGTGCTGCCACCCGCCGGCCACGGAACAATCAGTGTGACGGGTTTCGACGGGAATTGCTGCGCGTGCGCCGCAGCCGCCAGCAGCAGGCTTCCCGCCAGGGCCAGTAGCTTTCTCATGCTCGCCTCCTCCTCGCGGCGATTATAGCCGCCACCTCCGGCCGCTAGAATAAGGGCTTGCTAGATCCCAACCGCAGCGATCTCGTCGCCGGCGTCGCCGGTGCGGGCACCATGGGCCGCGGCATTGCTCAGGTTCTTGCCCAGTGCGGCGCCCGGACGCTGCTCTATGACGCCCAGCCGGGCGCAGCGCGCAAGGCGAGAGACGCGATCGCCCAGGGGCTCGGCAAGCTCGTCGAGAAAGGGCGGCTCGGCGCCGGGGAGGCGGACAGCGCCGTCGGCCGGATAGAAATCATCGACTCGGTGGACGCGTTCGGGCCCAGCCATGTCGTGGTGGAAGCCATCGTCGAAGACTTGAACGCGAAGCAGCAGCTCTTTTCCAGCCTCGAAAAGCAAGTGAGAAGCGATTGCATTCTCGCGTCCAACACTTCCTCGCTCTCCGTCACCGCGATGGCAGCTGCGTGCCAGCGGCCCGGCCGCGTCGCCGGCTACCACTTTTTCAACCCGGTACCGGTAATGAAGATCGTGGAGGTGGTCGATGGAGTCCTCACCGAGCCGTGGGTGACCGACGCGCTCGCCGCGCTTGCCCGCCGCTTCGGCCACACGCCTGTGCGCTGCAAGGACACGCCGGGATTCGTCGTCAACCACGCCGGGCGGGCATTCGTGCCCGAGGCGCTGCGCGTGCTGTCCGAGGGCATCGCCAATTTCGCAACGATCGATCGCATCCTCGTCGACGCTGCGGGATTCCGGCTCGGACCTTTCGCGCTCATGGACCTGGTAGGCCTTGATGTCGCGCACTCCGTCATGAAGTCGATGTACCGGCAGTACTACGAGGAGCCGAAGTACCGCCCCTCCTTCCTCGCCGAGCCGCGCGTCGCTGCCGGATTGCTCGGACGCAAGACGGGGCGAGGATGGTATGAGTATGGACAGGAAGGACCCAAAGCGATTGCTGAAGCTTCCCCACCGAAGATCAAGCCGCACGCCGTCTGGGCGGTGCCGGAGCTGAAGGAATTGCTGTTCGAGCTTGGGGCGAAGCCGGAACTGAAGCCGACGCCCGAGGCGGTCTGCTTCGTCGCGCCGCTTGGTACCGACGCGACCACGAGCGCGTTCGAGCTCGGACTCGACCCGCAGCGCACGGTAGCGGTAGATCCCCTGTTCGGCTTCTCCAAGCGCCGCACCTTGATGAGAACTTGCATTACAGGAAAAGAAATCCTGGAGGCGGCGCACGGGCTTCTCGGCTCCGACGGCGTGCCGGTATCGGTGATCAATGACTCGCCGGGCTTCGTCGCGCAGCGCGTGGTCGCGCATATCGTGAACGTCGGCTGCGACATTGCGCAGATGCGCATCGCCAGCCCGGAAGACCTCGACCGCGCCGTTACGCTCGGGCTCGGCTACCCACGCGGTCCGCTCGCCCTGGGCGACGCGCTCGGACCGAAGCGCGTGCTCGCGGTGCTCGAAGCGATGCACGATTTCTACCAGGACCCGCGCTACCGCCCGAGCCCGTGGCTGCGCCGGCGTGCAGGTCTCAACCTATCGCTGCTTACCCCGGAGTAACTTATGCTCGATGCCTACATCTACGACGGACTGCGCACACCGATCGGCCGGCACGCCGGCAAGCTCGCGCCGGTGCGCCCCGACGATCTCGCCGCCGAAGTGGTGAGGGAAGTCGTGGCGCGCAACAAGATCGATCCGGACGAGATCAGCGACGTGGTGCTCGGCTGCGTCAACCAGGCGGGCGAGGACTCGCGCAACGTGGCGCGCTTCGCCGCGCTGCTCTCGGGACTGCCGCCCACGACGCCGGGCGTCACGGTGAACCGCCTGTGCGCGAGCGGCCTGCAGGCGGTCGTAGACGCGGCCCGCGCCGTCACGTGCGGCGAAGGCGATATGTACATCGCGGGCGGCGTGGAGAGCATGAGCCGGGCCCCGTACGTATTCAGCAAGTCCGACTCGCCCTACAGCCGCGAAGTGAAGATGTTCGACACCACGATAGGCTCGCGCTTCCCCAACCCGAGGGTGGTGAAGCAGTTCGGCAACCATTCGATGCCCGAGACCGGCGACAACGTAGCGAAAGACTTCGGCATTACTCGCGGGGAGGCGGACCAGTTCGCGCTTGCCTCGCAGCAGAAGTACGCCAAGGCCGAAGCCGAGGGTTTCTACAAGGGGGAAATCCACGCCATCACGCTGCCCTCCAGGAAAGAGCCGGTCACCGTGAGCGTGGACGAGCATCCTCGCCGCGACAGCAGCCTCGATGCTTTGTCGAAACTGAAACCGCTGTTCGAAGGCGGGATTGTCACCGCAGGCAACGCCTCCGGCGTTAACGACGGCGCAGCCGCGCTCGTCATCGCGAGCAAGAAGTGGGGAGACAAGCGGGGGAAGAAACCCCTGGCGCGCATCCTCTCTGCGGCGAGCGCGGGCGTGGAGCCGCGCATCATGGGCGTCGGGCCCGCCTACGCGATTCCACGCGCGCTCGAGAGAGCAAGGCTTGAGCTCAAGGACATGGACATCATCGAAATCAACGAGGCGTTCGCGAGCCAGGTGCTCGGCTGCCTGAAGCTGATGAACGTCGACTTCAAGGATCCGCGCGTCAACCCGAACGGCGGCGCGATCGCCATCGGTCATCCCCTCGGCGCTTCGGGCGCTCGCCTCGCGCTCACCACGATGCGAGAGCTGCAACAGTCGGGTGGGCGCTACGCCGCGGTGTCGCTGTGCATCGGCGTCGGCCAGGGGCTCGCGGTGATCCTGGAGCGGGTGCAATGAAGCGCGAGCACATCAAGACGAAGTTCGTCTGGAACGACCCGCTGCTGCTCGACCAACAGCTCTCGGAAGACGAGCGCATGGTGCGCGACGCCGCGCACCGCTACTGCCAGGACAAGCTCGCGCCGCGCATCCTGCAGGCCTTCCGCGAGGGCGAGACCGACCCGCGCATCTTCCGCGAGATGGGCAAGGTTGGTCTGCTCGGCCCCACGATCCCGGCGGAATACGGCGGACCGGAGCTCAACCATGTCTCCTACGGCCTGATCGCCCGCGAAGTCGAGCGGGTCGATTCCGGCTTCCGCTCCATGATGAGCGTGCAGTCCTCGCTCGTGATGCTGCCGATCTACCAATTCGGCACCGAGGCGCAGCGGCAGAAGTTCCTGCCGAAGCTCGCGCGCGGCGAATGGATCGGCTGCTTCGGCCTGACCGAGCCCGACCACGGCTCCGATCCGGGGTCGATGCAGACGCGCGCGAAAAAGGCGGCCGGCGGCTACCGCCTGACCGGCGGCAAGATGTGGATCTCGAACTCGCCGATCGCCGACGTATTCGTGATCTGGGCGAAGGACGACGAGGGCCACATCCGAGGCTTCATCCTCGAGAAAGGCATGAAGGGTCTATCTGCACCGGCCATCCACGGCAAGGTCGGCTTGCGCGCCTCGATCACCGGCGAAGTCGTGATGGACAGCGTGTTCTGCCCGGAAGAGAACGCCCTGCCCGAAGTGCGCGGCTTGAAGGGACCGTTCACCTGCCTCAACTCCGCGCGCTATGGCATCGCCTGGGGCGCGCTCGGCGCAGCGGAGGACTGCTGGCATCGGGCCAGAACCTACGTCATGGAAAGAAAGCAGTTCGGGCGGCCGCTGGCCGCGAACCAGCTGATCCAGAAGAAGCTCGCCGACATGCAGACCGAGATCACGCTCGGCCTGCAGGGCTGCCTGCGCCTCGGGCGCATGAAGGACGAAGGCAGCGCCGCGCCGGAGATCACCTCAATGCTCAAGCGCAACTCCTGCGGCAAGGCGCTCGACATCGCTCGCCTCGCACGCGACATGCTGGGCGGCAACGGCATCTCCGACGAGTTCGGCGTGATCCGGCATCTCGTGAACCTCGAGGTGGTGAACACCTACGAAGGGACGCACGACATCCATGCGCTCATCCTCGGCCGCGCACAGACCGGGATTCAGGGCTTCAGTTGATCCCCATCGCCTGGAGGATGGAGAGCATCACCGCCGCTGCGACCACTGAGCCTATCTGCCCGCCGGTGTTCGCGCCGGCGGCGTGCATGAGAAGGTAGTTCTTCTTGTCGTAGCGCTGGCCCTGCGCCTGGGCCACGCGCGCGGCCATCGGAAAGGCCGAGATGCCGGCTGCGCCGATGAGGGGGTTCACCTGGCCCCGCGTCGCCCAGCACACGATCTTGCCGAAGAGAACGCCCGCCGCGGTGTCGAGGCAGATGGCGAGGAAGCCCAGGCCGAAGATGGCAAGCGTCTGCGGAGTAAGGAAGGCGTGGCCTTCCATCGTGCTGCCGATCGCGAGGCCCAGAAACAGCGTCACCACGTTGGCGATCTCGTTCTCGGAGGCTTTCGTCAGGCGCGCGACCACGCCGCTCTCGCGCATGAAGTTCCCGAGCATGATGGTGCCGAGGAGCGGCAGGCCCTTGGGCGCGATCAGGCCTCCCACCAGCGTGACCACGATCGGGAAGAGGAGCCGCGTGCGCGCCGAGACGCTTGTCTTCGGCGTCGCCATGCGCACCGTGCGCTCCTTCTGCGTGGTGAGCGCGCGCATGATCGGCGGCTGGATGATCGGCACGAGCGCCATGTAGGAGTAAGCGGCAACCGAGACCGCACCGAGCAGGTGCGGCGCATACTGCGAGGTGACGTAGATCGCGGTTGGGCCGTCACACGCGCCGATGATCGCGATGCTCACCGACTCGGCGTGCGTGAAGCCGAGCGCGAGCGCAAGCAGAAGCGTGAGGAAGATGCCGACCTGGCCGGCGGCGCCGAAGAGCAGCAACGAGGGCCGTTCGAGCAGAGGCGTGAAGTCGATCATCGCGCCGATGCCGATGAAGATGAGAAGCGGGAAGAGTTCGTTCGCCACGCCCATCTCGTAGAGCGTGCGCAGCAAACCGCCCTCCTCGTTCAGGCCGCCGAACGGGATGTTGACGAGCATGCAGCCGAAGCCGATCGGCACGAGGAGCAGCGGCTCGACGCCTTTTCTCACGCCCAGGTAGAGCAGTGCGCCGCCGGTCAGGAGCATCACGAAGTTCGGCCAACCCTGCGTCGACAGGAGCGACAGCGCGCCGCTGCCCAGCCCGGAGAGCCCCGCGAGGATGCTCTCCAGCATTACGGCCTTTCCTCAGGCTCGAGCGGGAAGAGCTTCTTCAGCACGCGCGCCGCCAGCGCGAGGAGCCACAGGGTGAGAAAGGTGCCGGCGACGCCGACCCCGAGGAGCGTGAGGCCGAAGCTCCACTTGTCCACGGTCAGCCCCGAATCAGCCGTGGCAGCAGCATGAGGTGCTTCGGGCAGAGCGACCTGGGATTCTGGTAGACGCTGCCGGCAAAGGCCTTGAGGTAGCTGCGCAGGCCAATTAGCGGCACGATCTCGTCGACGAAGCCGTGGCGCGCGCAGTACGCCGGCCGCGAGGTGTCGTGGTACTTCTTCGCCATCTCGTTCATTTTCTGCGCGATCGGCTCGAGGGGCCGGCCGGAGTCCTTCTCTTTCAACGCGCGCCGCGCGTAGGTCGCGACCGCCGCAGTCTCGCCGTGCATGACGTAGATCTCGGTCGCCGCGGTGCCGAGCGTGAAAGCGTTGTGGCGGTTCGCCGTCGGCCCGCCCATGATGTAGTGCGCCGCCGCGGTGCCCTTCCTCAGCACGACGAGCAGCATCGGCACGTCGGTCGACTCGATCGAGTAGATGAGTGATTGCCCCAGGCCGAGGAGCTCGGCCTTCTCTGCGGCGTCACCGACGTCGATGCCGCTCGTGTCCTGGAACCAGACCATAGGCACGCGATCGCGTCCGCAGTGGGTGACGAACTCGTTCATCTTGACGAGCCCTTGGCGGTACAGCTTGCCGCCGATGCCCGGATAGTCGGCGTACTCGGGATAGCCCCTGGGCAGCAAGCCCTGGCGGTTGCCGATCACGCCGAGGAGCATCCCGTCCACCTTGACGAGGCCGGTATAGACCTCCGGGCCGTAGCCCGGCCGGTACTCCAGGTGCTCGCTCGCGTCGACCAAGCGCGCGAGCAGCTCGTCGAACACATACGTCTCTTTCTGATTAAAAGGCAGCAGGTGATAGAGCTCCTGCGCCGGCAGCCTTGGCTCTGCCGGCTCCGCGACGCGGAAGAACATCGGGTCATACGCGGGAATCGCGCGCATGTAGTCCTTCAGGCCGTCGAGCACGCCCTTCTCCTCGTCGTAGACGCGGGCGAAGAAGCCGGTGTCGTCGAAGTGCGTCTCGACGCGCCCGGGCGGGCGCTCGCGGAACTCGCGCGTCTTCGCCACCAGCTCTTCCAGCATGCCGACGTCGAAGCCGCCGCGCGGCGCCATGCCGGAGACGATCCCGACGCCGCCGACGGCGATATTGGCGTCCTTGTGCGCGATCAGGATCGTCGGGCTGATGCCTTGGTAGCCGCCGCCCGCGGGATTGGTGCCGTAGATGCCGGCGAGCACCGGGATGCCGAGCTGCTCGAGCTCGGCGTGGCGGAAGAAGCAGGTGCCCGAGCCGCGCCGGTCGGCATAGAACTTCTCCTGCTCGGGCAATTTCACGCCGCTGCAGTTGACGAGCCACACGAGAGGCACGTTGAGCCGCTTGGCAAGATCGGTGACGCGCAAGACGTTTTCCGCCTGTCCGGGCACCCAGGCGCCCGCGAGCACCTTGTTGTCGAAGCCGATGATCACCGCCCAACGCCCGCAGATCCTTCCCAGGCCGTCGACCACATTTGTCGTGCCCTCTTCGTTGCCCATCGGGTTGTAGAGGCTGTGCAGCGGGTGCCAAGTGCCGGGGTCCACCAGGTGCTCGAGCCGCTGCCACACGGTGAGCGCGCCGCGCTTGTTGATCTCGGCTGCCGGCAGGCCGACTTCCTTGCGGGCACTCGCCGCGGCGGCGATCTCGGCCTCCACTTCCTCGAGCTTCGCGCGGCTTTCCCGCGTACGCGCGATGCGGTTTTCCTTCAGCGGCTTGCCGAACTGCGGCATCCGCGCGAAATAGGGTCTCATTGCCTGCCTCTACTCCCTATTGGGGGTGGCGCCGCTCGCCATGCCCGAGATGATGATCTTCTGGATGTTGGAAGTGCCCTCGACGATCTGCAGCGACTTGGCGTCGCGGTAGAAGCGCTCCGCCGGATACTCGGTCGAGAAGCCGTACGAGCCGAAGATCTTCATGCATTCGTTCGCCGCGTGCACCGCGGCTTCCGAGGCTGCGAGCTTCGCGACCGAGGTCTCGTACTGGCTCGGCTTGCCGTGATCCTTCAGCCAGGCCGCGCGGTAGACGAGCATCTGCGCCGCCTGGTGCTCGACGACCATCTCGGCGATCTGCGCCTGGATCATCTGGTGTTGCACGATCGGTTTGCCGAACTGCCTGCGCTCATTCGCATAGTTGATCGCGAGCTCGAGCGCGCCGCCCGCCACGCCGAGCGCACCGGCCGCGCAGCCAAGGCGCGTCTGGTTCAGCTGCCACATGCAGATGCGGAAGCCCTCGCCGGGCTTTCCGACCACGTTCTCCTTGGGCACTGGCATCGCGTCGAACACGAACTCGCCGGTCGGCGCGCAGTGCAGGCCGAGCTTGGTCTCGATCGGCCGGGCGGTGCAGCCCTTCACCTTCTTCGGCTCGATGATGAAGGCGGTGATGCCCTTGTTGCCCTGCTCGCGGTCGGTATAGGCGTAGAGCAAGCCCGCGTCGCCGACCTGCGCCTGCGAGATCCACATCTTCGAGCCGTGCACCTCCCAGTGGTCGCCGCGGTCGAGCGCGTGCGTGCGCATGCTGGCGACGTCCGAGCCGGTGTTCGGCTCGGTCATGGCGAAGAAGCCGAGCTGCGCGCCCGCGACCCAGCCGGGGATGTATTTCTTCTTCTGCGCCTCGGTGCCGAACTTGGCTACGGTGAGCGCGGGGCCGAGGTTCTGCATGTTGAACGGCAGCCGCCAGGACGCCGACACCTTGGCGATCTGCTCGGCCATCAGCACCGATTCCATGAACCCCATGCCGCTGCCGCCGAGCGCTTCTGGCACCGCGCAGGAGAAAAAGCCTAGGCTGCCCATCTTGCGCACGCGCTCGGCGCGGAACTCGTGCTTGCGCTCCTCTTCCGCGAGCGTCGGCGCAATCTCTTCGGCGGCGAAGCGCCGCGCCGTGTCCTGGATCAGCCGTTGCTCTTCCGTCAGCTCGAAATTCATTCGAGAATCACCAGCACGTCGTCGGCGGCCACCTTGTCCCCTTTCTTCACGCGCACCTCCTTCACGGTGCCGGCGCGCGGAGCGTAGATCGGGTTCTCCATCTTCAGGGCCTCGATCACGACGAGCGCGTCGTCCTCTTCCACCTTGGCGCCCGCTTCGACCAGCACCGACCAGACATTCCCCGCGAGCGGCGCACGCACCTCTTCAGCCATAGTATTCCCCTTAGTGTTCCCCGTTGTTCGGAGCCTTGGTTGAGGTAGGTCAAAAAAACCGATGGTGCTCGCGCCCACCCCCGGCACGCAAGCGTGCCCTCCGTTTCTTCGTCGCCTTGCCCGGCAGCACAACATTCCGGCCACGACCGCGCTACGCTATTCGGCCACGTGAGAACGCTCGTGACATGAGAAGCACTCTAGGCCTGATCGGCCTCCTGATTTCCCTCGCTGCCGGCGCGCAGCCCCAGCAAGAGCCGCCGAACGGCGTGCTGCTGGTGGCGAAGCCCGGTCTCAGCGACCCGAACTTCATCCAGACCGTGGTGCTGGCAAGCCAGGCTGCCGACGGCAGCACGGTCGGCGTGATCCTCAACCGGCCGACGCAGGCGAAGCACAAAAAGACGGGCGCGTCGCTGTTTTTCGGCGGCCCCGTGATGCGCGAGGTGGTGGTGGCGCTGTTTCGGTCGGAGCGCGCACCCAACGCCGCGGCGTTTCACGTGGCCAACGGGATATACCTCACGATGCACCCGCAAAACCTTGAAAATTTGTTCGGAGATCGTGCGGCGCGAGCAAGCGGCGGCTACCGCCTTTTCACGGGATTCGCCGGCTGGGCGCCCGGACAGCTTCAGAGCGAGCTTGCGCGCGATGACTGGTTCGTGCTGCCCGTAAGCGCCGGCCTACTCTTCCGCGACGACACGAGCGGCATGTGGGAAGAGCTTGTGAGAAAAGCCCGTGGCCGTGTAGCGATGCGCTGAAAGGAAAAGTATACTGACCCCATGAGCGTTGCCCTTCGCATCGTCGCGCTTGTCACAGGCATCCTCGCCGCCTGCAGTTCCGCCCTCGCCCAAGCTCAGAGTGAGGCGGTGATCCTGGTCGCGCATCCGGCGTTTCGCGACCTCGAGTACCGGCAGACGGTGCTGATCGCTGCGCCCGCGCCGAATGGCGGCCATGTGGGGGTGATCCTCAACCGCCCGACGCGGCGCTCGCTCGGCAGCCTCTTTCCCGAGCACGAACCGTCGAAGAAGGTCGCCGACCCCGTGTACTACGGCGGGCCCTTCTCGCGCGGCGCGCTCGTCGCGTTGGTCAAGGCCGACAACGCGCCGGGCACGGGCTCGGTACTGCTAATGAAGAACCTTTACCTCGCGTTCCGCGCCAACACGATCGACCACGTCATCGAGACCACGCCAAACGAGGCGCGCTATTTCGTGGGCTATGTGGGCTGGCGTCCAGGTGAGCTCAAGAGCGAGATCGAACGCGGCCTGTGGTCGGTGCAGGGCGCGGATCTCGAGACCATCTTCCGCAAGGACACCGAGGGCCTGTGGGAAGAGCTGCAACAGCAATCGCGCCGCATCCGCGCAGGCTCTGCGTCCGACGAGGCACTCGCTCTCGTGCGCTGACCGGCTCACCCCGGCGACGTAACTAGTCGTCGGGCCGGCGGGCTATTCTGGCCCGCATGGTGCGGCTTTCCGGATTCGAGTGGCTGGCGCTCGCCGCAGCGCTCCTTCTCTGCCCAGGCGGCTCACCGGCCGGCGCCGAGCCGAATGCGACGAGCGGCGCGAGCGCGCCCGCGCGTTCACTATTCGACCGCCTGGACCGCAACCGGGACGGCTACTTGAGCTCTGCGGAGCTTGCCAGCGACGAAGCAAGGCAAGCCAACTGGATTGCCGTCGACCGCGACCGCGATGGCCGCATCGTGCGCGGCGAATTCGGCCTGGTCGACACAGCGAAGGCGGCGCCGAGCGCCGCGGCCGGCGGCACCCGGGCGCCGAAGAAGCCGGAATAGTTGTAAACGAGCCGGTGTTCGCCTGAAGAAGTCGCCCCCGCGAAGGCAGCGGGCCCAGTTTTTCTTCTAAAATTATGGGTTCCCGCCTTCGCGGGAACGACCACTTGCCGCTTTTTCAGAGTTTCCCTAGCTTAGCTAGGCTGGTTTCGAGCCATCCTGGGAGGACCGTCATGAAGCAGGTTGTCGCTGCGCTCGCCGGCGCCGTTCTTCTCGTTTCCTGCGCCACAACCCGAGAACAGAGCCTCGTCGAACGTGCCGTGGACGCCATGGGCGGCTACGAGCGGCTCGCGGGCATCAAGACCATCACGTTCAAGGGCAACGCCAAGTACTGGGAGCCCGAGCAATCGGACGTTCCGGGCGGCGACATGCGCTTCGCCAACGAGTCGAGCTTCGAAGGCTTCGTCGATGTGGCGGCGCGCTCGACGCGAATCGACTGGATTCGCAACTTCGCCTACCCGGCGCCGCGCACGTTCACCTTCAGCGAGATCGTGACGCCGGAGGCTGGCTACGTACTTGGCGTGGACAGCAACGGGCGCAACGCGCAGAGCCTGAAAATGAGCCCGCCCGCGCATTCGATGTCGGGCCATCGCCTCGCCACGACGCAGCGTGAGCTGCGGCGCGGCGGCTCCGCCGCGCTCGTGCTCGCTATGCGACGGTTCCCGGACCGGGTGCAGCCGGCCGCGGATATCGCCGGCCAGCCCGCAGTCTCGTTCGACGGCTTTCTGGTCGCGTTCGACCCGGGTACCGGTCTGCCTTCCCGCGTGCGCAGTCTCGACTACGACAACATCTGGGGCGACGTGAACTACGACCTCGTGTTCTCGAACTGGCGCGACATCGGCGGGGTCAAGATCCCGATGAGCCGCAAGGCCGAGCTCAACGGACGCACGGTCACCGAGGTCAACTTCATCGACTTGCAGATCAACCAGCCGGTCGACACAGCGCGCTTGCAGGTGCCGGCAGAGATCCGGGACGGCGCTGCCAAGCCGGCGACGCGCAACGTGCCTTACCAGTGGGTGATGCGCCGTCAGTTCATCGGCGCCTACATGGACTCGAACAACGTGAGCTACGACACCCGGGGCTCACAGGGCCTCAGGCTCCAGGAAATCGCGCCGGGCGTGCACCAAGTCCAGGGCGGCACGCACAACAGCTTGGTGGTCGAGATGAGCGACCATTTGATCGTGCTCGATGCGCCCGTCACCGACGCGCAGTCGCTGTGGCTCGTCGGCCAGACGCGCGCGCGCTTCCCCGGCAAGCCGATCCGTTGGCTCGCGCTCACGCACCACCATATGGACCACGCCGGCGGCCTGCGCGGCATCCTCGCCGAGGGCACGCCGACGCTGGTCGTGGGGCAGGGCGCGAGCGCGCATTTCCGCCGCGTGCTCGAGGCGCCGGTCACTCGCAACCCGGACGTGCCTGCGCGCTCATACCACATGAATTCGATCCTCGAAGTGCCCGAGAGCCACGTGATGTCCGACTCGACGGGCCGCCAAGTGATCGTCTATGTCATGGACAACCCGCACGCCAAGGGCATGCTGATGGGCTGGGTGCCGCACGCCCGCATCGGCTACGTCACCGATGTGTGGACGCCTGGGCCGCCGCTTCCTGCCAAGCCGAATCCAGGCCTCGCCTCGGTCGTGAGCGCCGTGAAGCGCGCGGGACTACAGCCCGAGCGCTTCGCCGGCGGCCACGGCTCGACCGCGGACTATCAGATGCTGGTGCGGCTGGTGGGGCAGTAAAGGGGTCAGGACCCCTTTACGCGGCGGCTTTGACGGTCTTCTTCTTCTCGAAGACCGTTTTGCCGCCGCGGTAGTCGACGGCGATGGTGTCCTTGGGCGCGAAGCGTCCCTCGAGGACCGCCTTCGCGAGCGGGTTCTCGATCTCGGACTGGATCGCGCGCTTGAGCGGCCGCGCTCCGTACACCGGGTCGAAGCCGACCTTCGCGAGCTCGGCAAGCGCCGCGTCCGAGATCTCCAGGCCGTAATCCATTTTTGCGAGACGCGCCTTCAGCACGTTCAGCTGGATACGCGCAATCGACTTGATGTGCTCCTCGCCGAGCGCGTGGAACACCACGATCTCGTCGATCCGGTTCACGAACTCCGGCCGGAAATGCGTCTTTACCTCGCCCATCACGGCCAGCTTCACGACCTGGTATTCGCTCCCCGCCATGCTCTGGATCATCTGCGAGCCCAGGTTGGAGGTCATGACGAGCACCGTGTTCTTGAAGTCCACCGTGCGGCCCTGTCCGTCCGTGAGACGACCTTCGTCCAGGATCTGCAGGAACACGTTGAACACGTCTGCGTGCGCCTTCTCGACCTCGTCGAACAGGATGACCGAGTAGGGCTTGCGCCGCACCTGCTCGGTGAGCTGCCCGCCCTCCTCGTAGCCCACGTATCCCGGCGGCGCGCCGATCAGCCGCGCGACTGAATGGCGCTCGCCGTACTCGGACATGTCGATGCGAATCAGGCGATCCTCGGAATCGAACAGAAACGCGGCGAGCGACTTGCAGAGCTCGGTCTTGCCGACACCCGTCGGCCCGAGGAAAAGGAATGACCCGTAAGGCCGGTTGGGATCGGCGAGCCCCGAGCGCGAGCGCCGGATCGCGTCGGACACGAGGCGCACCGCCTCGTCCTGCCCAACGACGCGCTCGTGGAGCTTCTCTTCCATCTTGATGAGCTTGTCACGCTCGCCCTGCATCATCTTCGACACCGGGATGCCGGTGGCGCGCGACACGACCTCGGCGATCTCCTCGGCGCCGACCTGCGTGCGCAGCAGCTTGGGCTTTGTCTTCTCGCTGGACTCGGCCTTCTTCAGCTGTGCTTCGAGCTGAGGCAGCTTTCCGTACTGCAGCTCGGCGAGCTTGTCGTACTGCCCTTTCCTCTGCAGCTCGGCCATCTGCTGGCGCAGCTTCTCGATCTCTTCCTTGATATGCTGGCTGCCCTGGACCTGCGCCTTCTCGGCCTTCCACTCTTCCTCGAGATCCGCGTACTCCTTCTCCAGCCGCTTGATTTCATCTTCAATGAGAGAAAGTCTCTGGCGCGACGCCTCGTCGGTCTCTTTCTTGACGGCCTCGCGTTCGATCCGAAGCTGGATCAGGCGCCGCTCGAGGCGGTCCATCGCCTCTGGCTTCGAGTCGATCTCCATCTTGATGCGCGCGGCGGCCTCGTCGATCAAATCGATCGCCTTGTCGGGCAGGAAGCGGTCGGTGATGTAGCGGTGCGAAAGCTCGGCCGCGGCAACGATCGCCGGATCGGTGATCTCGACGCCGTGGTGCAGCTCGTAGCGCTCCTGCAGGCCGCGCAGGATGGCGATGGTCGCCTCTACGCTCGGCTCGCCAACCAGCACCTTCTGGAAGCGGCGCTCGAGCGCGGCGTCCTTCTCGAGGTACTTGCGGTACTCGTCGAGCGTCGTCGCACCGATGCAATGCAGCTCGCCGCGGGCAAGCGCGGGCTTGAGCATGTTGCCGGCGTCGATCGCGCCCTCGGCCTTGCCGGCGCCGACCATGGTGTGCAACTCATCGATGAAGACAATGGTGTTGCCCTCGTCCTTCGCCAGCTCCTTCAGCACCGACTTCAGCCGCTCCTCGAACTCGCCGCGGTACTTGGCGCCCGCCAGCAGCGCCGCCATGTCGAGCACCAGCACGCGCTTATTCTTGAGGCTCTCGGGAACCTCGCCGTTGACGATGCGCTGCGCGAGCCCTTCCACGATCGCGGTCTTGCCGACCCCCGGCTCGCCGATCAATACCGGGTTGTTCTTCGTGCGCCGCTGCAGGATCTGGATGCAGCGGCGGATCTCGTCGTCGCGCCCGATGACCGGGTCGAGCTTTCCTTGCCTTGCTCTTTCAGTCAAATCCAATGTGTATTTGCCGAGCGCCTGCCTTTGCTCCTCTCCCTGCTGGGAAGAAACGCTCTCGCCGCCCCGCACTTCCTGGATCGCTTTCTCCAGCGTGGGCTTCGTTACGCCGGATTGCTTGAGGAGCCTTCCCGTCTCGCCCTTGTCACCGGCGGCGGCGAGCAGAAAGAGCTCGGAGGCGATGTATTGGTCGCCGCGCTTCTGTGCTTCCTTGTCGGCGACGTTGAGGAGCTGCGCGAGCTCGCGGGAGATGTGGACTTCCCCGGGCGTGCCTTCCACCTTGGGAAGCCTGGAAATCGCATCGCCCAGGTTCTTCTTCAGGACGTGCGCATTGCCGCCGGCCTTGGCGATCAGGCCGGCGATGCCCTGGTCCTCGAGCAGTGCCCCGAGCAGATGCTGCGGCTCGATGTACTGGTTGTCCTGGCCAAGCGCGAGGCTCTGCGCCTGCGCCAGGGCCTCCTGGAGCTTGGTAGTGAATTTGTCGAATCTCATAAATAGTCCCTTAGGGCAAATGGGGATCCGCAGGGCCCTTTCAAGCCTTATTCTTGCTTGGAAAGTGGGGGCTTTGCCCCCATCTCGACCTGATGGAAAAGCGCACCCAGTTCAACATCGGCTACCTGCTGTTCGCCCTGCTTGCGATATTCATCCTCCAGCAGTGGTGGCAGCAGGCGCAGACGATCGAGGTCGTGCCCTACAGCGAGTTCGAAAAGCTGCTCGCAGCGGACAAGATCGCCGAGGTCGTCGTGTCCGACCAGCGCATCACCGGCAAGCTGAAAGCGCCCGAGAACGGCAAGACCGTGGCGGTGGCCAATCTCGTCGAGCCGGACCTCGCTGCGCGGCTTTCCAAGTACGGGGTCAAGTACACGAAGGTCCATGAAAGCACCTTCCTGCGCGACGTGCTGTCGTGGGTGGTCCCCGCGCTCGTCTTCTTCGGCGTCTGGTACTGGCTCATCCGCCGTATGGCGAGCCAGGGCGGCGGGCTCGGCGGCGGCTTCATGGCGATCGGCAAGAGCCGCGCCAAGGTCTACGTCGAGAAGCAGACCGGCGTCACCTTCGCCGACGTGGCCGGGGTCGACGAAGCGAAGGCCGAGCTGCAGGAGGTGGTGGAGTTCCTCAAGGACCCGAAGAAATACGGCCGCCTCGGGGCGCGCGTACCGAAGGGCATTCTGCTCGTCGGCCCGCCCGGCACCGGCAAGACGCTGCTCGCGCGCGCCGTAGCCGGTGAAGCCGGCGTGCCCTTCTTCTCGATCTCCGGCTCGGAGTTCGTCGAGATGTTCGTCGGCGTCGGCGCCGCGCGAGTCAGGGACCTCTTCGAGCAGGCGCGGCAGAAGGCGCCCGCGATCATCTTCATCGACGAGCTCGACGCGCTCGGCCGCGCGCGCGGCGCCTACGGGGTCGGCGGACACGACGAGAAAGAGCAGACGCTGAACCAGCTCCTCGTCGAGCTCGACGGCTTCGATCCGTCGACGGGCCTAGTGCTGCTCGCGGCGACCAACCGCCCCGAAATTCTCGACCCGGCGCTGCTGCGCGCCGGGCGCTTCGACCGGCAGGTGCTGGTCGACCGGCCCGACAAAGGCGGACGCATCCAGATCCTTGCCGTTCATTCCAAGAAGATAAAGCTCGAAAAGGACGTAAGCCTGGAGCAGGTGGCTGCGCTAACCCCGGGCTTCACCGGCGCCGACCTCGCGAACCTGATCAACGAGGCGGCGCTGCTCGCGACGCGCCGCGGCGCCGAGGCGGTGGCGATGCGCGACTTCACGGAGGCGGTGGAGCGGCTCATCGCCGGGCTGGAGAAGAAAAACCGCGTGCTCAACCCGACGGAGCGCCGCGTGGTGGCGCACCATGAGCTCGGCCACGCCATGGTGGCAATGGCGCTGCCTGGGACGGACCCCGTGCATAAGGTCTCGATCATCCCGCGCGGGGTCGGCGCGCTTGGCTACACCATCCAGCGCCCGACCGAGGATCGGTTCTTGATGACGCGAGAGGAGCTCGAGAACAAAATGGCCGTGCTACTCGGCGGCCGCGCTGCCGAGGAGGTCGTGTTCGGCCATCTCTCCACCGGCGCGGCCGACGATCTCGCGAAAGTGACCGATATCGCCCGCAGCATGGTGATGCGCTACGGCATGGTGAAGAACCTCGGCTACGTCGCGTACGAAGAAGAGCGCGCGCCGTTCCTCGGCGGGCCGCTGCCTCAAGGCCACCGGGAATACAGCGAGCAGACCGCACGCGAGATCGACGTCGCGGTACGCGACATCGTGAAGACGGCGCACGAGAAGGCGCTCGGCATCCTGTCGCGCGAGAAGCAGCTCCTCGAGCGCTGGGCAGCGAAGCTCCTCGAGAAGGAGACTCTGGTCGAGGCCGAGCTCGGCGAGCTCAGGACTTCAATAACCGCTGCTGCTTAAGGCCGCGCCAGCGCTCGGCGGCCTGGTCGTCCGAGTCGCGCGCGTCGACCCAGCGCGAACCGTCGGGGTGGTGCTCCTTCTTCCAGAACGGCGCCTGAGTCTTAAGGTAATCCATGATGAACTGGCAGGCTGCGAATGCGTCGCCCCGGTGGGAGCTCGCAATCGCTACGAGTACGATCTGGTCCCCGGGCTGGAGATCGCCGTAGCGGTGGATCACGGCGTAATCGAGGACCTGCCACTGCGAGCGCGCCTCCTCCACGATCTTACGGATGGCGTTCTCGGTCATGCCCGGGTAGTGCTCGAGCGTCATCGGCACCTCGCGCACTTGCCCGACGAAGCTCGCTACCGCGCCCGTTCTCGGATTTCCGGAGATCTCAATGACCTCGGTGCTGAGATCGAAGTCTTCGGTCTGTACCGAGATTTTCACGTCAGCCGCCGGTCACGGGCGGAAAGAAGGCGATTTCGTCGCCCGGGTTGAGCGGCGCGTTGGCCGCGGCCATGTCCTGATTGACCGCGACGCGTACCACCTTCATGTCGCCGAGCACCTCCTCCCACGCGCCGCCACGCCGCATGAGATGCAGCCGCAGGCCCGCCACAGTGCTCGCCGAATCCGGGATCTCGACGACCTCTGCCCCCGCGCCGAGCCGCTCGCGCAGGTTGGCGAAAAACAGCACTTTCACTTTCACCAGTACAGCTCCGAATAGGGCAGGAAGCACACCGGATCGCCTTTGCGAATCGCATGCGCGGCGGGATTGTCGACCAGGCCGTCTGCCCAGGCGGTCGACGTGAGGACCGCCGAATCCTGAGTCGGGTAGAGATCCAGCCCGCCCTGCGCGTTCCATTTTACGCGCAGGAACTCGCGCCGTGCATCGGGCTCGGGCCAGTCGAAGTCCGCGCGCGCGACGATGCTTTTCGGAGCTACTTCAGCAAGACCCTGGGTCTTCAGGAGGAACGGCCGCACGAAGATCAAAAACGTCACGAAACTCGACACCGGGTTGCCCGGCAGTCCAATGAAGAACGATCTCTTCACCGACCCGAAAGCGAGCGGCCGACCCGGCTTCATGGCGATGCGCCACATCAGGAGCTTGCCCTCGGCCTCGACCGCAGGCTTCACGTAGTCGGCTTCGCCTACCGACACGCCTCCGGACGTGACGATGATGTCGGTCTCGTCCGCGGCGCGGCGCAGCGCTGCGCGCGTCGCATCGAGGCTGTCGGGCACGATGCCGTAGTCGTGCACGTCGCAGCCGAACACTTCGCCGAGCCCGCGCAACGTGAAGCGGTTGGAGTTGTAGATGCGTCCCGGCGCGAGCGGCTCCCCCGGCATCACCAGCTCATCGCCGGTGAAAAACAACCCCAGCCGCACCTTCCGGTACACCGGAAGCGTCCTGATCCCCACCGAGGCCGCGAGTCCGGTGTCCTGGGGCAGCAGGCGCTTGCCGGCCGGCAATATCTCAGCGCCCTTCTTCACGTCGCTTCCCGTCAACCGGATCCAGTCCCCGGCTTTCGGCTTTTTCTTCAGCACCACAAACTCGTCTTCGACAACACAATGCTCTTGCATGACCACCGCATCGGCGCCCGGCGGAATCGGCGCGCCGGTGAAGATGCGCGCGGCGGTTCCCGGCTCAAGGGGCTTTCCCGCAGACCCGGCCATGATTCTTTGAGTTACTTTCAACCTCGAAGAATCTTCTGTGCGAACCGCGTAACCGTCCATGGCGCTGTTGTCCATCGGCGGCACGTCCATGGCCGAGCGCTGCGCGCGCGCGACGATGCGGTTCGTCGCCTCGAGCGTCGGCACGTCTTCGATTTCCGCCACCGGCTTCGCTTCCGCCAGCAGGCGCGCGAGCGCGTCGTCGACCGAGAGAAGTCCCTGGTTCACAGCTCGAGCTTTTTCAGGATGAAGCTTGCGATGGCGTCCACATCGTTGAGATCGAGCAATGGCACCTTCGTTTCCACCTTCGCATCGCTCGCCACAGCCACGATGTGCGGATCGTTGGGGTGCAGAAGCGGCTCTCCGGTCTCGGCGCGCCACACTTCGAGCTTGGGGATCGGCGCGAACTTGAAGCCCTCGACGAACAGCAGGTCGCAGGGCGACAAACGCTTCACCTGCTCTTCGAACGGCGGCTCGTGCGCGCCTCGCAGCTCGTGCATCAGCACCCAGCGCCGCGACGAGGTGACGAGGATTTCCGAGGCGCCGGCATGGCGGTGGCGATAGGAGTCCTTGCCGGGCTGATCGACGTCGAACGTGTGGTGCGCGTGCTTGATGAGCGACACACGCAGCCC
>DATFEI010000237.1:0-3657 GCA_035251315.1 Burkholderiales bacterium | reverse complement strand
GCTCATATACCAAGCAGAGAAATTGGAAGCTCATACTTTCAAGAAACACATCCGGAACTTTTGTTCAAAGAGTGTAGTCATTATTGCGAGCTTGCCTCACATGCAGACCAAATACCACGCATTCTTGATATTGCAATGAGGACGGCCCTTTCACTCTCCGGAGTTTCTATTATTGTTCTTCCTGGCGATATTGCACTGCAACAGGCTAAATCTGTTAGACCTATCACACGCGTAAAACAATCAGAGGTAGTAGTTTGTCCCAGCCCGCAAGAAATTTCGGTACTTGCAGAAGTTCTCAATTCGGCAGAAAAGGTGACTATCTTAGGTGGTGCGGGTTGTAGAGGGGCGCATTCGGAACTGATCGAAGTGGCAGGCGCTCTGCAGGCTCCAATAGTTCACGCTATGAGGGGAAAGGAGTTCATAGAATATGAAAACCCATACGATGTGGGAATGACTGGATTACTCGGGTTTTCTTCAGGATACTATGCCATTATGAATTCTGACCTGCTACTCATGCTTGGCACTGACTTTCCTTATCAGCAATTCTATCCTCCTCATGCATACATTGTTCAGATAGACATTCGAGGCGAACAGATAGGTAGGCGTACAAAAGTAGATTTGGGATTAGTCGGGAATGTCCGGGAGACGCTAATAGCATTGATACCATTGCTTAGGCGGAGAGAACCAAACAAAGGTGATCGTCACCTGAAGAAATCCCTTGATCACTATGGAAAGGCTCGCAAGGACTTGGACGCGCATTCGATCGGCAAGGCAGGGCAGATGCCAATACACCCTCAGTACGTGGCAAGGTTAATTGACGAGCTGGCTCACCCAGTAGAAGGTGCTGGCGCGCATCGGCGTCATGGCCATCACCACGTTGATGGCGACGAACGGAATTGCCGGGATGAGGCGCAGCGTAAAGAGATAAAAGCCGCCCTCTTTCGCCACGCCCTCGTTGATCGTGCGCAGGTAGGCGCCGAAGCGCGCCTGCACCGCGTCGCGCAGCAGGAAGCGGCTGACGAGGAAGGCGAGCGTCGCGCCCAGGGTCGAGGCGAACGACACGATCACGGTGCCCCACAGCAGCCCGAAGACCGCGCCGCCCGCCAGCGTGAGCGGCACGGCACCCGGCACCGACAGGCCGGTGACGACCACGTACAGCAGGAAGTAGCCACCGACGGTCTGCATCGGGTAGCGCTCGTGAAGCGACTGCGCCGCCGAGACCTGCGCCTTGAGCGTCTCGAAATTCAGGTAGCGCTGGCCGTCGAGCGCGAAGTACGCGCCGACCAGCGCGGCGACGGCGAGCAGGACGGCGAGGCGGGAACGGTTCACGCGGGCTTGGTCGCGCCGGGTGCCGCGCGGCTTACGGGTGTCCGGCGGCGGGGTGGCCCTGCTCTTGCAGAACTTGCATCAGGCGGTCGCTGGTCACGCGCAGGCGCTGCGAGAGCATCAGCACCAGCTCCATGAGCAGCTTCGCGCCCAGCATCGGCCGCTCGACGATGGTGCGCGCCAGGTTCTCGCGGCCGAGCACGGCCACCAGCGCCGGGCCGCCGGTCGCGGTGCAGGTGGCGAAGCGCGCCGCGCCGTCGATCATCGACATCTCGCCGAGGATG
The DNA here is from genome assembly GCA_035251315.1 of Burkholderiales bacterium. Lineage (GTDB taxonomy): Bacteria > Pseudomonadota > Gammaproteobacteria > Burkholderiales > SG8-39 > SCGC-AG-212-J23. The sequence continues at coordinate 2,047 of DATFEI010000237.1, read as the reverse complement.
CGCCCCGGCTCGACGGTGGCGATGGCCTGCGGCGTGTTCCAGCGGTCGCGCTTGCTCACCTCGATGCGGCCCTCGATGACCATCACCATGAAGTCGCCGCCGTCGCCCTCGCGGATGATCTCCGCGCCCTCCGGGGCGCGGAACACCTCCATGAACTGCGACAGCTCGCGCACCTCGTCGGGGGTGAAGTTCTCCAGCAGCGAGCACTGCGGGATGAGCGCGTGCAGTTGCGTCGCGAAGCGCGCGGCATCGCCGAGATGCTCGAGATGCGCGAGTTGCGGCGGGTGCTCGGACATGGGCCGGCCATTCTAGCCGATCAACCACGCCACCGTCGCTACCCGGCCGAGCACCTGCCGGCGCGCCGGCGCACTGGCACGGACGATCGCTAGCTGCCGCGCTTCTCGTCTCCCAGCCAGCGGTAGGCGACGCCGGCCAGGGCCGCGCCGATCATCGGCGCCACCCAGAACATCCAGAGCTGCGCCAGGGCCCAACCGCCGACAAACACCGCCGGGCCGGTGCTGCGCGCCGGGTTGACGGACGTATTGGTCACGGGAATGCTGATCAGGTGGATGAGCGTCAGCGCGAGGCCGATGGCGATCGGCGCGAATCCCGCGGGCACACGCTTGTCGGTAGCGCCGAGGATGATGACCAGGAACATGAAGGTCATGACCACCTCGGTGACGAACGCGGATCCGGCGGAGTACTTGCCGGGCGAATGATCCGCGTAGCCGTTGGACGCCAGCCCGCCGGCGATATCGAAGCCGGCCTTGCCGCTGGCGATGAAATACAGGACGCCGGCCGCCGCGATCGCGCCCAGAACCTGCGCGATGATGTAGGGAATCAGCTCGGAGCTCTTGAAGCGGCCGCCCACCGCCAGCCCGACCGATACGGCAGGATTCAGGTGGCAGCCCGAGATGTGCCCGATGGCGTACGCCATCGTCAGGACCGTCAGGCCGAAGGCAAGCGACACCCCATGCAGGCCAATGCCGACATCAGGAAACGCTGCCGCCAGCACGGCGGCGCCGCAGCCGCCCAGGACCAGCCAAAAGGTTCCGATAAATTCCGCGGCAAGCTTGTTGGACATTTTCATCGTCTTCTCCCTGGTTGCCGGTACCCCACGGCGGACTCACCCTGCAGTGTATGGGCAAAGACGTCTGCCGGCTGAAGCTAGCGCTTCGCCTTGCCCGCCTTGCGCCGCTCCTTCACCGCGCCCGCCAGCACCTCGAGCAGGTCGAGCGAGTCCTTCCACCCGAGGCATGCGTCGGTCACGCTCTGGCCGTACTGCAGCGGCTTGCCCGGGGTCAGGTCCTGGCGCCCTTCGACCAGGTGCGACTCGACCATCGTGCCGATGATGCGCCGCTCGCCTCCGGCGATCTGGGCGGCGATGTCGCGCGCCACCTCCAATTGCCGTTTGAACTGCTTGGCGGCGTTGGCGTGCGAGCAGTCGACCATCAAGCGCTCGGGCAGCTTCACCTTGGCGAGCTCTGCGCAGGCGGCGGAAACGCTCGCTGCGTCGTAGTTCGGCGATTTACCGCCGCGCAGGATGAGGTGGCAATCGTCGTTACCGCGCGTCTGCACGATGGCCACCTGCCCGGTCTTGTGCACCGAGAGGAAATGGTGTTTCTGCCCCGCGGCGAGGATGGCGTCCACGGCGATCTTCACGTTGCCGTCGGTGCCGTTCTTGAAGCCGACCGGGGCCGACAGGCCCGAGGCGAGCTCGCGGTGCACCTGCGACTCGGTGGTGCGCGCGCCGATTGCCCCCCACGACACGAGGTCGCCCATGTACTGCGGCGAGATCACGTCCAGGAACTCGCAGCCCGCCGGCACGCCCGCCTGGTTGATGCGCACGAGCAGGTCCCTGGCGATGCGCAGGCCCTCGTTGATGCGAAAGCTGCCGTTCAGGTACGGGTCGTTGATCAGGCCCTTCCAGCCCACCGTGGTGCGCGGCTTCTCGAAGTACACGCGCATCAGGATCTCCAGCTCGTGCTCGTGCAGGCGCCGCTCGGCCGCCAGGCGCCCGGCGTACTCGAGCGCCGCCTGCGGATCG
>DATFEI010000223.1:0-3740 GCA_035251315.1 Burkholderiales bacterium | reverse complement strand
GTGCCGAAGTCGTCGATCGCGATGGACACGCCGAGGGCCTTCAGGCGCTGCAGCGTGCTCAGCGTGATGTCGGTCTGCTGCATCGCGGTCGACTCGGTGATCTCGAGCTCGAGGAGCCGCGGCGGCAACCCCGTCGCCCGGAGCGCGCGCGCCACCATGCGCGGAAGGTGCGGATCATTGAACTGGCGCGCCGACAGGTTTACCGCGATCTGCAGTCCGTGCTCGGTGCCGATGAAGGTCGACCAGCGGCAAGCTTCGCCGAGCACCCATTCGCCGATCTTCAGAATGATGCCGGTCTCCTCCGCGAGCTGGATGAACTCCGCCGGCAGCACGAGGCCGCGTTCCGGATGGTGCCAGCGCGCGAGCGCCTCGTGCGCAACCACGCGCCCGCTCGCGAGCTCGACGATCGGCTGGTAGTGCAGGCGCAGCTCGTCCCTGCCGAGCGCGCGGCGCAGGTCGTTCTCGAGCTGCAGGCGCCTGGAGGCTGCCTGGTTCATCTGCTCGGTGAAGAATTGGTAGCCGGCGCGGCCGAGCTCCTTGGCGTGGTACATCGCCGCGTCGGCGTTGCGGATCAGGGTCTCGGCGTCGCGGCCGTCGTCGGGATAGACCGCGATGCCGATCGAGCAGGTCACGAGGAGCTCGCGCTCCTCGACGATTACCGGCCGCGACAGCTGCTCGATGACCTTCTGCGCGACCTGCGCCACGTCGGAGGAGCGCTTCACCTCGGGTAGCACGATGACGAACTCGTCGCCGCCGATGCGGCAGATGGTGTCGCCCTCGCGCAGCTGGCGGACCAGCCGGGCCGCGACCTCCTTCAGCAGCGCATCGCCCACCGCATGGCCGAGCGAGTCGTTGATGGTCTTGAAGCGGTCGAGGTCGACGAACATGACCGCGCTCGCCTTCCGGTTGCGGTGGCTGAGCGCAAGCGCCTGCCTCAGGCGGTCCTCGAGCAGCCTCCGGTTCGGCAGCCCGGTGAGCGCGTCGTGGTCCGCGAGGTGCTGCGCCCGCGCCTTCGCCTCCTCGAGCTCCGCGGTACGCTGCGCCACCGCGCGCTCGAGCTCGCCCAAGGCCTGCTTAGCGCGAAGGTCGGCCTCGTGCTCCGCGGTGACGTCCTCGACCGTCCAGACCGAGCCCTTGTGTGGGTTCTGCGGGTCGAGCACGCGCCCGTCGGCGCGGTTCCAGAAGGTGCTGCCGTCCTTGCGCCGGCGCAATTCGATGCGCCGCATGGTCTGGCCGCGTGCCAGAGCGCTGTAGATTTCTTCGGCGCGGGCGAAGTCTTCCGCGCGCGGGTAGATCGCTCCAACCGATTGGCCGTCGAGCTCTCCCGGGTCGTAGCCGTACATCTCTTCGTAGCGGCGGTTGACGCGCACGAAGCGGCGGTCCTTGACGAACGCGATGCCGACCGACGTGGTGCTAAGCAGCGCCTCGTGTTCTCGCATCACGCGCGCCACCTCGTCGGCGCGGCGGCGGCGCTCGGTGATGTCCTCGACGAGCCACACGGTGCCCTGGTGCGTGTTGGCCGGGTCGATAGCCTTGGCGACCACGCGGCAGAGGAACGTCGAGCCGTCCTTGCGCCGCATTTCCCACTCGGCGTCGAGCTGGCGCCCCGCCGACAGGATCGGCGTGGCGCGCTCGCCGAGCGCGAGGTAGCTCTCGCGGCTCGGGTAAACCGTCTCCCCCGGCATGCCGATCAGCTCACCGATCGCGTAGCCGAACATCTCGGCGAACTTCGGGTTGCATAGAAAAAATCGGCGCTCGCGGGTAAACGCGATGCCGATCGAGACGTTGGCGAGCAGCGCCTCGTACTCGAGCTGGGTATAGCGCGTGCGGCCGGCGTAGCTGACCGGCGTCTCCTCCAGCTTCATTTTGCGCAGCGGCTTCGGCTCGTTCATCGCGCCGACAGCGCCTCGAAATCGTCCGCGTAGCGGCGCATGTGGCCCAGGGCGCGGGCGCGCTGCTCGGGAGTCAGCATACGATCCACGTCGAGGAGCATCGCGAAGTACTGCTCGCGCCAGGCGTCGAGCGCAGCGTGATAGGCGGGCTCGCGGCCTTTTTCCCAGTTCGCGAGCCGCTCGGGTAGCTGCGCGCGCGCTTCTTGCGCGCGCACGATGGCGACCACGTCCTTCTGCAGGCGCTTGCGGTCGCGGTCGCGCAGCTCATCGGTTAGCGGCGAACGCTCGGCGTACTCGCGCACCCGCTGGACCTGCGCCTGCGTCAGCCTCCCCACCCAGTCCTCCAGCCGGTTGATTGCAAGCCGTGCGCGCCGCGCGCGCCGATCTCGCTCCGAGCCGCGCAGGTTGTCGCGGTAGAACTTGCGGTTCTCTTCGGCGATGCGATCCTCCATCGCCTTGATCTGGTCCGCGCTCAGCCGGTCGAGCAGCGGCGCGACCAGCTCAGCGCCCTTGCGCAGGCTCTCGCGTGCCTGAGCCCGCGCGGAATCGTACCCCCAAACGAGATCGGCATGCGACAGGCCGTCCGAAAATCGCTGCGCCGCCTCGTGCGCGAGCGTGACATATTTCGGCAACGCATTCTTTCGATGCCAGGCGTGAAACTCATCGATGCGCTCGTCGAGCTCATCGGCATCCTGCCCTTGGACGACGACATAGCTGTGGACCTGCCAGCGGAGGTATGCGTCAGCGTTGTCATAGGCGACGCGCACCGTGCTGCAGCCGCATACCAGCGCGCCCAGGACAACGAGGAACAAAACCCTGCAATACCCTACCAAAAGCTCTCCACGGCGATATGGCCCGGATTGCGCCGTCGGTGCTTGCGCATGCCGCGCTCGGCGAGCGCGGCGGTTGCATCCTTCAGCATCTGTGGATTTCCACACAGCATGACGTGCGAGCGGAGGCTGAGCGCGACACCAGCCGCGGCTTCCAGCCGGCCGTCGCGGATCGCGGCCGGGATGCGGCCGGCGAGCGATCCCGACGCCGCCTCGCGGCTCACGAAGGTGACATACCGAAAGCCGGGACGATGCTGAAGGATCGTTGTAATCAAATCCTTGTACGCGAACTCGCGTGCATAGCGCACCGCGTGAACTAGTACCACATTGCGGAAGCGTCGCCAGGGCGTCTGGGTCCTCAATATGGAAAGAAACGGCGCGATACCGGTTCCGCTAGACACGAGCCAGAGAGCTTCCGCATCGGGCACCTCCGACAATACGAGAAAACCAGCGGGATTGGATGCGACCTGCAGCACATCTCCCTTCTCAAGGCGCGCAAGCCGCGGCGACAGCGGCCCGTGCGGCACGACCACGCCGTAGAACTCGAGCACGGGGTCTTCGGGCGGGTTGACGAACGAGAACGCGCGCACCAGCGTCGGCTCGATCCCGATCCTCACGAATTGGCCGGCCTCGAATTTCAGGCCCGGCCCTTCCACGCGCAGCGAGAACAGCGTATCGGTCCAATGCCGGTTCTCGATCACCCGGCACGCATGAAACTTCGTGCTCATTGGATCCCTTATTGGATCCTGTATGGCTCGAGCTGCAGGTCCTGCAGCTCCCCACCGAGCATCACGAGGGCACCGTGGCGCCGGTTGTTGCCCGTGTCTGAAAACTCGAAAGTGTAGGTGCGCGCGATCTTGAGCTGACCCTCGCCGTCGCGCCGCAGCCGGATGCGGGTAAAGGACACGGTGTCGTCCAGGAATTGAAGCGCATAGCGCTCGCACGCCGCGCGCCCAGCCTTTACCGCTCGCTCGCGCGCGCGCAGGCTGTCGAGCCAGAGCAATACCCCTGCTGCGAT
>DATFEI010000214.1:0-4154 GCA_035251315.1 Burkholderiales bacterium | reverse complement strand
GTCGGATATCTGACTCGGGCCTACCAGATCGTGCGTTCGCGATGAACGAGCATGCCAAGCCCGGTCTTGAGGAAGTCAGGGGCCTGCTGCTTGCCCGGGCCTCGCAACTGGGATTACTGGGCAGCGATGACGAGCGCATCGAGCGGCTGCTCGAGCTCGAGGTCGCCGACGCCGAGCCGGGCGAGGATGAATGCCGCCGCTACTATGAGCGCAATTCGGGCCGCTTCAGCTGCGGCGAGCTCGTGGAGGCGAGCCATATCCTCTTCGCCGTCACGCCGCGCGTGCCGCCCGAGCGGCTGCGCGCCAAGGCCGCCGAAGTGCACGCGATGGCGGCGCGCGAACCGCAGCGCTTCGCCGAGCTCGCGCGCGAGTACTCCAACTGCCCTTCGGCCACCCAGGGCGGCTCGCTCGGCCAGCTCGGCCGCGGCGACAGCATGCCCGAATTCGAGCGCGCGCTCTTTGGCGGCGGCGAGCTCGGCGTGCTGCCCGAGCTCGTCACGACGCGCGTCGGGTTCCACGTCGTCCTCGTTGCACGGCGCGTCCCCGGCCGCGCGCTGCCGTACGAGGAAGCCCGTCCCGGCGTCGCAGCCCTGCTTCGCCAAGGGGCCCTGGAGCGCACGCTCCGCGAATACGTTCGAGGCCTGGGCTAGCGCGCGACGTCCTGCGAGCGATAATTGCTCGCCTGACTTATTGATGTAAGTCAAACGCCGGGCCCCGGGAAGACTGGACAATCGCTGCATGCGCGTCGTCCTCACGCCGCTGCCAGTCGCCTACGCGTGCCAGGGCTGCCCGGAGTTCGGGCAGCGGGCGCGTGACCTCGCGGCGGCCCTAGACCGCGACGGCGTGGCGGAGATGGTGTGGCTCGGCGCCGCCAAGGAGCTCAGCCCTACGCAGCGCTACCCAGTCTTCGCCGTGGACGGCTGCAGCAAGGGTTGCGCCCTGAAATGGCTGGCCGAGCACGGCGTCGCTGCCGAGGACAGCTACATCGTCACCTAGCCGCGGAGCAGCATCCGCAGGTCGTGCGCGAGGTCCTGCGCGATGCGATCGTGCCGCACCAGCAGGCGCAGCTTGCCCTGCGGATCGATCACGTAGCTCTGCGCGCTGTGGTCGACGGTGTAGGTGTCGCCCTGCTTCCGCTTTTCGAAGTAGATCTTGAATTCCTGCGCCACCTTGCGCGTCTGCTCCAGATCGCCATGGAGTCCGACGAACCCCGGGTCGAACGCGGTGACGTACTTTGCGAGCGAATCGAGCGTATCGCGCTCGGGGTCGACACTCACCATGAGTACCTGGACCCGAGCGGCGTCGGGGCCGAGCTCCTTCACCGCCTGCGCGATATCGGCAAGCGTGGTCGGGCAGACGTCGGGGCAGCGCGTGAAGCCGAAAAAGAGCACCACGGCCTTGCCGCGCCAGTCCTCGAGGCGCCGCACCTTCCCGGTGTGATCGACGAGCTCGAGCATGCGGCCGTACGGCGCCCCGGTGATGTCGGTGCTCTTGAATTGCGGGCTGGAATCGCAGCCCGCGACAACCGCCAGGCTACAGGTAATGATCGACCAGAAGAGCCGCGAAAAGGAGCGCAAGGTAGGCGATCGAATAACGGAAGGTCTTCCGCGCCACCGCGTCGCTGTGGGCGACGTAGATTCTGAAAGCATAAGCAACGAACAGCGCGCCGAGCGCCACCGCCGCCGCGAGGTATACGACGCCGCTCATGCGGATGACGTACGGAAGAAGGCTGACGGCGAAAAGAATCAGCGTATAGAGCAGGACCTGCAGCCGGGTGTACTCCTTGCCGTGCGTGACCGGCAGCATGGGCACCCCTGCGCGCAGGTAATCCTCCGTGCGGTAGAGCGCGAGCGACCAGAAGTGAGGCGGCGTCCAGGCAAAGATGATGAGAAACAGCAGCAGCGGCTCGATCGTCACCTCGCCGGTCACGGCGGCCCACCCGAGCACCGGCGGCATGGCACCCGAGGCGCCGCCGATTACGATGTTCTGCGGCGTCGCCGGCTTGAGCAGCACGGTGTAGATGATCGCGTAGCCGACGAAAGTGGCGAGGGTGAGCCACATCGTGAGCGCGTTCACGTGGTGGTGGAGAAGCCAAAGGCCGAGGCCGCCAAGCGCGCCGGCGAATGCAAGTGTCTGCGTCGCCGTGAGCTCGCCCTGCGGCAGCGGCCGCCAACGCGTGCGGCTCATGGCCGCATCGATCCTTTGCTCCACCAGGCAGTTCACCGCCGCCGCGGCACCCGCGACCAGCCAGATGCCTGCCGTGGCCGCGAGGAGCGTGCGCAGGGGAATCATGCCCGGCGTGGCGAGGAACATGCCGATCACCGCAGTGAACACGATGAGCGCCACGACGCGCGGCTTGGTGAGCGAGTAGAACGCACGCAGGCGCTGCGCGGCGCTTCGGGGAAGAACGTGGGTATTCACTGGCAGAGCGAAAAGTCTAGCACGCCATGTTTCACCCGAACCGCGAGTACCGGAGCAGCCGCTGCAGATCCTTGATCATCCTGGATGGATCCGGGTCGCGTGGGAAGCGCATCATCAGGTTGCCCAGGGGATCGACGAGGTAGATGTGATCGACGGCCTTGCCTGGAAACTCTTTCTCCGAAAGAGCCGCGAGGCGCGTGCCCTCGATACCCGGGAGTATCTCTTCCCGCGGCTTGGCCCCGTCGGTGATCACCCAGAGCCGCTCCACTCGGCTCATGTCCTTGCCTTGGGCGCGGCGCACCTGGCGCATGTAGTACAGCTTCTGCTCGCAGCGCGCATCGCACGCGGAGGCGTCGAACATCACGAGCACCCATTTACCGCGCAGCGCCTCCAGCCCCGCAACGAGCGTCGGCGTCAGCAGCTCGCCGTAGTTCGACGGTGCGCCCGGCGACCAGCGCAGCAGGTATGCCCCGGTGCCGAGCACAAGCGGCGCTGCGCACACCAGCGCGACCCACAAAAGCTTGTTACGAAAAAGGTTCATCTCTTCCGAAACGACAGCACCACGACGAGTACCACCGCAAGCGCGGCAAGCGAATACCACTGCAGCGCATAGGCTTGGTGCTTCTCGATGCCGGTATCGTGCGGCGGCCAGTCGCGCACGAGGCCGTCGGGCAGGAAGGAATGCTGCTCGATCACGCGCGGCGCGAGCGCAAGCCCAGTCTGCGCAGCGTAACCTGCGACATCCAATGTCTGGCGCAGCTTGCCGGAATTCTTTTCGATCGTGAGAACCCGGGGTAGACGCTCCAGAGCGATGCCCTCGATGCGCACCTCGCCGGCGGGCGTCAGCACCTCGGGTAGCGTGTCGCGCGTCGCACCAGCGGCGACCCAGCCGCGGTTGACGAGCACGTACGATGGCGAGCCGCGCAGCTTGAGCGGCGTCACGACCTCGTAGCCCGGCCGTCCGCGGCGTGTCTTGTTGTCGAGGTAAATGGTGTGTTTCGGGACGAACTCGCCTTCAATCGCGACGCGCTCGAGGCGCGCAGCCGCAGCCCGCTTTTCGTCGGCGCGCCCGCGTTGCCAGTTGCCGAGCGCGATGCCCGCGGCGCACGCCGCGGCGGCGAGGGCGAGCGCCCAGAGCCGCGGACGGAAAGAGTATCCTGCGCCCATGCGCTACTTGGTGATCGCGATGCTCCTAGCCATCGTCGCGAGCCTCGGCTCGGCGGCGGTGTTCATGCTGCGCGGCCGCGGGGACTCGCGCCGCATGGCCCGCGCCCTCGCCTGGCGCGTGGGCTTGTCGGTGGCTCTCTTCGTGCTCCTGATTGCGGGCTATGCGCTCGGGCTGATCCGGCCGGGAAACCTATAGCCAGTAGACGAAGATAAACAGGCCAAGCCACACTACGTCGACGAAGTGCCAGTACCACGCCACGCCTTCAAAGGCGAAGTGGTGGTCGGGCTTGAAGTGGCCGAAATAGCAGCGAAACCAGATCACCGTCAGCATGATCGCGCCGATCGTGACGTGGAAGCCGTGAAAGCCCGTCAGCATGAAGAAGGTCGAGCCGTAGACCCCGGTGCTCAGCTTGAGGTTGAGATCGCTGTACGCGTGGCCGTACTCGTAAGCCTGCACGCCGAGGAAGGTCACGCCCAGCAGGATGGTGAGCGCGAGCCATAGGAGAAGCTTCGGCCGGTCGTTGCGGATGAGCGCCCAGTGCGCGAAGGTGACGGTGACGCCGGAG
>DATFEI010000213.1:0-28549 GCA_035251315.1 Burkholderiales bacterium | reverse complement strand
CACCGCGTGGCAGATGCCGATGTTGGCGTCGCTCGCCGTGTGCTCGATGCCTTCCTCGCGCAGCCACTCGCGCGTGCCGTCGCGGCCCTCGTTGACGTGCACGACGAGCTGGTGCTCGCGCGCGGAGTGCCGGCGCAGGCTGTCGACGAACAGGCGCAGGTGCGCGAGGTTGTTCCAGGTCGGAACGATGAGGGAGAAGCTCGGCATCGGCAGGGCGTCGATTTTCCCATACAATCACGGACTTAATATGACCGGCGCGGTACTCGTCACTGGCGGCGCGGGCTACATCGGCTCGCATACCGTGCGGCAGCTCGTCGCGGCGGGCTATCGCGTCGTGGTGCTCGACGACCTATCCACCGGGCACCGCTGGGCGGTGGCGCCGGAGGCGACGCTGGTGGTGGGCAACGCGGGCAACAAGTCGCTCGTCGGCGCGCTGATCGAAGAGCACGGGGTCGGCGCCGTGCTGCATTTCGCGGGCAGCATTGTCGTGCCCGAGTCGGTCGCCGATCCGCTCAAGTATTACGGCAACAACAGCGCCGCCTCGCGCAACCTGATCGAAGCCTGCGTGGCGAAGGGCGTCGCTCGTTTCATCTTCTCATCGACGGCTGCCGTGTACGGCATTCCGGACAGGCTGCCCGTGGCGGAGACCGCGCCCACGCGTCCGATCAATCCCTACGGCAGGTCGAAGCTCGTCACCGAATGGATGCTGGAAGACGTCGCGGCAAGTTCCGCGGGGGGCGCGTTCAAGCACGTCATCCTGCGCTACTTCAATGTCGCTGGCGCGAGCCTCGACGGCACGCTCGGGCAGGCGACCGAGAATGCGACGCACTTGATCAAAGTGGCGTGCGAGGCGGCGTGCGGAGCGCGCGAAAAGGTGATCGTCTTCGGCACCGACTACCCGACGGCCGACGGCACCTGCATCCGCGACTACATCCACGTGGAAGACCTGGCGCGCGCGCACCTCGATGCGCTGCGCTACCTCGAGCAGGGCGGCGCGTCGGACACGTTCAACTGCGGCTACGGCCGAGGCTACAGCGTACGCGAGGTGCTGAAGATGGTGGAGAAGGTTTCGGGGAAGAAGTTGAGAATCGAGGAAGGGGCGCGCAGGCCGGGGGATCCGGCGGCATTGGTGGCCGAGAGTGGGAAGTTCAAGAACGTGCTGGACTGGGCGGCCAGTTATGAAGAGCTAGACATCATCTGCTTGACGGCCTACCGATGGGAGGCAAGACAGCGGGAACGGGCTGCGCAGAGCGCGCAGGCTGCCGGATAGGGCCCTGGAGCACGTGCAGCCGACGCTGGTCATCGAAGCGGGACGTACCGAGCGCCACTACTGGAAGGACCTGTGGCGATACCGGGATCTCTTTCTCATGCTCACCTGGCGCGACATCCTCGTCAGGTACAAGCAGACGGTGATGGGGATCAGCTGGGCTCTGCTGCGGCCGCTGCTCGCGGCCGTCGTGTTTACGATCGTCTTCGGAAGGCTCGCGAACCTGCCGTCCGACGGCGCGCCCTATCCGTTGCTCGTCTTCGTGGCCATGCTGCCCTGGCAGTTCTTCTCGACCGGCCTCAACGAGGCGAGCGCGAGCCTGATAGGCAACGTCAACCTGGTCTCAAAGGTGTACTTTCCGCGGCTGATCATGCCGATCAGCGCGGTTCTGGTGAGCTTCGTCGACCTGCTGATCGCCGGTCTGTTCGCTGCCGCGCTGATGGCCTGGTATGGAGTGTCGCCCGACTGGCGGATCGTCACGCTGCCGCTTTTCATCCTGCTCGCCTTCACCGCCGCGATCGGCGCCGGCGCATGGTTTGCGGCTCTGAACGTGAAGTACAGGGATTTTCGCTACGTAGTTCCGTTCATGCTCCAGCTGGCGCTCTACATTTCTCCCGTGGGGTTCAGCAGCAGCATCGTGCCCGAGCAGTGGCGGCTGCTGTATTCACTCAATCCGATGGTCGGCGTCATCGACGGCGTGCGCTGGGCGCTGCTGGGCGGAACGACCCCGCTGTACTGGCCCGGTGTGCTGATCTCGGTCGGCGTGACGGTGGCCGTGCTGGTCAGCGGCATCGCATTCTTTCGCAGGACCGAGAAGTACTTCGCCGACGTAATCTGAGTATCCATGGCGGTTGCGATCCAAGTCGACGGGCTCTCCAAGAGCTACCTGATCAGCCATCGGGCGCGAGAGCCATACCGCACGCTGCGCGACGCGGTATCGCGGAGCGCGCGCAACGTGGCGCTCGCGCTGACCGGCCGATCTCGGCCGGGCACAGAGACGCGGGAGGAGTTCTGGGCGCTGCAGGACGTTTCCTTCAGGATCGAGCACGGCGAGCGCGTCGGCATCATCGGCCGCAACGGCGCCGGCAAGTCGACGCTGCTCAAGATCCTTTCGCGCATCACGGAGCCCACGCGCGGCCGGGTGGCGGTCTCCGGGCGGGTCGCGAGCCTGCTCGAGGTGGGAACGGGTTTTCATCCCGAGCTGAGCGGCCGGGAGAACATCTTTCTCAACGGCGCGGTTCTCGGCATGACGCGCGCCGAGATCCGGCGCAACTTCGACGAGATAGTGAGCTTCGCGGCGGTAGAGCGGTTCCTGGATACACCCGTGAAACGCTATTCCAGCGGCATGCATGTGAGGCTTGCGTTCTCAGTGGCCGCCCATCTCAATCCCGAGATCCTGTTGGTAGACGAGGTGCTTGCAGTTGGAGACGCTCAGTTTCAGAAGAAATGCCTTGGCAAGATGGAGGAGGTGAGCACCTCCGGCCGCACCGTGCTCTTCGTGAGCCACAGCCTGCCGACGGTGCTGCGGCTGTGTCCTCGTACGCTGCTCTTCGAGGCAGGGCGCCTGAAGATGGATGGCGCTAGCTCGGAGGTTACGCAGAGCTACTTAGAGACCAAGCCGGGCGGGAGCGAAGGGCACGTCGACTTGCGTAGCGCGTCCCGGCGCGGGGGGATGGGCGAGCGTTTCCGCTATACCGGCTGCGCTGTGCTCAATTCGCAAGGCCAGGTTACCGACCGGTTGCTGTTTGGGGAGCCGATGACGATCCGAGTGGAGGCCGAGGCGGTCGATGCGATCGATGACGTGGGCCTGGCGGTTGGAATTGATACCTTCTCCGAAGTCCGCGTCGCGACCTTGTTAAGCGAGGACAGCGGCGTGACATTCGATTACGGTTCGAAGTGTCCAAAGGTAGTGACGGCCAAGCCAGAGCACTTTGCGCTCAAGCCAGGGCAATACTACGTTACGCTCGGTGCGCGCCACCGTACACAGGCCCTAGACCAGTTGTCGCAGGCACTGCGCTTCGAGGTGGACAGTGTGCCGTGGGGAGACATACCTCCTCCCTCTGCTGCATGGGGTATCGTACATACGCCCGCTCGGTGGAGCATTTCAGATGCCTAACTATTACAGCCAGCACGGTGAAGATATTTTGCTGGACCGCATCTTTGACGGAAGTAAAGACGGGTTCTTTGTTGAAGTTGGCTGCATCGATGGCGTCAGGTTTAGCAACACCTTGACCTTTGAGGAGCGCGGATGGAAGGGGCTGTGTGTAGAAGCACACGGCGACTTCATAGAGATTCTGAGAAAGAATCGACCGAGGAGCATCATCGAGCACTGTGCCGCGGGCGATATGGACGAGGAGGGAGTGACGTTCTACGCCAATTACAGAGGTAGCCTGTCATCTTTGGACCGAACGCAGGAGAAGCGATTTAGGATGTACGGAAAGTATTTTGGGGGTTTCACTCAGCAGCAAGTTTCAAAGCGTCGACTCGATACCATTCTTGCAAATCACGGCGTGAATCGTGTCGACTTGCTTTCCCTGGACATCGAAGGTTCTGAGGAGCAGGCGATCCGCGGGTTCGACATCAAACGTTACCATCCAAGTGTCATGGTAGTCGAAGTCGATGGAAGGGAGCAGGAGACCGCGCTAGACCAACTGATCCTTCCGCATGGGTACGTCAAGTGGATTCGCCTGGGCCCCAATCTATTTTACTTAGCCGATATTTCGCTGTCCGAAAGTGTACGAGATCGCGTAGTCCAAGGAGATGTTATCCGTGCGGCAGACGAGGTCGCGGGAACAGGCGCTGGCTTTATCACAGTCACGATCGACACCCGGGTTCCCCTGGGAGGCGACGCCCTCTTTAGCTGTACACCAGCGAGCCCCGACACTCGACATAAGGGTTGGATAACCCGATTGATAGGAAAACTCCGGCAATGATCACCCTATTCTCGAGAAAACGACGAAGCGAAGCCTCCTACGAGTTTCGGAGTATCGGCTTTCATGGCGATCAGCATCTGCTCGCAGTCGTGAATGACATTGTGGTGCGTGAGCGTATTGAGCTCTTCATTGAGACGGGCACTAACGTCGGCTCATCCCTCGTCTACTTCGCGGAACGCTACCCGAAAGTAAGAGTCTTATCCTGCGAGCAGGATAAGGAGGCTTGGCGCCGAGCATGCGAGAATGCGCGCGGCCTTATGAACGTGGAGATTCATCATCTCTCGTCGAGTGAATTCATGAAATTGCTTGCGAAACGCGCTGAAGTGTTTGGTAAACGGTGCCTGTTCTGGCTCGATGCGCATGGGTACGGTTTCGAGTGGCCCCTGCGCGAAGAGGTACGTTTCATAGCGGAAAACTTCGAGACCGCATACGTGATGATCGACGACTTCAAAGTTCCAGGCCTTGACTGCTTTCGATATGACGAGTACGGGGGGCAGGTTTGTTCATATGAGTTCATTCGGGACTCGCTAGGGTCACGACCCCACCATGTCTTTTCCCCCAGATACACGGACCGTACTTCAAATCATCATCCGCTTGTAGGCTGGGGCCTCATTACCCTCGGCACCGAGTACTCGATTCCATCCGGCCTTCAGAATCTTGTGGTTGCTGCGAGACGATAGGTGACACTTGCCGGGCGAGCTGGAGGCAGGTTGTCCAGGTCTGCGGTCGGGCTGTGCTGTGGACAAGTGGCGTGAAGCGGAAAGTCGCGTTCGTCTGCAACTGGGGCAACACGTCCGAGGAACTGCTCGTCTATCTGGCGCGCCAGACGCCGGGCGGCCAGGGCGTTTGGGGAACGCTTCACGGCGTCGCCTCGCCCGGCGAGGCCGATTTCCTGGTGGTGCTGGAGGACCTTCCTGCGTCGATCAGGCGGCAGGAGCTCGACCTGCAGCGGACCATCTTTCTTCCTCGCGAGCCGGCTGCCGTGCGGGCGCGCAAGCGCTATGAGGCCTTTCGCGCGCCGCTCGCGTTCACGCACGACGACATCCATCAGGCCGCGGTATGGCGCGTCATGCGGCCGTTCGAGGAGCTGGAGTCGGCGCCTTACGGCGGGAAGTCCAAGGCGCTAAGCACCATTACTTCCGCGGTCGAATCCACCTCCGGACAACGGATGCGAACGCAGTTCCTGCGGGACTTCGCGCGTGAGTATCCCGGGACGGTCGATGTCTTCGGCTACGGATGGACGGACCAGCTCGGCGCATCGTACAAGGGAGAGATCGGCGATCGCTTCGCCAGCATCAGGAATTTCGAGGGGCTGTGCAAGCTCAAAGGCCTTCGCGACTATCGCTATTCGCTCGCACTCGAGAACTGCCGCCAGAGGAACTATTTTTCCGAGAAGATCCTGGATTGCTGGCTCGCGTGGGCAATGCCCATCTATTGGGGCTGCCCCAATCTCTCCGACTATTTTCCCGAGGCTTCTTTTCATGCCATCGACCCGGGACGGCGCGATTGCCCGGACCAGGTCAGGGAGCTAATTGCGCAGCCGATCGGTGAGCGGCAGATCGCCGCGATGCGCGAGGCGCGCCGGCTGGTACTACACCGATACAACATCTGGCCGACGGTCGAGGAAATCATCGAGGGTCGCCGTTCCGCGCGCAGCGCGCCGCCCGCCCTTGTCCGGCGCCTGTTTGCGTTCCTGCGGGATTCCTGACGCCTCCCCGATGAAGACGTTGCTGAAGCGGACGCTGCGCGGACTCGGGTATGAGCTGCGCCGCATTCCCGGCCGGGCTGGGACCGCGGATTCGCCGGCGCTGCCCGCCGGCACTGCCGATTTCGAACGCGCGGCTCGCGAGGCGGCCGGCATTCCAAGCATGCTGCGTCGGCAGACGGCTTTCTTCCTCTACGCGCTCTGCTATCTGCAGGAGTTGGCCGGAGACGTGGTCGAGGTCGGCAGCTGGCAGGGCTATTCCACTGCTTTCCTGGCAAGCGCCGTGCGCGACTCCGGGAACGGCATAGTTCATGCCGTCGATCATTTCCGCGGGAACGTGGGCAAGGAGCAGCACTACGTCGTGGGACGCCCGGATCTGGCGGATTTGCGGGCCGGGTTCGAAAGCAACCTTCGTGAGCGGCAACTGTGGAGCCACGTGCGCCTGCTCGACATGCCGAACGAAGAGGCCGTCCAGCACCTGCAAGGCATTTGCGTCAGGTTGTTGTTCATCGATGGAGACCATACGGAAGCGGGCGTGGAGCGCGATATCCGGCTCTTCTTTCCCATGGTGCGCGCAGGCGGAATCGTGGTCTTCGACGATTACTCCCCGCAGTGCCCCGGGCTCATGCGCGCGGTTTCTCGCATGATCGAGGCGCATAAACCGGAGCGCGTCGCCTATTTCGACAATACGCTGGTGCTCAGAAAGCGCGGCGGCGAAGGTTAGCGGACCACTCGTTCCCCGAGATGCGATCGTTCCTGGTCCGGGCCGTGCGGTTTCTGCTGCGACTTGCGGGAAGGGTGGTCCTCGCTCTGCGACGGCGTGCGCGAAGGCTGGTCGTTCGCCTTGTTCCTCCGAAGAAATGGCGCTTGAGCTCTCAGTTGGCAGGCGACGGCTTCGAGCGCGAGGAGCCGTCGTCCTGGCCGGAGCGGCCGGCGATGCCCCGAGCGGAGCTGGAGGCGCTGGGCGCGTTCGCACCGGGCGCCGAGCTCTCGCTTCCCGCGGTCCGGCTGCTTACGCCCTACCGTTTCGACATCCCCGCCAAGTACGTCTATGCCGTACATCGTGAAAAGGGCGTGAAAAGCGGCTTCGCGCGACGGCTCTACACGGCGCACCTACGAGTGTGGAACAACCTCCACGAGCTCGAACCGGTGAAAAGGGGGATCGAGGCCTATCTCGACGCGTTTCACGAGATACTGGACTCGACTAAGGCGACGGGCTTCGACCCCGAGAAGTCCCGGATTCCGCTCGGTAGGTGTCTGTCGCCCATCAACGGCAGCCATCGGGTGGCCGCTTGTCTGGCCTACGGGAAGGACGCCGGTTGCCGCCTCGTCGACGAAGGACTCGAGACGCACAACTACAACTACCTGTACTTCCGGAATCGCGGCGAGAACGTTCCGGGCGGACTTGCACCGGAGCTGCAGAATGCGATTGCGCTCGAGTATTGCCGCCTGAAGCCCCAGACCCTGGCGGTCCTCGTGTTCCCGTCCGCGCAGGGCAGGCATCGCAGGATCATGGATATCCTTCTCGCGCACGGCCATGTCGTCTACGAGAAGGAATTCTGGCTCGGCCCGTTGGGACGCCTCAACCTCATGCGGTGCGTGTACGCCGAGGAGCCTTGGCTGGGAACGGCTCGCGACGGCTATGTCGGCGCCCAGGAGAAGGCCGACTACTGTTTCGACCGGCCGGGACCGTTGCGCCTCTTCATCTTCGAGACCTATGAACCCGGAGCGGCCGTCTTGGCCAAGTCCGAGATTCGCGCCCTGTTCGAGATCGGTAACCACTCGGTTCACATCAACGACTCCCACGAAGAGACGCTGCGCGTTGCCGAAGCCCTGCTCAACCAGAACAGCCTGCACTTTCTCGAAAACGCCAGGTCGGGGCCTTTGGGACGGCTGCACGAGTACCTTTCGGCGCTTACCGGGTGGTTGAGTGAGTCGCGCCTGTCGCCGGCAGACGTCTGCGTCGGCGGTAGCGCGGTGCTCGCGGTCTACGGGCTCAGGGAAGGAAAGGACCTGGATTTCCTGCATCACCTCCCGCTCGGGGACCGCGCCTTGCCACCCGCGCTCGGTAGCCACAATGAGTACATAGGCCTGTACGGCAAGTCGGTCGACGATCTGATCTACGATCCGGCGAATCACTTCTACTATGCGGGGTTCAAGTTTGCTTCGCTGCCGATCGTCGCGCACCTCAAGATGGTTCGCGGGGAACGGAAGGACGCGACTGACCTATCGCTGATCGAGAAGATCCTGTAGGCACTTAGCAATGCCCTTGGTCTCGGTTCTCATGCCCGTCTACAACGCGGAGCGGTATCTGCGCGACGCAATGGACAGCATCTTTGCCCAGACATTCGGCGACTTCGAGTTCGTCGTCGTGGACGACGGCTCCACCGACTCGACGCCATCCATGCTCGCGGCCTGCACTGACGTACGCCTGCGCGTGCTGAGGAACGAGCGCAATCTCGGCGTGATCGCCTCTCTCAACAGGGGGCTCGAGTCGGCGAGGAGCGAGTTCGTCGCGCGCATGGACGCGGATGACGTTTCCCATCCGGACCGGCTGGCGGTGCAGGTCGAGTTCATGAGGGACAAGCCGGAGGTCGGTCTGGTCGGGGCGTGGTATCGGCCGATCGGAGCCCATCCCTTCCGCGTCGCCCGTCTGCCCACTACGCACGAGGACATCTGTGCGTGGCTGCCGTTTCACTGCCCAATCGCGCATCCGACCGCATTCCTGCGTCGCGAGGTATTCGCTTCCAACCAGCTGGACTTCGACATGCAGTACCGGCATGCAGAGGACTATGACCTGTGGTCTCGCGCCGCCCAGATCACGCGGCTGGCGAACATTCCGCGGCCGCTCCTACGGTACAGGATGCACTTGGACCAGGTCACTTCCCGGCACCGCGACGTACAGGCAGTTAATGCCAAGCGAGTGCGCGGCCGCGAGCTCGCTAGGCTGCTCCCCGACGTGACAAGCGCCGAAGTGGACTTTCACCAGCAGATCGTCACCTGTGCCTTCGAGCAGGATCCCGACGTACTCGGCCGCATCGAAGGATGGTTGTCGCGTCTTAGCGGCGAGAATATGCGTGTCGGTGCGTTCTCGCGACCATCATTAGATCGTGTGATCGAAGCGATCTGGCGGGCTGCTGCATTGACTTGCATGCCTCGGCCCTGGGCGCTCGCGCGATATGCGCGTTCGCCGCTCACGGGAATCGCGGGCCATCGTGCTGCAGCGTTGGCGGGATTTGCCGCGCGAGCCCTGAAGGGGCTTGCGACGGGCAGGGCGGCAGGTTGACCGACCGCTGCGCCTGGTGCGAGCTTGACAGGCACATGCGGATCGCTTGTATTCGAACGTGACCATCACTGATCGCAAACCGCGGGTGCTTTTCATTTCACATGATGCTTCGCGCACCGGTGCGCCGCTTTGCCTGGACGAGTTCCTCGAATCCATCGCACAGGAGGGCGCGTCTTTCTCGCCGTACCTGTTCGTCACCGGGGATGGGCCGCTCTTGTCGGAATGGCGCAAGCGCGATATTGACCTGGTACATACGACCAAGCGCGTGCGAGGCGGCATCGCGGCCAGGGCGCTGGGTCTGCTGCGCTCCACGGCCACATACATCCGCGTGCTTCGAGCGATAAGGCCGCGGCTCGTGTACTCGAACACCATCCGTAACGGACTCGAGGTGGTCCTCGCGCGGTTGCTCGGGATCCGAACGCTCGTGCATGTCCACGAGGGCGAGGCGATCATGCGGCAGTACGCGCGGAGTCTTAGCATCGTTTCCCTCTTCACGTCGAGTTTCGTGTGCGTATCCAGGTACTCGGCACGGTCGCTGGAGAAGGTCGTCGGGCGCCGGGCCGTCGTCGTTTCCAACGGCATACGAACGGAGGGCGCTCGGCGGTACGTCCGAGGAGATGTGGCCAATCCCGCCCTTACGCTCGGCATGGTCGGCGGGATCCAGTGGAACAAGGGGCAGCATGTGGTGATCGAGGCACTGGCCGTTCTCGTTTCCGAGCGCAGGATACCCGCCAGGCTCAGGCTCTACGGCGAAGTCGAGGACACCGCGTACCGGCGGCGGATTGGCGAGCAGATCGACAGGCTCAACCTAGCGCCGTTCGTCGAGTTCCTCGGCTCCACTGCCAACCTGGCCGAGATCTACAACAACCTCGACATTCTCATACTGGCATCATTTGATGAGTCTTTCTCGCGGGTGGTGCTGGAGGCGTTCACTTACCTGAGGCCAGTTGTCGCGAGCAGCGTCGGCGCGATACCGGAGCTGATCAGAGACGGCGAGAATGGGCTACTGGTGCCGCCAGGGAATGCGTCGAAGCTTGCGGAGGCCGTGCTCCGGCTTGTATCTGACCCAGGTCTTGCTCGTCGCATGACCGACACTGCCATGCGCGACGTTCGGGAGCGCTTTCGGCTCGAAGACACGGTGGCGCGGCTTCGTGAACAGGTGGAAGCCGCGCTGGCCCTAGCATGAGGTGCTCCGTCATCGTTCTGCAATACAACAACACCGAGCTGACACGCCACTGCCTGCGCTCGCTGCTGGCGCACGTCGACCGGCGGCACCAGGTGATCCTGGTCGACAACGATTCGACGGAACCCGAAGCACGCCAGCTGGGAAGCGAGTTTCCGGGCATCACGTCCGTGGCGTGCGAGGTCAACGGCGGATTCAGCCGGGGCAACAACATCGGCGCGACGCACGCGACCGGCGAGGTGCTGCTGTTCCTGAACAATGACACGCTGATCCGGTCGGATTTCGTGACACCGCTGCTGCGGCGATTCGACGAGAGCCGGCAGGCGGGCATCGTCGGGCCCAAGCTGCTCAACCAGGACGGCAGTTTCCAGCCTTCGGCCGGGCGGTCGCCGACCTTCATGCGGGAGGTACGCGACAAGGCGATCGCGGCTGCGATCAACGCCGGGAATCGCACTGCTTCCCGCGCCGTCGAGCGTCGCTTTGCCCGGGCGCGCCGGGTCGAATGGGTTACGGGAGCCGCTCTCGCGATCCGCCGGGACGTCTTCGATCTGGTCGAGGGGTTCGACGAATCCTTCTTCATGTATTTCGAGGACAAGGACCTGTGTACTCGCGTGCGGGCCGCGGGATTCGAGGTGTGGTTCGATCCGGCTTCGGAGCTCACACATCTCCGGGGAGGCAGTGCGAATCCGCGCACCGCGCTCATGTATCGAACCAGCCAAGTTCACTACTACCACCGGCACCGGCCGTGGCTGGAGCAGCAGCTCCTCGCCGCCTATCTTCGTTTCAGTGGAAAGTATCCAGGTGAGCGAGCCCCGGAAGATCCTGCTCGTCATTGACGGGGCGTTCATCGGCGGGGGGCAGAAGCATGTCCTCGAGCTGGCCGACCGCCTTATCAGGCATCACCGAGACGTCGCGGTCGCTTGCGAAGCCAGGGGCTACCTCGTGGATCAGCTTCGACAGCGTGGCATTCCCCACCACGTGGTGCGACTGTCAACGAGGCCTTCGCTACGCGGGATTGCAGATACTGTCGATGCCCTACAAGCCTCGCACGCGGAGCTGGTCCACACGCACGGCGGCACTGCCGGACTCTACGGAAGGCTTGCCGCCCGATGGATAGGAAGAGTGAGGACGGTACACACGTACCATGGAGTTCACTACCTGCACGACCAGAGGCCTGCCAAGCGCCTCGCGCGCCGCGCGATCGACCAGTTTCTGCTGCGATGGACGGACGAAGTCATTTGCGTTGCGCAAAGCGACAAGGAGCTCGCCCTTCGCGAGAGGCTCGCTCTGCCGGATCACGTCTCGGTTATCTATAACGGAATCGACGTCACGCGATTTCATTCGCACCGCAGGAACGACGAGGGCGTAGCGAAGCAAGGCGGAGAGCTTATTCTCGGAACTGTAGGCAGGCTCCATGAGCAGAAAGGGCACAGCTTTCTGCTCGAGGCCGCGGCCTTGATTCGACAGGCACACCCGCAGGTCCGGTTCAGAATCATCGGCGACGGCCCGCTCCGGCCCGTGCTGGAGGCTCGAGCGCGCGAGCTTGGAGTAGAGGCGACAGTCGAGTTCTTGGGCGCCCGCGATGACATTCCCGACCAGCTGAGGGAATTCGATGCGTTCGTGCTCCCGTCGCTTTGGGAGGGTTTGCCGTATGTCCTACTGGAAGCGAGGGCAGCAGGCCTGCCGATCATCACTACGGACTTCAGTGGCGTAAGAGAGGTGATCGCCGATGCCAGCGAAGCGATCATCGTGCCGAGGCGGAACGCACGGTCCCTGGCGGATGCCATCGTGGAACTCCTGCGCAACCGCGCCCTTTGGGTAGAGCGCGGGGCAAAGGGCGCTCAAGTGGTCAGGGAGCGATTCAGCCTGGACGCGATGGTCGAGCAGACGTTGAAAGTGTACGCACGCGCGATGCGAGCGTGACCCGAACTGCTGCGGACCGATGCTCAGGATCCTCCAGCACGTGAAATCCTTCCACACCACGCGCGGCGGCGTGGAGCGAGTCGTCGAGGAACTCGTGCCCGAGCTCAACCGCTTGCCGGACGTGGAAGCCGACGTCCTGTGCCAGGGACCGGAGGCGCGTGCCTACGCGCTTCCCGGCAAGGGCCGCGTGACGCAGGCAAAGACTGACCTCGAGCTCGGCGGAGCTTCGCTTTCCCGGGGCGACTTCCGCCAATGGGTCCGGGCCGCAGGCCGCTACGACATCGTTCACGTGCACCTGCCTTGGCCGCAAAGCAACCTTAACCTGTTCCTCAAGCGCTTCGACGGCGCGGTCGTGGTGCACTGGCACAGCGACATCGTGCGCCAGCGCATGCTCTATGCCGGCTTCCAGTGGCTCGAGCGCTGGCTGCTGCACCGCGCCGACCGCATCTGCGTAACCTCGCCCAAGCTCCTCGCGGAGTCCGCCGGGCTCGAAGGCTTCCGCGGGAAGGCGGTCGCCGTACCCATCGGCATGCCCGAATCGGCGCACGAGATCGGCGCCGACGAGATCCGCGCGCTGCGCGAGCGCCACAGCGCTCGAACGCTGGTATTCGCGCTCGGGAGGCTCGTTCCCTACAAGGGCTTCGAGCACCTGGTGCGCGCCGCAGCCCTGCTGAAAGGGAACGCGGCGATTCTCATCGGTGGCGACGGGCCGCTCGCCGCAGGCCTGCGATCGCTCATCGCCCAGCTCGGCGTCGCCGGCAAAGTGAAGTTGCTCGGCGCGCTCTCGGACCGCGACGTGGAGCTCCACATGCGCGCCTGCGACGTCTTCTGCCTGCCTTCGGTGCAGAAGTCGGAAGCCTTCGGCATCGTGCAGGTCGAGGCGATGCGCGCCGGCCGCCCGGTCGTCTCCACGCGCATCCGGGGCTCGGGCGTCGACTGGGTGAACCAGGACGGCGTCACTGGCTACACGGTGCCTGTGGGCGATGCGCAGGCGCTCGCGCAGGCGCTGAACCGCTTCGCCGGCGATACGCCGATCGCGCGGCGCCTCGGTGAGGCCGCGCGCCGGCGCTACGAGGCGCATTTCACGGCCCGCGGCATGGCCGAGGCTGTTCGAGCGGTGTACCAGTCGCTGCGCCTATAATCGGCCACGACGCGAGCGCACACCGAATTGGCGAACACCGACACACCCCTCGACAGCCTCCGCCAGAACCAAGCTTCCGCCGCCGCTGCGAACCTCACGCGCCGGGTGGCCTTCGGGCTGCTGTTCCTGGACGCCGCGGGACTGGTGCTCTTCTTCAACCTGGCCTTCTGGGCGCGGCTCGACCAGTGGCCGTGGTTCACGGCGACCATGCTGATCCCGCTCGTGCTGCTGTTCCTTTGCCTCTATGTGTTCGACACCTACGTGCTCGAGCGCCAGGTCTCGGGCATGCGCCCGCCCGCGCGCGCGGTGGTCGGCGTCGCGATCGCGGGCCTGCTCACCGGCGCCTCCGCCTACGCGGGTGGCTTCTGGACAGTGGATCCTACCTTCGGGCGCGGCATCTTCCCCGTTGCCTTTCTCGGACAGGCGGTCTGGTGCGCGGGCTGGCGCCTATTCCTGGGCGGCTGGGTGCGCGAGCAGGCCGAGCGCATCCGCTGGCTCGTCGTGGGCAGCGGGGAGCAGGCGCAGAGCCTGCGCGAGGATTTCGCGCGCTCGGGCATGCAGGGCGAACTCGCGATCGCCGACGAGGCCGACTTCGACAAGCACGCGAACGCCGGCCCGTGGTCGGGCGTCGTCGTCGCGCTCACCGATCCCGCGCCCGAGCCGCTCGTGCAGCAGCTAATGCACCTGCGCTTCTCCGGCGTGCGTGTCTACGGCATCGCGGACTTCTACGAGCAGCTCTGGTTCAAGGTGCCGGTGCTGCACACCAGGCACGGCTGGCTCGTGTTCGCGCACGGCTTCGACCTGCTGCACAACCCGCTGGGCCTACGCATCAAGCGGCTGACCGACATCCTGCTCTCGCTCGCGCTGCTCGTGCCGGCGCTGCCGCTCATGGCGCTCGCCGCGCTCGCCGTGAAGCTGGAAAGCCGCGGGCCCGCGATCTTTCGGCAGGTGCGCACGGGCCTTGGCGGCGTCGAGTTCGAGATCCTCAAGCTGCGCACTATGGCGGACGACGCCGAGCGCGACGGTCCTCAGTGGGCGCAGAAGACCGACCCGCGCGTGACCCGGGTGGGACGCGTGCTCCGCCAGCTGCGCATCGACGAGCTGCCGCAGCTCTTCAATGTACTGAAAGGCGAGATGAGCTTCATCGGGCCGCGCCCCGAGCGGCCGGAATTCAACGACCAGCTGGAACGCGAGATTCCTCTGTACAACCTGCGACACCTGGTGCGGCCGGGCATCACGGGATGGGCCCAGGTCATGTATCCCTACGGCGCCTCCGTGGACGATGCGCGGGAGAAGCTGCAGTACGACCTCTACTACATCAAGAACTACTCCGTGATGCTCGACATCGGCATCGTCTTCAAGACCACGCGCGTGGTGCTCCTGGGAAAAGGCCGGTGAGGTCGGGGGCGCTGTGGATCGCGGTCGCGATCGGCTTTTCCATTCCGATCTCGACGGCCCTGGACAACCTGCTGGTGCTCGCGCTGCTGCTCTGCTGGCTCGCGAGCGGCGGCTATCGCGAAAAGCTCGCAGCGGTCCGCGGCAATCCCTTCGCGCTCGCGGCGATCGGATTCTTCCTCCTCCACGCAGGAGCGGCTGTCTATAGCATCGGCTCGCGCGCCGAAGTGCTGGCTGGGCTCGACAAGGCCACCGTCCTGCTTCTCGTCCCGCTCCTGGTTTCCCTGAAGCCCGGTACCGAGTGGCTCTACAGGGCGCTGCAAGCGTTCCTGGCGGCGCTGACGCTGACGCTCCTTCTGTCGTTTCTCGTCTGGTGGGAACTCGTGCCGGCAGGTACGTTTAAGGGCTACCCGTTCGATCCGGTGGTGTTCAAGCTGAAGATCACGCACAGCGTGCTGATGGCCTTCGGCGCTTTCCTGCTCGCGATCGCCGCACGCGAGGCGACAGACCGTCGCTGGCGGGTGCTGCTGGCGGTAGGCGCCGGGCTCGCGGCATTCAACGTCCTCTTCATGGTGTGGGGCAGGACCGGGCAGCTCGTTCTGCTGGCGCTGATCTTCTACCTGCTGGTCAGTTGGCTTCGCTGGCGAGGATTGGTGGCGGCAATGGTGACGGGCCTCGCCATCGGGGGAACGGTGTACCTGGTCCCGTCCAGCGCGCTGCACCAACGTGCGCTGACGACCTGGAACGAGATCGAGGATTGGCGGGCAGGCAAGCCGCCGACGATCGCCAACATGCGGCTCGAGACGTGGAGCAACAGTCTCAAGATCGTGCAGCGATATCCCATGCTCGGTGCCGGTACCGGCGGGTTTGGCGCCGCTTACAGAAATGAAGTCGCAGGGTCGGGCATGACGCCGGCCGAGCAATCCGAGAACCAGTACCTCCTCACCGCCGTGCAGCTCGGAGGAGTGGGTCTCATGTTTCTCGTAGCGCTCTTCGTCGCGCAGTGGCATCTCGCGGCGCGACTCCCCGCACGAAGTCACACCGTGCTGGCACGCGGCCTGGTGCTGACGATGGCAGTGGGATGCCTGTTCAACTCGTTCCTACGCGACCACACGGAGGCGTTGCTGTACGCGTGGCTTTCGGGCCTGATCTATGCCGGATTGCCCCGCGGCGCGTACGCCAGGGCGTGAGCCGCGGACGCTACTGCGCGAGGGGTCGGCGCGCAACGACGAGATGGTTCTGCACGATCCAGGGCAGGAGCGCGGCGCCCATCGCGTCCGCCGCGTCGTAGAACCTGCTGAATGCCTCGGCGTCGCACAGCCTTCGCGGCAGCACCTGCGCCAGCCGGTTTCGCGGAAACAGTCCGTACCGTTTGTGGCGTTCAATGTCGAATCCGGCGCTCTGGAACATGCTACGCACCTCGTCCGGGTTGTAACGGTACTTGTGCGCGTGTCCAACTCCGCGTAGGCGCACCAGGGCTTCGATCCAGCTGCCGGCATTCGGCAGGTAGGTGCAGAGCATGACTCCGCCTGGCCGCAGCACGCGGTAGATCTCCCGCAGGCTGGCCAGTTCCTCTCCGCCCGACTCGCGCACATGCTCCAGGACCCCGACCGAGAGCACGGCGTCGAACTCGCCGTCGTGGAAGGGCAGGAGCACCGGCTCGGACGCATCGCCTGCAATGAAACGGTAGGGAGCGTCGCCGAGCAGGTCCTGAAAGCAGAATGCCTCCTGCAGCGAGTAGCCGGTGACATTGAATCCCGATCGTGACAGATAGATCGACGCATGGCCCGTGCCCGCGCCCCAATCCAGCACGTTCGCGTCCAGGGGAATCCACTTCCGGCACAAGCGATGAAGGACCCGGTACTGGGCCCCTGCAGTGATCGTGTCGAAGTTGGACCAATGCGGCCGGAGGCCGTGGTGGGCGTCTCGCAAGAGACGAATGACGGCGCAGCTGACCGGATCTCGAGCCATGACGACAGGCGCTCTGCGTGCCCCGTTGACGGAAGCCGGCATTATGCCCACCGTGCCGCACGCCATGCGCGCACCGCAGTGCGGCTACAATCCCCCCATGCCGCACTCGCGCAGCCACACCAGCCGCCAGCTCTACCTGCGGCTGCTCTCCTACGTGCGGCCCTACACGCTCGCCTTCGCCGTGGCGCTGCTCGCCATGATCCTCGCCGCGGCCACCGAGCCGCTCTTCCCGATGCTCATGAAGCCGCTGCTCGACGGCGGCTTCGCGCAGGCGGCCACCGGCAGCGCGGCCTGGCCGCCGATCGCCTTCGCCGCGGCCATCGTCGGAGTGTTCCTGGCGCGCGGCATCGCGGTGTTCACCGGCAACTACTTCATGGGCTGGGTCGCGGAGAAGGTGGTGCTCGACCTGCGCGCCGCGATGTTCGCGCGCATGGTGCGCTTCCCGACGCGCCTGTTCGACGACCAGACCGCGGGGTCGCTGCTGTCGCGCGTCGCCTACGACGTCGCCAACGTGAGCGCCGCGGCCACCACGGCGCTCACCACGCTGGTGCGCGAGAGCATCGTCATCACCGGCCTGCTGCTCTGGATGCTGTACCTCAACTGGAAGCTGACGCTGATCGCCATCGTCGTCGCGCCGCTCGCCGCGGTGCTGGTGCGCGTGCTCTCGCGGCGGCTGCGCAACATGGCGCGCGCCTCGCAGCACGCCATGGGCGACCTGGTGCACGTGCTGGAGGAGACGATCGAATGCCATCGCGTGGTCAAGGTGTTCGGCGGCCACGACTACGAGGCGAAGCGCTTCCGCCAGGCGATCGGCAAGCTGCGCGGCTTCAACATGCGCCAGAAGGTGCCCGAGGCGCTCATCACGCCGGTCACGCACCTGCTCGCGGCTTCCGCCACCGCGGTGATCGTCTATGTCGCGCTGCACGAGGCGCTCGCCGCGCACACGTCGGTGGGCGCGTTCGCCTCGTACTTCACCGGCATGCTGATGCTGTTTTCGCCCATCAAGCACCTGACGCAAGTGAACTCGGTCCTGCAGCGCGGCCTGGCGGCCGCCGAGAGCGTGTTCGGCATGATCGATGCGCCCGTCGAGGACGATCGCGGCACCGTGACGCTCAAGCGCGCGCAGGGCGACGTCGCCTACGAGGGCGTGACCTTCACCTACGAGACGCGCAACGAGCCGGCGCTGCAGGACGTCTCCTTGCGCGTGCGCCCCGGCGAGACGCTCGCCCTGGTGGGCATGTCGGGCAGCGGCAAGACCACGCTCGTCAACCTCCTGCCGCGTTTCTACGCCCCCCAGGCGGGGCGCATCACGCTCGACGGGCACGACCTGCAATCGCTCACGCTCGAGAGCCTGCGCGGCAACATCGCGCTCGTCTCGCAGGACGTCGTGCTCTTCAACGACAGCATCTTCGCCAACATCGCCTACGGGCGCCTCGGCGTGGCGAGCGAGGCGGAGGTGATCGCCGCGGCGGAGGCCGCGCACGCGCTGGGCTTCATCCGCGAGACGCCCGAGGGCATGAACACGCTGATCGGCGAGAACGGCCTGCGGCTCTCAGGCGGGCAGCGCCAGCGCCTGGCCATCGCGCGCGCGCTGCTCAAGGACGCGCCGGTGCTGATCCTGGACGAGGCCACCTCGGCGCTCGACTCGGAGTCCGAGCGCCAGGTGCAGGCGGCGCTCGAGACGCTGATGCGGGGACGCACCACCATCGTCATCGCCCACCGCCTGTCGACCGTGGAGCACGCGGACCGCATCGCGGTGCTCGACCAGGGGCGGGTGATCGAGAGCGGCCGCCATGCCGAGCTCCTGGCGCGTGGCGGCGCCTACGCGCGGCTGCACCGCATCCAGTTCGCGACCGAGCCGGTCGCGGCGACGGCATAATCGCGCCATGCTGCTCGTCACCGGGGGCGCCGGTTTCATTGGCTCCAATTTCGTCCTGTCGACGATCGCCGAGTCGGGCGAGGCGATCGTCAATCTGGACAAGCTGACCTACGCCGGCACCCTGGCCAACCTGGAGGGCCTGCGCGGCGACGCGCGCCACGTCTTCGTGCAGGGCGACATCTGCGACCGCGCGCTGGTGCGCGGCCTTTTCGCGCGCCACCGGCCGCGCGCCGTGGTGCATCTGGCGGCGGAAAGCCACGTCGACCGCTCGATCGAAGGGCCGGCGCCTTTCGTGCAGACCAACGTCGTCGGCACGTTCGCCCTGCTGGAAGAGGCGCGCGCCTACTGGTCGGGGCTCGCCGAGCCGGAGCGCGGCGCGTTCCGCTTCCTGCACGTGTCCACCGACGAGGTGTACGGCTCGCTCGGGCCCGGCGATCCGGCCTTCAGCGAGACCACGCCCTATGCGCCGAACAGTCCCTACAGCGCCTCCAAGGCAGGCTCCGACCACCTGGTGCGCGCCTATCACCACACCTACGGGCTGCCGGTGCTGGTCACCAACTGCTCGAACAACTACGGGCCGCACCAGTTTCCGGAGAAGCTCATTCCGCTGATGATCCACCACGCGCTCGCCGGCAAGCCCCTGCCCGTGTACGGCGACGGCCAGAACGTGCGCGACTGGCTGTTCGTGCTCGACCACTGCTCGGCGCTGCGCGCGGTGCTCGCGCGCGGGCGTCCGGGCGAGGTGTACAACATCGGCGGCGGGGCGGAGATGAAGAACATCGACCTGGTGCGCATGGTGTGCGCGCTGCTCGACGACGCGCGGCCGCGCACCGGCGGCAGCTACGCGAGCCTCATCACCTTCGTCAAGGACCGCCCCGGGCACGATCGGCGCTACGCCATCGACTCGCGCAAGATCCAGCGCGAGCTCGGCTGGCAGCCCGCGGAGAACTTCGAGTCGGGCTTGCGGAAGACGGTGCGCTGGTACCTCGAGCAGCGCGAGCGCAAGGCCGCATGAAGGGCATCATCCTCGCGGGCGGCTCGGGCACGCGGCTCTACCCCGTGACGCAGGTGGTCTCCAAGCAGCTCCTGCCGGTGTACGACAAGCCGATGGTGTACTACCCGCTGACGACGCTCATGCTCGCCGGCATCCGCGACATCCTCGTCATCTCCACCCCGCAGGACACGCCGCGTTTTGCTGAGCTGCTCGGCAACGGGCGCAAGTGGGGCATCAAGATCTCGTACGCGGTGCAGCCGCGTCCCGAAGGGCTCGCGCAGGCGTTCCTCATTGGCAAGAAATTCATCGGCAGGGACTCCGTGGCCCTGGTCCTCGGCGACAACGTCTTTCACGGGCACGACCTCTCCACGCTGCTGTCGCGCGCCGCGCGCCGCAAGCGCGGCGCCACCGTCTTCGCCTATCCGGTGAACGACCCGCAGCGCTATGGCGTGGTCGAGTTCGACGCCAAGGGGCGGGCGGTGAGCCTGGAGGAAAAGCCGAAAAAGCCCAAGTCCCGCTACGCGGTGGTCGGCCTGTACTTCTACGACAACCGCGTGGTCAAGGTGGCCGAGAGCCTCGAGCCGTCGGCGCGCGGCGAGCTGGAGATCACGGACGTCAACCGCCGCTACCTGGAGTGGGGCGCGCTCGAGGTGGTGCCGATGGGGCGCGGCTACGCCTGGCTCGACACCGGCACGCACGAATCGCTGCTCGAAGCCTCGCACTTCATCGAGACGATCGAGAAGCGCCAGGGCCTCAAGGTGGCCTGCCCGGAGGAGATCGCCTTCCGCCAGGGCTACATCGGCGCAAGGCAGCTCAGGGCGCTGGCGCGCCCGCTCGCCAAGAGCGGCTACGGCGCGTACCTGCTGCGGGTGCTCGCGGAACAGGTGTTCTGATGCAGGTGGTCGCGACCGACCTGCCCGGGGTCCTCATCCTCGAGCCGAAGGTGTTCGCCGACGACCGGGGGTTCTTCTTCGAGAGCCACAATCGGCGCACCTTCCACAAGGCGACCGGCGTGGACGTCGAGTTCGTGCAGGACAACCACTCCAAGTCGCGCAAGAACGTGCTGCGCGGCCTGCACTACCAGGTGCGCCAGGCGCAGGGCAAGCTCGTGCGCGTGATCGCGGGCGAGGTCTGGGACGTCGCCGTCGACCTGCGCCGCAGCTCCCCCGCCTTCGGCAAGTGGGCGGGCTTCACCCTCTCGGCGGAATCCAAGCGCATGGCCTGGATCCCCCCGGGATTCGCGCACGGCTTCGTGGTGGTCTCCGACACCGCGGAGGTGCTCTACAAGACGACCGACTACTACGCGCCGGAGCACGAGCGCACGCTCCTCTGGAGCGACCCGGCGCTCGGCATCCGCTGGCCGCTCGCCGGCGCTCCCATCCTCACCGACAAGGACCGGCGCGGCGCGCCGCTCGTTTCGGCGGAGACCTTCGCTTGAGGATCCTGCTGACCGGGGCCACCGGCCAGGTCGGATGGGAGCTGAGAAGGACCCTGGCGCCCCTCGGCGAGGTGCGGGCGCTCGACCGCTTCGGGCTGGATCTCGCGGATGTCCCTACTCTCGTGGCTTCCGTTCGCGCGCTGCAGCCCGACGTCATCGTCAACTCGGCGGCGTACACGGCCGTCGACAAGGCCGAGTCGGAGCGCGATCTCGCCTTCGCGGTCAACGCGACCGCGCCGCGGGTCCTGGCGGAGGAAGCGAGGCGGATCGGCGCGTACCTGGTGCACTACTCCACGGACTACGTGTTCGACGGCGAGAAGCCGGCGCCCTACGCGGAGGACGACGCCACGGGACCGATCAACGTCTACGGTGAATCGAAGCTCGCAGGCGAAGCCGCGATCCGGGCGAGCGGCTGCCGGCACCTCATCCTGCGTACGAGCTGGGTATACGGGCCGCGCGGCAAGAACTTCTACCTGACCATGCTGCGCCTCGCCAAGGAGAGGCCCGAGCTGCGCGTGGTGGACGACCAGGTCGGCGCGCCGACCTCGAGCCTCGCGATCGCGCGCGCCACCCCCGTCCTGATCGGCAAGAGTGCGCAGGGGCTCTACCACATGACGGCCGCCGGTGAGACGAGCTGGTGCGGCTTCGCGCGCGCGATCCTCAAGGGCGCCGGCCTTGCGACGCCTGTGGTCGCCATCGCGACCAGCGACTATCCGACGCCGGCGCGCCGCCCCCGCAACTCGCGCCTGGACTGCTCGCGGCTGCGCCATGAGCACGGCGTCGCGCTCGCGCCGTGGGAGGAGCAGCTCGCCGAGGTAACATTGGCCGCACGATGAGCAGGAAAGTCGCATTGATCACCGGCGTCACGGGACAGGACGGCGCCTACCTCGCCGAGTTCCTGCTCGCCAAGGGCTACGTGGTGCACGGCATCAAGCGCCGCGCCTCGAGCTTCAATACACAGCGCATCGACCATCTCTACCAGGACCCGCACGAGCCCGAGCGGCGCCTCATCCTGCACTACGGCGACATGACGGATTCCTCGAGCCTCACGCGCATCGTGCAGCAGTCGCAGCCCGACGAGATCTACAACCTCGCCGCGCAGAGCCACGTGGCGGTGTCGTTCGAGGAGCCCGAGTACACGGCGGACTCGGACGGCGTCGGCACGCTGCGCCTGCTGGAGGCGATGCGCATCCTCGGCATGGAGAAGAAGACGCGCTTCTACCAGGCGTCGACCTCCGAGCTCTTCGGCAAGGTGATGGAGACGCCGCAGAAGGAGACGACGCCGTTCTATCCGCGCTCGCCCTACGGTGCGGCCAAGCTGTACGCCTACTGGATCACGGTGAACTACCGCGAGTCCTACGGCATGTACGCCTGCAACGGCATCCTCTTCAACCACGAGTCGCCGATCCGCGGCGAGACCTTCGTGTCGCGCAAGATCACGCGCGCGCTGGCGAGGATCAAGGTGGGGCTGCAGGAGTGCCTCTATCTCGGCAACCTCGACGCGCGGCGCGACTGGGGGCATGCGCGCGATTACGTCGAGGCGCAGTGGCTGATGCTGCAGCAGCCGCAGGCGGAGGATTTCGTCATCGCCACCGGCAAGCAGTACAGCGTGCGCGACTTCGTCAACAGCGCGGCGCAAAAGCTCGGCTTCAAGCTCGCCTGGCGCGGCACGGGCGCGGACGAGCACGCGCTGGATGGCGCCGGCCGCAAGGTGGTGGCCGTGGACCGGCGCTACTTCCGGCCCGCCGAGGTGGACACGCTGCTCGGCGACCCTTCCAAGGCGAAGGCCAAGCTCGGCTGGAGCGCGAAGACGAGCTTCGACGCCCTGGTCGAGGAAATGGCGCGCGAGGACCTGCGCGAGGCCGAGCGCGACGCGCTGGTGAAGCAGCACGGCCACCGCGTGCTCCGCCAGCACGAGTAGCGTGGAGCCGTCCGAGAAGATCTACGTCGCCGGGCACCGCGGGCTCGCCGGCTCGGCGCTCGTGCGCCGCCTGCGCGCCGCCGGCTACGACAACCTCGTCCTGCGCACGCACGCCGAGCTCGAGCTCACCGACGCCATCGCGGTGCGGCGCTTCTTCGAGGCCGAGCGCCCGCGGCATGTCGTGCTCGCGGCCGCCAAGGTGGGCGGCATCCTCGCCAACGACACCTATCCCGCGGAATTCATCCGCGAGAACCTCGCCATCCAGACCAACGTCATCCACGAAGCCTGGCGCGCGGGGGTGAAGCGGCTGCTGTTCCTGGGGTCGTCCTGCATCTACCCCCGGGATTGCCCGCAGCCGATGAAGGAGGAGTATCTGCTCACCGGGCCGCTCGAGCCGACCAACCGGCCCTATGCGCTGGCGAAGATCGCCGGCATCGAGATGTGCTCGGCCTACAACCGGCAGTACGGCACCCGGTTCCTCGCCGTGATGCCGACCAACCTCTACGGCCCCGGGGACAACTACGACCTGCAGACCTCGCACGTGCTGCCGGCGCTCATCCGCAAGGCGCACGAGGCGAAGGCGCGGGGCGATGAGGCGCTCGTGGTGTGGGGGACGGGCAAGCCGCGGCGGGAGTTTCTCTACAGCGACGACATGGCGGATGCGTGCATCGCGCTGCTGCAGTCGGAGGACCCGCGATTCGAGCGCGCGAGCGGCACGTATCCGCCGCTCGTGAACATCGGCTTCGGCTCGGATATCACGATCCGCGAGCTGGCGGAACTCGTGGCGCGCGTCATCGGCTTCCAGGGTGCGCTGCGCTTCGATGCCTCCAAGCCCGACGGCACGCCGCGCAAGCTGCTCGACTCCTCGCGCATGGCGGCATTCGGCTGGCGGCCGAAGACCGGCATGGAAGCGGGGATCGCGCTCGCCTACCGGGAGTTTCTGGGGCGGCGCGAGTCGCGCACGACCGGCTGAGCTACGGCCAGCAGGCGCGCCTCGCCTCGAACTGGTTGAGGCGCGCGAGGAGCTCGGCTTCGGCTTCCTTGCGCCGGCTCTCGGTTTCCCGCAGGCGTAACGCCCCCGCCGCGACGAGCCGCTCGCAAGTGGCTTGATCGGCGCACGCGCGCATGGCGGCCGCCAGCGCCTGGGCGTCGTCCGGGTCGACGCACAGGGCAGCATCCCCCGCATGCGCCGCGAAGTGCGACGAGTAGATCAGCGGCCTGCGCAGCAGCCAGGCCTCCAGTGGCGGAATGTTCGTGGGTCCGAAATAGGTCGGCATGAGGACCGCGCGGCAGCCCTCGTACAGCCCGCGCATGTCTTCGCCCGGCACGAAGCCGAGCAGGCGCACCTGGTCGCCAAGCGCGTTCTCCGCGACGAACCGTTCCACGTGCACCCGGTTGCCCCGGTCGCCGCCCGCGAAGACCACGTGCGGGCGCTGACCGTCCTCCCGCAGGATACGCAGCGCCTGCAGGATGCGGATGTGATTCTTGTGCGCCCAGAACTGGGCCGGGTAGAAGAAGTAACCCTCCTCCAGGCCGTGGTCGGCGAGCACCGCGCCCTTGTCCCGCGACGACGCGGCCGCGAGCTGCGGGGCGGGGGCAAAGGGCATCGGCAGGAGGCGCCCGGCGTCGATGCCGTAGCGGCGCGCGACCGCAGCGGCGAGATCCGCCGAGTCGGTGAGGATCAGGGACGCGGGCGGGAGCACGGAGCGGTAGAGCCGCTCGCGCACCTGGAAGCGCGCGTACTCGCGCACTTCCGGGAACTCGGGCGTGTCGCGGTGACACAGGTCGAGGAGCGTGACGATGTAGTTCAGCCGCTGCAGGATGTTCGGCCGCGCCGAGGGCGTGAGGAAGTACGCGAGATCGCAGCCGCGCCGCCGCAGCGCCTTCTCGAAGGCGGCGGTGAGCTTGAGCCGCACCTGCAGCGCCTGCCACCACGGGCTCTGCGCGAGATAGGACAGCAGTTTGTCGGCCAGCGAGAAGTCGAAGCGCTCGGCCTGCAAGCCCAGCGCGCGGAGCGCGCCGAGACTGGAGGCCTGCGTGGTCATGACCAGGAACTCGTGCCGGCCCGCGCACAGGTCCCGCATCTGCAGGATCGCGTTCAGCGCCTGGTGGAAGCCGCCGCCGCCCGCGGCATCGTCTTCGAGGATGGCGACGATCTTCATGTCAGTCGGCGACGCGCGCGAGGACCTGGAACGCCGCCCAGGATTCCGGTCCCGGCGGATCCTCGCTCATCCACGCCCGGCTCGCGCGCTCCTCGAACACGGCTCCACGAAGCGTTGCAAGTTCGCTAAGCGACAGATAGCGCATCCGGTGAGTCTCGTTCACCTGCCGGATACTGCCCGATTCCTTGTCCTCGATGAACACGGTGTAGCGTACGTCCACGACGCCGTCGGCTGCATGCATCGTAGGCTCCGCGATGCGCGTCACATGGATGCGCTCGTCTTCCAGCCGCCTGACCCGCAGCTCGGGCCGCTGGGCGAGCACCGCGGGGCCGTACCAGAAATCGAACAGGAACAGGCCCCCCGGCCGCAGGTGCGCCGCGGCGGTCGCGAAGGCCGCCTGCAGGTCGGCGTCCGACGTCTGGTAGCTCATCACGTGGAACAGGGAGACGACGGCGTCGTAGGTCTCGCCCGTGCGCACGCTGCGGACGTCGCCCGGCGCAAACGCGAGCCGCGCCGCGATCTGCGCAGGCAGGCTCGCCTTGCGCGCCGCCGCGTCCGCGAGCATGGTCTCGCTCTGGTCGATGCCCCGCACCGCGAAGCCCATGCGCGCAAGGTGCTCGGCGTGGCCTCCGGTCCCGCAGCCCAGTTCCAGGATGCTGGCAGCGGCGGGCGCGTGGCGCCGCAGCTGCGAGGCGACGTAGGCCGCCTCGCCCGCGTAGTCCTTGTCGCGGTAGAGCAGGTCGTAGTACCGCGCATAGGCGTCGAAGACGGCGTCGGCCATGCCTAGAATGGCACCACCCTGTCCTGCTCGAGGTCAAATACCGGCAGGCCGCGGATGGCCTCGGCGCGCGCGGCGCCGCTGAGGTAGGAAAGCGCGCCCGAGCGGTCCCGGGCCTCGCGGAACTTCGAGCGCACGTAGCCGAGCTCGAGCGGCACCTCGGCCACCGCGGCATTCATCGCATCGCGGCGCACGAAGTAGGCGTTGTTGCCCGCGCTGTTGCAGCCGATGAACGCATAGCCCTTGGTCCGGGCCAGCTGGACCAGCGCCTTGAGCGAGGCGCCCCAGTAGAGCCGGCTGTAATGCGCCTGAGCGCGCCGGAAATCGGCCGCATAGGGGATGGTGATGGCGCGCTCGCTGCCGAAGACGCTGTTGTACTCCACGATCACGATGGCCGGCTGCAGGTCGATCGCGCGCCAGACCCAGTAGTCGTTGCCGTCGAGGTCGATGTGCAGGAGGTCGATCCCCGGCCAATGGCCCGTGTGCTCCCGGAGCAGGGCACCGATGTTCTCGCGCGTGACGAACGCCGCTTTCGCCTCGAGCTCGTGCTTCCAGAAATACGTCGCCCGGCGCAGCCGCTCGATGCACGCTTCGGACCCGTCCATGACGAAGCCCGACCAGTTGTCCTTCTGCAGCAGGAACCGAGTATTCGATTCGCTGTAGTCCTCGACGCCGAACTCGACGAAGGTGCGATGCGGCAGCGCCAGCTTGGCCGCCAGGTACTGGAGGATGCCGTCGTCCCCGAACTGCGAAAACACCCTGAACTCGAGCTCCGCCAGGCTCGCGTAGCCGCGCCGCGCGGCGACCGCATGCGACAGTGCCGTTCCTGCGAGCAGCTTGAGCTCGTCGGTCGCCTCTGCCGGGCGGCGCAGGCGCGCGAGCAGGTCTCCCAGCTTGCCGAAGGCCGGCATCAGGCGAGCAGCTCCTTGAGCGCGGCGGCCACGCGCTGCATTTGCGCGTCCGTCAGCGCCATGCCGCTCGGCACGTAGAAGCCGCGCCGCGCGAGCCGCTCGGCGACGGGGTGGCGTTCGCCGCCGAACAGGCCCATGCGCCTGAACACCGGCTGCTCGTGCATCGGCCAGAAGAAGGGGCGCGTGCCGATGCCGAGCCCGCCGAGGCGCGCCATCGCCTCCCTGGCGTCGAACGGGACGTCGTCCTCGAGAACCACGCCGTACACCCAGTAGACATTCTCGGCGTAAGGCGTGCTCGCCACGGGCAACTGCAGGCCGCGGGTACCCTTGAGGAGCTCGGTGTAGCGCGCGCCCATGCGGCGCTTCTTCGCCACCGACTGGTCCAAACGCTCGAGCTGCGCCACGCCGAGCGCCGCCTGCAGGCTGGTGAGGCGCAGGTTCCAGCCGAGCTCGTCGTGCAGGAAGCGCTGCTCGGGCTTGAAGCACAGGTTGCGCAGCCGGCGGCAGCGCTCGGCGAGCGCCTCGTCGTCCGTGACGACCATGCCGCCCTCGCCGGTGGTCACGTGCTTGTTCGGGTAGAAGCTGAAGGTGCTGAGCTCGCCAAAGCCGCCGCAGGGCTTGCCGCCATAGGTCTGGCCGATGGCCTGTGCGGCATCCTCGATGATCTTCAAGCCGTGCTTGCGCGCGATCGCCAGCAGCGGATCCATGTCCACCGGCAGGCCGAAGATGTGCACCGCCATGATCGCCCGGGTACGCGGCGTGACGCGCGCCTCGACCTGCGCCACGTCCATGTTCCAGGTGCCGGCATCGCAGTCGACCAGCACCGGCTTCGCCCCGGCGCGCACGATCGGCGCCGCGCAGGAGATGATGGTCGAGGCCGGCAGGATGACCTCGTCGCCGGCGCCGAGCCGCAAGGCGGCGACGGCCGCCTCGAGCGCCGCGGAGCCGTTCGCCACCGCGATGCCGTGCCTGCGCCCCACGCGCGCGGCGAACTGCTCCTCGAAGCGCCGCACGAACGGCCCCTCCGAGGAGATCCAGCCGCTGCGCAGGCATTCGAGGACGTATTGCTCCTCGTTGCCGTCGAGAAGAGGCTCGTTGACCGGGACGGGCTGCGGCGTGGCCATGCGCTACTTCGGCAGCCGCACTTTGCCGGCGGGGATCGGCTCGAAGCGCGTCTTGTCCGCGTCGCCCGCATAGGGACCCTGCTTCACCTCGATCATCTCGCACGCCTCCAGCATCTCGAAGCCATGCCCGCCGTAGGCAAGCAGGATGACGTCCCCGGCGCCGAGGATCCGGCTCTCGAGGTAGCTCTGGTCGTCGCCGTAGAAATCCACGCGCACCCGCCCCGACTTGATGAACAGGACTTCCTTCGTGTAGTGCACGTCTCGCGTCACGGCGTTGTGCACGTGCGGCGCGATGACGTAGCCCTGCGGCCGGTTCATGTAGCCGAGCTGCTGCGAGAAGTCGCTCGGGGTGAAGAAGCGGATGCCCTCGGCGCGGAAGCTGGCGCGCAGGATCACCGCGAGCAGCCGGCCGGCATGCAGGATTTCCTCGGTCATGCATGCCCCCCGGGGGCCTGCGCCGTTGCGGCGTGCCGTTCGCTCCGAGCTCCCGCGCGGTGCCACGCCCATGCGCTCGCGACGATGTCGTGCAGGCTCGAAT
>DATFEI010000041.1:0-7132 GCA_035251315.1 Burkholderiales bacterium | reverse complement strand
ATGCCGAGGAAGTTCTCGGCGACGAGGTTCTTCTGGCCGAGCTCGAGCACGCTCGGCACGTCGGGCGCCATGGGCGCGCGAGCCGGAGACGTGACCGCGAGCGCGCGTAGCTTGCCGTCTTTCATGAACGGAACATTCTGCGGCAGCGTGTCGATGGCAAGGCGAATCGTCCCGCCGAGCAGATCGTTGTGCATCGGCGAGGATCCCTTGTAGCCGACGTGCTCCATTTTCAGGCCCTGCTCCTTCTTCAGCGTCTCGCCGACGATGTGGCCGATAGAGCCGATGCCGCCGGAACCGTAGTTCACCGGGTTGGGCTGCTGCTTGATCCAGATGACGAGCTCGCGCAGCGACTTGGCGGGCACCGACGGATGCACGACGAAAACGTTGGCAACCGAGCCGATGTATGACACGTGCGCAAAGCTCTTCACCGGGTCATAGCGCGGCTGGTCCTGCATCGCGGGCGAGATGCTGATCGGCGCGCTGTTCGAGAGCAGCAGCGTATAGCCGTCGGGCGCGGCGCGTGCCGCTTCGAGGGCGCCGATCGTGCCGCCAGCGCCAGGTCTGTTGTCGACGATGATCGGCTGGCCGAGCTCCGCTTGCAGCGGCGCGGCGAGGAGCCGCGCCACGATGTCGGAAGACCCGCCCGGCGGGAAGGTGACGATCACGTGGACCGGCTTCGCCGGCCAGCTCTGGGCCTGAAGCACTGCGGGGACGAGAAGCGCGGCGAGCAGTAACGCGCGAGCCATCATGGCTAGCTCCCTCTGTAAGTTGTGTAACCCCACGGTGAGCAAAGCAGCGGCACATGGTAGTGCTCGGCCGGGTCCATGATCACGAAGCGTACCGGCACGAGATCCAGGAACCCCCGCCCCTTGAAGTAGCTGCCGACATGGAACACGAGCTCGTAGGCGCCGGCGCGGAAGCTGTCGTCTTCGAGAACCGGGGCATCCGTCCGTCCATCGGCGTTGGTCTTCACGGTCTTGAGCGTCTGCCAGCTGCCAGCCTGCAGCATCGCCACATCGATGGTGATCCCGGCGCCGGGCTTGCCGTTCGCCGTATCGAGCACGTGCGTGGTGAGCTTACCCATTGAAGATCTTCTCCAGTCGCCCGCGAGTGACATGGCCGATCTGCTCGAGCGCGTTGCGCAGTTCGGTATCGGCGTCATTCGCG
This sequence comes from Burkholderiales bacterium, assembly GCA_035251315.1. Classification (GTDB taxonomy): domain Bacteria; phylum Pseudomonadota; class Gammaproteobacteria; order Burkholderiales; family SG8-39; genus SCGC-AG-212-J23. The sequence continues at coordinate 5,965 of DATFEI010000041.1, read as the reverse complement.
AGTCGGCGCTTCATCTCGGTCACCACGCTTCGCCGGTCGGCATGAAGCCTGAGCGCGACGATGCACGGAAAGCCGAACTTGTCGCGGTAGCGGCGGTTCAGCCGGTTCATCTCTTCGAGCTCCTTCCTCGAAAGCGCATTGAATCCGAGCCGCGACTGCTCGCTGCCCGAAGCAGCCGTGAGCGCTTCGGCCCCGGCAAGCTCAGGGTGCGCGCACGCAAGCGCGAGCTTCTCTTCATGGGAGGCCACCGCGTCGAGCATCGCGCGGTGCAACTCGTCGATGGAGCGAAAAGGCCGCTTGTACCACGCGCGCTCCGCGATCCACGGCGAGCGCTCGAACACGCCGCCGAATCTTGCGACGAACTCCTCTCTGCCGAGCGCGTTCACCTCCTGGAGCGCCACGTGCCCTAGTGTACACTCGGCGCATGCTCGACCCCGCGCGCATCATGGAGCGCTGCGATGCGCTCGCGCGGCATTCAGAGCTTCCCGGGGGACTCACCCGAGTGTTCCTTTCGCCCGAAGCGCGCGCGGCGAGCGACAAGGTGCTCGGCTGGATGCGCGAAGCCGGCATGGAGGCGAGGCTCGACGACATTGGCAACGCCGCCGGACGCTACGAAGGCGAGCGCCCGGGCTTGCCCTGCCTCATGCTCGGCTCGCACCTCGACACGGTGCGCGACGCCGGGCGCTATGACGGCATGCTCGGCGTCGTCACCGCTATCGAATGCGTTGATTCTCTGAATAAGAAGAACAAGAGACTGCCGTTCGCGATCGAAGTCATCGGCTTCGGTGACGAGGAAGGAGTGCGCTTCGGCACGACTCTGCTCGGCAGCCGGGCGCTAGCAGGGATTTTCGATGAAAGGGCGCTCGAGGCAAAGGATCAGAGCGGAAAAGCCATGCGGGACGCGCTATGCGAGTTCGGGCTCGATCCGGCGCGCATACCGGAAGTCGCGCGCAAGAAGGGCGAGGTGCTCGCGTACGCTGAGCTGCACATCGAGCAGGGGCCGGTGCTCGAGGCGGAGGGCCTGCCGGTCGGCGTCGTCATCGCGATCAACGGCTTTTCGCGCCTGCGCGCGACGCTGCGCGGCGCGGCGGGGCACGCGGGCACGGTGCCGATGCGCCTGCGGCGCGACGCGCTCGCCGGCGCTGCGGAATGCGTCCTTGCCACAGAGAGAATCGTCAAAGGGCATGCCGAGCTCGTCGGCACGGTCGGGCGCATCGAGGCGAAGCCCGGCGCGATCAACGTCATTCCCGGCGAAGTGCTCTTCACGATCGACGTGCGCGCGCCGCAGGATTCGCTCAGAAAGCATGCGGTCGCGGCGATTCGCTCCCAAGTCGAGCAAGTGGCCGCAAATCGACAATTGGACTGCGAAATCGAAACGTTGCAGGAATTCGGCTCCACGGCGTGCGCGCCGCGCCTCATGGAGCAGATGGAGCGTGCGGTCGAGCGCCAGGGCTTGCCAGTCCGCCGACTGCCCTCCGGCGCCGGGCACGACGGCATGGCGCTCGCAACGATCACCGGGATCTGCATGCTCTTCGTGCGCTGCAAGGGCGGGATCAGCCACAGCCCGCTCGAAGCGATCAGCGAAGCTGACGCCGCCGCCGGCGCCAGAGTGCTGTTGGATTTCATTGAGCACTTCCGACTACCCGCGTGACCTTGTCGGCTACGGGGCGAAGCCGCCCCCGCCGAAATGGCCCCGAGGCGCGCGGCTCGCGCTGCAGTTCGTGCTCAACTACGAGGAAGGCGGCGAGAATTCCATCCTCCACGGCGACAGCGCTGCGGAGGCGTTCCTCTCCGAGATCGTGGGCGCTCAGCCGCTCGAGGGCGTGCGCCATATGTCCATGGAGTCGATCTACGAGTACGGCTCCCGCGTCGGGGTATGGCGGCTGCTCGAGCTCTTCGCGCGCTACGAGCTGCCGCTCACCGTGTTCGGCGTGGCGATGGCCATGGAGCGCAACCCGGCCGCGGTCGAAGCGTTCCTCAAGGCCGGTCACGAGATCGCGAGCCATGGCTGGCGCTGGATCAACTACCAGTACGTGCCGCTCGAGCTCGAGCGCGAGCACATGCAGCGCGCGATCGAGATCCACCGCCGGCTGACGGGCGTACGGCCGCTCGGCTGGTACGCCGGCCGGACCAGCCCGAACACGCGGCGCTTGGTGGTCGAGGACGGCGGTTTCATCTACGACGCCGACGATTACAGCGATGAGCTGCCCTGGTACGACACCCGCTACGGCAGGCCGCAGCTCGTCGTGCCGTACACGCTGGATGCGAACGACATGCGCTTCGCCACGGCACAAGGTTTTGGTTCCGGCACGCAGTTCTTCGATTACCTGCGCGATTGTTTTGACACCCTTTATGCTGAAGGCGGCCGGATGATGTCGGTGGGGCTGCACTGCCGGCTGGTCGGCAGGCCCGGAAGGGTAGCCGCGCTGGACCGGTTCCTGAAATACGTAAGAACAAAGAAAGCATGGGTGGCGCGGAGGATCGACATCGCCCGCCACTGGTTGAAACATCATCCCTATGGCTGAAGACCTGAACCCCGCGCCGCGCCTGCTGATGGGACCGGGGCCGATCAACGCCGACCCGCGAGTGCTGCGCGCCATGAGCGCGCAGCTTCTTGGTCAGTTCGACCCGCAATTCCGGAAGTACATGAAAGAAGTGTCCGAGCTCTACCGGGCGGTATTCCAGACGAAGAACCCCTGGACGTTGCTCATCGACGGCACCGCCCGGTCCGGTATCGAGGCGGCGCTGGTCTCGCTCATCGAGCCCGGCGACAAGGTGCTCGTGCCGGTATTCGGCCGCTTCGGCCATCTCAAGGTAGAGATCGCGCGGCGTTGCGGCGCGGAAATCATTCCAATCGAGACCGAATGGGGCAAGGTTTTCCCCGATGACGTTCTGGAGCGCGAGATAAGAAAGCACAAACCCAAGGTCGTCGCCGTGTCGCATGGCGATACTTCGACCACGATGGCGCAGCCGCTCGCGCAGCTGGGAAGGCTTTGCAGACAGTATGACGCGCTCCTTTACGTGGACGCGACCGCCACGCTCGGCGGGATGGACTTGCCGATCGACGACTGGCAGCTCGACGTGGTGAGCGCCGGGCTGCAGAAATGCCTTGGCGGCCCCTCTGGTAGCGCTCCGTTGACGTTGAACGACAGGGCGGAGGCACGAATCCTGAAGAGAAGACATACGGAGCGGGGCCTGCGCAAGGCCGGCGAGCGGCAAGGCGAGGGCCCGGTCATCCGCTCGAACTATTTCGACCTGGCGATGATCATGGATTACTGGTCTGACCGGGAGCTCAACCACCACACCGAGGCGACGAGCATGCTGTACGCGGCACGCGAATGCGCCCGCATCCTGCTGCAAGAAGGTCTGCAGAGCGCCTTTGCGCGACATGCGCTGGCGTCGCAGGCCTTGCTGTCAGGGCTTTCGGCGATGGGCCTCAAGCCCTTCGGTGATCTGCGGCACAAGATGCCAAACGTCACCGGCGTCCACATTCCCGAGGGCATCGATGGCGACAAGGTGCGCAGCGCGCTGCTCACGCACTTTAATATCGAGATCGGGACGTCGTTCGGCCCGCTGCACGGCCGCATCTGGCGCATTGGCACTATGGGCTACAACGCGCGCCCGGATGCCGTCCTTGTCACGCTCGGCGCGCTGGAGGCGGTTCTCGCTCGCGAAGGCCTGAAGCTGCCGCGCGGCGCTGCCGTCGATGCCGCACTATCGGTTTACCGCTGAGATCGTCGGGCGCGCCGCACGCGAGGCCCTCGCCGTCGGCGAAGGCGAGGTGTGCGCCGTCTTCCGTCGCAGCTTCTATCTGCGTTTCGACCACAGGTACGCATGCATCGGAGATGCCTCCCTCGGACGCGGACCCCTGAACGCACTGGTCACCGACTTCAAGGAACCCGCGATAGGCGCTACCGCGGTGGTGGCCGCCGAGAACGCCGCGCTGTGGGAGCCCCCGCCGTTTCGCGGCGAGGCGCACCCGCACCTTGACGCGCTGCGCGCGTGCCTCGACGGGCACGTCCCCGAGGAGGGTCTCGGCTGCACCATCCTCGGCGTGCATAACGCGCTTAGTGTGCACGCGCAGCCCGCACTGGAAGCGCTCGACCGGTGGCTTGCGGGCCATGCGCTCGGCCACGAAGCTGCGCAGCTCATCGGCCTCGGGCCGGGGCTCACGCCTTCCGGTGACGACTATCTCGGCGGCGTGCTGGTCGCGCTGCGCTGGCTGGGCCGCGGCTTGCAGGCCGACTCGCTGTGGCGCTGGCTCGAGCCGCGCCTCGCCTCACGGACCAGCGAGATCAGCGCGACGCACTTGGCCGCAGCAGCGTCAGGGCAGGTGCATGAATCGCTGCACCAGTTGCTCGAAAATCTTTCCGCTTGGGAGGTTCCCGACCTGCATCCGAGCCTTGCCCGGCTCGATGCGGTGGGCCATACGTCCGGCTGGGATGCGCTCGCCGGCATCGTGGCGGTGGCAAGGACCGCTCAATAGTCGCTGAGCGAGGCAGCCCACTCGGCGGCGAGCGCATTCGAGGGCGCGACGAGCACACCCGCCGCGTTCAGCCGCTCTACCTGATGCGAACGCACCTGCGGGTCGCGATCGGTCCCGACTACCGAGGTCACCACGGCCTTGGAAGAAAGATTCTCTTTCAGCAACACGCCGGCCGGATCGGGATGGGCGCCGTAGCCGAGCACGACGTCCACGAGCAGAACGCCGACCTCGGGGTCTGCGAGCGCGCGCGCGACGTGCTCGTTGCGCAGCTCCGGGTCGATCATCGGGTGGGGCCGGGCGCGCGTGTACCGATCGTCGCCCAAGTCAACGAAGCGATGCCCGTGGAGGCCGCGGCGGCGGAAGATGAGCTCGGCCTCGCTGCACAGCGTACCCCCGCAGTACAAGGCTTCTACCCGGCCGGGCACACGCCGGATTTCTTTTTCTGCAGATTCGATTTTTTTTCCGGTCGCCATTTCGGCTGCTTCGTGCAGCGTGCGGGCGAGCCCGGGCTTCTCCAGGCCCAGGAAGCAGACGACTGATCGCTTCGCGCAGCGCGCGAGGCGCTCGAGCACCGCTTCGGCCACGCGTGGCGCCGGCGGCTTGGAGAGCAGAACGATCACCTTCGTGCCTGCATCGCGCTCGAGGGCATCGATCGCTGCCAAAGTGCCGAGCGCGCCGACGCGCTCGTCCAGGTCGCGGCCGCCGACGCCGATACCGTGCGAGACGCCTGCGCCGAGCCGCGAGATCAGGCAGGATACCTCCTGCAGCCCTGTGCCCGAGGCGGATACGATGCCAATGTCGCCGCGGGGGACCGCGTTGGCGAAAGCGAGTGGCACTCCTGCGAGGAGCGCCGTGCCGCAATCCGGCCCCATCAGGAGCAGTCCTTTTTCGTTCGCCATGCGCTTGAGCGCGCGCTCCTCCTCCAGCGGCACGCCCGAGGAGAACACGAGCGCGCTCAGCCCGGCGTCGAGCGCCTTTCTCGCCTCCTGCGCGGCGAAATCGCCCGGCACCGAGATAAGCGCGAGGTTCGCCTCGGGCAGAAGCTCAAGCGCGCCGGCAAGCGTCTTAGCCTTTGGTCCTGTGCGCGGAGATGAGTCGTCTTTCTTTTCGAGAAATTGCAGAGCGGATGCCACAGCGCCCTGCCCCGCGCGCTCCTCGGAAGCGCGAACCGCGATCACAAGGTCGTTCGGCCCCGCCTCCTCGCCCTCGGTGGCGAGCAGCCCTGCTTCGCGCAACAGCGCCTTATTCGCCGGGGTGCCGATCATGAGCGCCGCCGCCTCGACGCCGGGGAGCGCAGACAGGCTTCGCGACAGGCGCATCAGCGCGACCGAGTCGAGGTAGCGAGCGCGCTCGACGCGGTTAAAGACGGGCGAGGGCAACGAGCGCCTTCTCGAAGCATGCGAGCGGTGCGCGCGCCACGCCCGCACCGACCTGGCCCACCCCGGCGCGTCGGTGCGCGATGCCGGTGTTGATGGCCGG
>DATFEI010000107.1:0-12893 GCA_035251315.1 Burkholderiales bacterium | reverse complement strand
CGCAGGTAGCTCGCCGAAAGCGTCGTGAGGTTCACAGCTCGAGCCTTTCTCTGAACTTCCCCTTCACGCGCGCGTCGTGCGTGGCGACAACGAGCGTCGCGCCGTGGCGCGCCGCCTGCTCGGAAAGGAGCTCCACCACCTTCGCCGCCGCCGCGTCGTCGAGGTTGGCGGTCGGCTCGTCGGCGAGCAGCAGCTTCGGACGGTTGACCACGGCGCGTGCGATCGCGACGCGCTGCTGCTCGCCCTGCGACAGCTCGCTCGGCTTGCGCGCGCCTTTTTCGGCGACGCCGAGAGCGCCGAGCGTATCGGCGATGCGGTTATCGTCTTGCGGCACCTGCGCGAGGTACTGCGCGAGCCGCAGGTTGTCGCGCACGCTGAGATGCTTCACGAGGTGCAGCGCCTGCAGCACGATTCCGACGGTCGTTCCGCGCCAGCGATCGAGCCGCGCCGCGTCCAGGCGTCCGAGGTTCTCTCCCGAGACTTCCACCCGGCCCTCGCTCGGGCGCACCAGGCCCGCAATGATATGCAGCAGCGTCGTCTTGCCGCAGCCCGAGGGCCCGAGCACGAGCCATCGCTCACCCTGCGCCACGTTCCATTCGGCAAGCCGCAGCGCCTCGACAGCGCCGTAGCGGTGCGCCAGGCCGCGGACCGAGATCATTTATTTAGCCAGGCACTCCTCGAGACCGGCGATGAAGATGTCCTTGGGCAGCTTCTTGCCGATGAAGACGAGAAGCGAGCTCTTCTTCTCACCCTTACCCCAAGGCTTGCCCATGTCGCCCCCCATCATCATGTGCACGCCCTGGAACACGACGCGGCGGTTGTTGCCCTTCATCCACAGAATGCCTTTGTAGCGCAGCAGATCCGGGCCGTAGACCTGGATCATCCCCGACAAGAAGCTCTCGAGCTTCTGGCCGTCGAACGGCTTGTCGGCGCGGAACACAAACGACTCGACCTCGTCGTGATGGTCGTGCGCGATGTTGGTAAGAAACTCGGGGTCGAGCTCGAGGATGGCGTTCAGGTTGAAGCCGCGGATGTCGAGGATCTCCTCGATTTTCGCCTGTCCGAAATGAACCTTGCGGATCGGTGCGCGGGGATTCATGCGCTTCAGCCGTCTTATCAAAACCTCGGTGTCGTCTTCCTTCGTCAAGTCCGTCTTCGAGAGCAGGATCCGGTCGGCGAAGCCGACCTGCTCCTGCGCCTCGTGGAACTCGTCGAGCTGCTTCGGCGCGTGCTTCGCGTCCACCAGGGTGATGATCGAGTCGAGCAGGTAGTAGTTGCCGATTTCCTCGTCGGTGAAGAAGGTCTGCGCCACCGGCCCCGGGTCGGCCATACCCGTTGTCTCGATCACCACGCGGTCGAACTTCAGGTTGCCCTGGTCGCGCTTCTCCTTGAGCGAGCCGAGGATGCGAATGAGGTCGCCGCGCACCGTGCAGCAGATACAGCCGTTATTCATCTCGACGATTTGCTCGTCGCCCAACTCGATGATGTCGTTGTCGACGCCGACCTCGCCGAACTCGTTCTCGATCACCGCGATGCGGTGCCCGTGATCCTCCTTGAGGATACGGTTGAGCAATGTGGTCTTGCCGCTGCCGAGGAAGCCGGTGAGGATCGTGACCGGCACCATGTCCTGCTCTTGCATGCAAAGGCTCCTAGAAGGAGCGGGATTTTAATCTAGGGCCGGTGCTCCACCCGTGCATGACTCGATTCGTCAGGCCTTGAGCAGAAGCAGGCCCTTGAGATACTCACCTTCCGGGAACTCGAGCGCCACTGGGTGGTCGGCCGCGGCGGTGAAGCGCTCGATGATCTTCGCGTCTGCGCGAGCGTCGAGGGCCGCGCCGGCGACGATCGACTGGAAGAGCTCGGCCGACACACCGCCGGAGCAGGAGAAGGTGGCGAGCAGCCCGCCGGGCGCGAGCAGCTTAAGCGCCCACAAGTTGATGTCCTTGTAAGCGCGGGCCGCTTTTTTCACCTGCGCGGCGGTGGGCGCGAATTTCGGCGGATCGAGCACCACTAGGTCGAACTTCGCATTCTGATCGCGCAGCCTCCTCAACTTTTCAAATACATCCCCCCGCTGAAACTCCATCCGGGATGCATCCAGGGGATTGGCGGCGAGATTCTCCCTGGCCACTTCGAGCGCTGCCGCGGAGCTTTCGATCGCCGTGACATGCTTCGCGCCGCCGGCGAGCGCGGCGATCGAGAAACCGCCCGTATAGCAGAAGCCGTCGAGCACGTTGCGTCCGGCGGCGAGCGAGCGTACGCGCTGGCGGTTCTCTCGCTGGTCCAGGAAGAAGCCGGTTTTCTGGCCCTGCTCGACGTCGACGCGGAAGTTCAGCCCATATTCGATGATCGGGCAGCGCGCGGCATTGCGGTTGCCGCGCGCGAATCCGACCCGTGGCTCTAGCCCTTCGAGCTTGCGCACTTCGGCGTCGGAGCGCTCGAAAATCGCGGCGCAGCCACTGAGCTCCATCAGCGCATCGAGGATCGGTTCGCGCCATCTCTCGACTCCCGCGGCGAGGAATTGCGCGACCAGCACATCCGCGTACCGATCCACCACGAGGCCCGGCAGGGCGTCGGATTCGCCGTGCACGAGGCGCAGCGCATTCGCGTGCTTCGCTGCCGGTAGCGCTTCGCGCAGGGCGAGCGCGGTCTGGATCCTGGTTCTGAAGAAGTTTCCATCCACCTGCTCCGACGGGTCGAAAGTCCAGACGCGCGCCCGGATCTGCGACGTGGGGCTATAGGCCGCGCGCGCGAGCAGTTTCTTTGTTCCGTCGAGGAGCTCCACCGTGTCGCCCAGGGCCGGTTTTCCATTCACCTTTTCCACCGCGCCGGAGAAAATCCATGGGTGCCGGCGCTTGAGCGACTTCTCGCGCCCCTTTTTGAGCAGCAGGTTCATTTCTTCCGGGCCCGCGGATGGGCGGCGTCGTAGATCTTCGCGAGCGCCTGGAAGTCGAGGTGGGTGTAGACCTGGGTCGTCGAGATGCTGGCGTGGCCGAGCATTTCCTGCACCGCGCGCAGGTCCTGCGAGGATTGCAGCATGTGGCTCGCGAACGAATGCCGCAACATGTGCGGGTGCACGTTCTCGGCAAGGCCTCGGCGCTTCGCCCAGCGCGTCAGCCGTTGCCAGACGCGGCCCGGCGAGATCCTTTTCCCGCGGGCGCCTACGAATAGCGCCTTTTCATGCGGCGCTGCAATCTTGTCCCTTAGAGATAGCCAACGCTTGAGCGCATCGCGCGCTTTCGCGCCGACCGGCACGGTCCGGGTCTTCGATCCCTTGCCGGTCACTGTCACTTCGCCCTTGTCCGGCTCGTCGCTGAGGTTGAGCGCAGTCAACTCCCCAACCCGCAGGCCCGACGAGTAGAGCAACTCGAACATCGCCGCATCCTGCAAGGTCAACGGAGACTTTTCTTCGAGCTCGCCATCGAGGAGCCGTTGCGCGGCTTCCACCGACAGCGCCTTGGGCAACGGCCGCGCGGCCTTGGGCGCGCGGATCCCGAGCACCGGGTTGGCACGCAGGTCGCGATGGCGCACGAGCCAGCGAAAGTAGCCGCGCCACGCTGACAGCGTAAGTGCCAGCGTGCGCGGCGACGCGCCTTTGGCGTGCAGCACCGCGATGAGGCGTCTCACCTGTGAAGGATCCAGCGATTCAGGGGAATGGGTTTCCTTCAGCAGCAAGTCGAGGGCGCGGGCGTAGTTGCGCAGCGTCGCGGGCGAGAGCCGCCGCTGGTGCTCGAGCGCCTCGAGGTACTCGCGCGCTACAGCCGCGCCGTCACTCCGGCTGCGCATAGCTCACCGATGCGGCGGAGGTACAGCGTACCCATGTCGGGATAAAAGCGCTTCACGTCCTCGCTCCCGAGCGCGAGCAGGCCGAACACCGCAGTCTGCCCGAGCGGCACGAGCGCCACGGAGCGCACGTGCTCGGCTGCCTCGCCGAACCACGGCACAAACGGATTGCCGGCGGCCGGGCCGCACTGCGGCGCGGCCATCGCAGCGGCATGCAGGCGCTGCGCTTCGTCCACCGGCCGCGCCTCGTCGAAATCCGCCGGCACGCTCTTGCCCCAGACCCGCAGCGCCACGTGCGGCACGGCGAAGTCCTCGCGCAGATGAAAGTAAAGCGCGGCAGCGAGCGCCGGAAAGTCCCTCGCGCCGGCGAGCGCCACCGAGAGCCGGTGCACCTTCTCGCTGATGGCGTCGTTCTCCTCGCCAAATTGGAGCAGCTCGGCGAGCCGGCCCTCGAGCATCTTCAGCTTCTCGCGCAGCGCGACCGTCTGACGCTCGGCGAGCGGGATCGCCCGTCCGCCATAGGGATGCGGCACGTTGATGGTCTCGAGCAGCTCGGGATGCTGGTCGAAAAACTGCGGATGGGTGCGCAAGTAGCGAGCGATGTCGTCGGCGTTCATTTTTATAGTTCTAGTGTGCCCTCGAAGACAGTGACCGCGGGTCCCTTCATGAACACGGCATTCTCGCCGCCCGCCCAAGAGATGGTCAACGTGCCGCCACGCGTCTGCACCTTCACCGGGGAATCGAGCAGGCTGCGCGAGATGCCCGCAACCACTGCGGCGCAGGCGCCGGTGCCGCAGGAGAGAGTCTCGCCTGCGCCGCGCTCCCACACGCGGAGCGCGATCGCGCCACGCTCGAGCACCTGCATGTAGCCGGCGTTTACCCGGTTGGGGAAGCGGGGATGCAGCTCGAGCGCTGGCCCTTGCACGTTGACCGGCGCGCTCGACACGTCCGGCACGATCTGCACCGCGTGCGGGTTGCCCATGGAAACGATCGTCACTTCAACATGCCGGCCCTGCACGTTCAGCCGCTCGATCGCCGGCGCGGACGGCCTACCCATGTCGACGCTCACCTCGCCGTCGGGTTCCAGGCGAGGCTGGATCGTGCCGCCCAGCGTCTCGACGCGGATCTCGCGCTTGCCGGTAAGGCCGCGCGCGTGTACGAACTTGACGAAGCAGCGCGCGCCGTTGCCGCACTGCTCGGCCTCGCCGCCGTCGGCGTTGAAGATGCGGTAGCGGAAGTCCGCCGCCGGGTCGCGGGGCCGCTCGACCACCAGCACCTGGTCGCAGCCGACGCCGAAATGCCGATCGGCAAGGCGTCGCAGTTGTTCTTGGTTCAACGAGAAAGACTCCTTTGTGCAATCCAGGACGACAAAATCGTTCCCCGCGCCCTGCATCTTGGTAAATCCGATCTTCACGCCGCGGCTCGCGCGCAGGCCGCGATGCGGTCGATCGACGCCTCGTCGAGCAGCGGGTGAATCGGCAGCGACAGGACGCTTTTCGCGACCTCCTCCGCCACAGGCAAAGAAACATCCTTCGCAATATCGGCGTAGGCGGGTTGCTGATGCAGCGGCAGAGGATAGAACACCGAGCTCGCGATGCCCTCCTTCGCCAGTGCCTCGCGGATGGCGTCTCGGCGCTCGGCTCGGATGGTGAACTGGTGGTAAACGTGCGTGCCGCGCCCATGCTCGACCGGCAGGACTATCTTCCCGCCGGCAAGCTTCTCGCGATAGCGCCGCGCGACGGCGCGCCGCGCGTCGTTGAATCGCGCCAGGTGCTTGAGCTTGACCCGCAGGACCGCGGCCTGCAGCTCGTCCAGGCGGCTGTTCCAGCCCACGCGCTCGTGCAGGTAGGTCTGCCGGCTGCCGTGATGGCGCAACATGCGCAGGGTCTTCGCCTGATCCTCGTTCTTCGCCGTGATCAAGCCGGCGTCGCCGGCGGCGGCGAGATTCTTGGTGGGATAGAACGAAAACCCGCCGAAGTCTCCCCAGCTCCCGGCTCGCCTGCCGTCGTAGTCGGCGCCGATGCACTGCGCGCAGTCTTCGACCAGGACAAGTTTCTTCTCCTGGCAAATTCGTGAAATCTGATCGAGTGCAGCGCACTGCCCGAAAAGATGAACCGCGATGACGGCCTTCGTTTTCCTGGTGATCTTTCTGGAAAGCGAAGCAGGATCGAGATTGAACGTGCCCTCGTCCACATCGGCGAACACCGGCGTCGCACCGGTGTACGAGACCGCTTCGCCGGTGGCGAAGAAGGTAAAGCCCGGGATGATCACCTCATCGCCCGGGCCAATGCCGGCGGCGACCAGCGGCAAGTGCAGTGCATCGGTACCGGAGTTCACTCCCACGGCGTGACTGGCGCCGAGAAAGGCGGCGATCTCACGCTCGAGCGCCTCGCCCTCCGGGCCGAGCACGAAGCGTCCCGAGGCAAGCACGCGGCCGACCGCGGCGTCGATCTCGGCCTTGAGCGCGCGGTATTCCCCCCCCGGGTCGACCATCGGAATGCTTGAATTCATGCGAATCGCTCCAGGCGCTCGCGCACCAAGCGGCCGATGTCGAGCGCGACCTTGAGCACGCGCCGCCCCTCGGCTCCGTCGACCGCGGGCGGCTTGCGGCTGCGGACTGCGGCGACGAAAGCTTCGGCCTGCGAATAGAGCGCATCGCCGCCGCCATGCGACTCCTCGGTTTCCTGGATCTCCCCGTCGGCCCGGCGCACGTAGCGCAGCTTCCCCGCCTGCAAATCGGCGGAAACGTACACGCCCGGCTGGAACACGCGGAACTTGCGCACTGCGGACTGGCTTGCGCGGCTCGCGGCAAGGTCGGCGACGCAGCCGTTGGCGAACTCGATGCGCGCCGAAGCTATGTCGATGTCCTTGGTCAGCACGCGGAAGCCGCAGGCGCTCAGGCCTGCGACCTCGGAGCGCGCAAGCGACAGCGCGAGGTCGAGGTCGTGGATCATGAGGTCGAGGATAACGTCCACCTCGGCGCCTCGCTGCTTGAACCCCGAAAGGCGCTCCGCGTCGATGAAGAGCGGCCGGTCCATGCGCTCGACGAGCGCCTGGAACGCCCGGTTGTAGCGCTCGACATGACCGACCTGAAGCACTACATCCTTCTCGCGAGCAAGCCTGACGAGGTCGTCGGCCTGCTCGAGCGTGCTGGCGAGCGGCTTCTCGACCAGCAAGTGCACTGCGTTTTCGAGGCATGCGCGCGCGATCACATGGTGCAGGTCGGTCGGGACCGCGATCACGGCCGCGTCGATGCGGGGGAGGATTTCTCTGAAATCGGAGATGCGGGCGCGCGCCGGATCGCGGTCAACCACCGCGGCGACCTCGACGCCGGGCAGGCGCGCAAACTTGTCGGCGTGGTAGCGCCCCATATGTCCCGCGCCGATGACGGCAATCTTCAATAGAACCTCGGCTCGCCCGCCGGCCGGGTCTTGAATCTCTTGTGCAACCAGAAGTACTGCTCCGGCATCTCGAGCACGCGCTCCTCGATGAAAGCCATCATGCGCCGGGCGTCGGCGTGGTCATCGCCGCTTGGAAAGCCGGTCCAGGCAGGATACAGACGCGCGACATAGCCGCCGCTTCCGGGGAGCATGCGTGTCACGCAGGGCACCACGGACGCACCGGTGATGCGGGCAATATACGCGAGTCCGGTCACGGTCGCGGCGGGAACGCCGAAGAACGGCACGAATACCGAGCGCTTCGGCCCGAAGTCGAGGTCGGGAAGATAGTAGTACAGCGTGCCGGAGTTGATGAGCTCGATGCCCCGGTTGATACCGCCTTGACGCGGATACATCACGCCGCCGAAGCGCGTTCGCCCCGCAATGAGGCGGGCCTCGAAGCGCGGATCCTTCTGGCGCGAGTACATCATGGCGACGGGGTATTCGAGCGTGAGGCGCGCGAGTGTCGCCTCAAAGCCGACGAAGTGCGGCGCGAAGACGATGGTCCTCGTCTTCCCATCGAGGTGCTCGCGTCCTTCGAAACGCACGAGCGCCTCGATGCGGCTGCGCGGCGACCACCAAAGGATGCCCTGCTCAATGAAAGCGCGGCAGAAGGCCTGGAAATGCGCGCGCGCCAGGCGCTCCCGCTCGGTCGGGTCCATGCGCGGAAAGCATTTCGCCAGGTTGATGCGCGTCACCCTGCGCCGCTCCGGGATCAACCAGAAAAGAACACGACCTATGAAGGAGCCAATGCGGGCCTGCGCTGCCAGCGGAAGGAAGTGCACCAGCCACATGAAGGCGAAGACAATCCTGCTCATGCGGAGGGGCGGGGCTTTGCACCGCGCGGCGTCTTGTAGCGGTTGTAGCCCCACAGGTACTGCCCGGGGCATTCGCGCACCAGGTCTTCGAGCGCGCGGTTCAGGTGGCGCACCGGCGTCTCGCCGGGAAGGGGCGGCGGCAGTCTCTTCAGCACAAGCGTGTAGCCGGCGCCTGCCGGTAGCCGCCTCGCGTAGGCGAGAAAGCAGGCGACGTCCGGGCGGCGCGCAAGCCGCGGCGCGAGCGTGGCGGTGTAAGCGAGCTCGCCGAAAAACTCGGCCCATTCGCCCTCTCCCTCGCCCGGCACCTGATCCGGAAGAAAGCCCGCTGCCTCGCGGCGCTTGAGCGCGGCGAGCACCTCTCGCACGCCGCGCGCGTCCGCCGGGGCGAGGCGCACGCCGCCCCGGCCGCGTCCTGAGCGCATCAGCGGCTCGAGCCAGACTAGCTTCGGCGCACGATAGAGCACCGTCAGCGGCATGCGCTGCCCCGCGTACTGCGCCGTGATCTCGAAGCAACCCATGTGCGGCGTGAGAAAGAGCAGCGCCTTGCCCGCGGCGCGAGCCGCGTCCATCGCCGCCATGCCGTGCACTTCCTTCACCAGCGCGGCGACGCGTTCCTGGGGTCGCAGCCACACTGCGGGTGTCTCGGCGAGCAGCTGCCCCGCGTGCGCGATCGCCGCGCGACGCACGCGCGCGTCGCCGTAGCCGGCGCGGGCAAGATTCGCGCGCAGGTTCCTGCGGTAGGTGGGCGACATCCCATACATCACCCAGCCGAGGACGGTTCCCAACCGATGCAGCAGCCCGAGCGGCAGATGGGCGTAAAGACGAAGAATCGGACCGAGGGGAATTCTGGGGAAGCGGGGCAAGTTTTGGTATCCTTGCGGCCTTCCCATTCAGCAGAACAAACGCAGGCGATGAGCGATTTTCTGTTTACCTCCGAATCGGTGTCCGAAGGTCATCCCGACAAGGTCGCGGATCAGATCTCCGACGCCGTGCTCGACGCGATTCTAAGGCAGGACAAGACCTCGCGCGTCGCGGCCGAGACGCTGGTCAAGGATAATCTCGTCATCCTCGCCGGCGAGATCACCACCAATGCGCGCGTCAGCTACGACCTCGTCGCCCGCGACACTATCCGGCGCATCGGCTACAACGATCCGACGCTCGGCTTCGACGCCTCGACCTGCACCATCCTCCTCGCCTACGGCCAGCAGTCCCCCGACATAGCACGCGGGGTCAACGAGAGCACCAACGTCGACCTCGAGCAGGGCGCGGGAGACCAGGGGTTGATGTTCGGCTACGCCTGCGAGGAGACGCCGAGCCTGATGCCGCTGCCGATCTACCTCTCGCACCGGCTGGTCGAGCGCCAGGCCGAGCTGCGGCGCAACGGCCGCCTGCCCTGGCTGCGGCCCGACGCAAAATCGCAGGTGACGATCCGCTACCTGAACGGCAAGCCCGACTCGATCGACACCGTGGTGCTCTCGACGCAGCACGCGAAGGGCATCGAGCACAAGAAGCTCTTCGAGGCGGTGGTCGAGGAAGTGATCAAGCCGGTGCTGCCGAAGAGCATGGTGAAAAGCAAGATCAACTACCTCGTGAATCCTACCGGCGCCTTCGAAATCGGCGGCCCGAAAGGCGACTGCGGACTCACCGGGCGCAAGATTATCGTCGACACCTACGGCGGCTCGGCGCCGCACGGCGGCGGGGCGTTCTCGGGCAAGGATCCCTCGAAGGTTGACCGCTCGGCCGCCTACGCCGCGCGCTACGTCGCGAAGAACATCGTCGCCGCCGGGCTTGCCTCCAAGTGCCTGGTGCAGGTGTCCTATGCCATCGGGGTCGCACGTCCGACGAGTGTCATGGTGACCACGCAGGGCACTGGCAAGATGTCTGACGACGCGCTCTCGGCGCTCGTGAGCAAGCACTTCGACCTGCGGCCGAAGGGCATCATCCAGATGCTCGATCTGCTGCGCCCGATCTACGAGAAGACGGCCGCCTACGGCCATTTCGGGCGCGAGGAGCCAGAGTTCACCTGGGAAGCGACTGACAAGGCGCTCGCGCTGAAGCAAGCGGCGTAGCCTTACTGTACTGAGGAGGAGCTTATGAAGAACCTCGAGGAGGTGCTGAGGGCGGCCGGCAATCCAGTCGACATGCTGCGCAACTCGCAGATCGGCGCCTACGTCTATCCAGTGGTGCCGAGCGAATTCTCCAACTGGCGCGACGAGCAGGTCGCTTGGCAGAAGACGGCGGTGCTGTTCGACCAGTCGCATCACATGGTCGAGCAGTACGTCGAAGGGCCCGACGCGGTGAAGCTGTTCTCCAGCCTGGGCGGAAACAGCTTCGCCAACTTCCCAGTCGACCGCGCCAAGCAGTTCGCGCCCACCAGCTACGACGGCTACGTCATCGGCGACGGCATTCTGTTCCACCTGGCCCAGAACAAGCTCGTGTTCGTCGGGCGCGCGCCCGCGGCGAGCTGGATCGAGTATCACGCGCGGACCGGCGGCTACAACGTCAAGACGGAAAAGGACGACCGCTCGCCGGGCAATACCAAAGGCAAAGCGATCGTGCGCCGCAACTACCGATTCCAGATCCAGGGGCCGAACGCCACCAAGGTGATCGAGCAGCTGCACGGCGGCCCGGTGCCCGAAATCAAGTTCTTCAACATGGGGATGGTCAACGTCGCCGGACGCAAAGTACGGGCGCTGCGCCACGGTATGGCGGGCGCGCCCGGCCTCGAGATCTGGGGCCCGTACGAGGAGCGCGAGGAAATCCGCGCGGCGATCGTCGCTGCCGGCCGGGATTTCGGTCTCAAGGAAGTCGGCTCGCGCGCCTACGCCACGAACACGCTGGAATCGGGTTGGATCCCGTCGCCGCTGCCGGCCGTGTACACCGGCGAGAAGATGAAAAAGTATCGCGAGTGGCTGCCGGCGACGAGCTACGAGGCGACCGGCTCGATCGGCGGCAGCTTCCATTCGAAGAACATCGAAGACTATTACGTCACGCCGTACGAGATGGGCTACGGCCCGTTCATCAAGTTCGACCACGACTTCATCGGCCGGCAGGCGCTCGAAAAGATGGCCGGAAAGCCGCACCGCAAGAAAGTGACCTTCGCCTGGAACGCCGACGACGTCGCGAAGGTGTGGCGCTCGATGCTCGAGCCGGGCGACCCGTACAAATACATCGACCTGCCTTTGTCCAACTACACCTCCGCTTCGTACGACGAGATCATTGGCAAGGGCGGCAAGGTCATCGGCCTGAACATGTTCAGCGGCTACAGCTACAACGAACGCTCGATGCTCTCGCTCGGCATCGTCGACCCGGACATCGAGCTCGGCACCGAGCTCAAGCTCGTCTGGGGCGAGGAAGGCGGCGGCTCGAAGAAGACCACGGTGGAGCGCCACCGGCCGATCGAGATCCGGGTCGTCGTGAATCCGATTCCGTACGCCAAGCAGGCGCGCACTTCGTACGCCGAGGGGTGGCGGACCAAAGCAACGGTGTAGCCCATGAAAGCCCCGTTTCGCGCAGACCACGTCGGAAGTCTCCTGCGGCCGCACGAGTTACACGACCTTCGCGAGAAAGTGCGCCTCGGCAAAGCGCCGGCCGCGGAGCTCAGGCAGATGGAGGACCGCCTGATCGAGGCTGTGGTGAAGCTGCAGGAGGACATCGGCCTGCCGTCGATCACCGACGGCGAGTTCCGCCGCGACTGGTGGCACATCGATTTTCTTTCCGGCTTCGACGGCATCGAGCTGCGCCAGGAAGACGACCCGTACCACGGCGTGCAGTTCAAGGGAACCGAGGCGAAGCCGCCTACCATGTTCGTTACGAGCAAGCTGCGGCGCACGAAGCCGAGCATGGTGCCCCACTTTGAATTCCTCAAGAAAGCCGTTAGCCGGGGGGTTCCCAAATTCACCATGCCGTCGCCGGCAATGCTGCATGCGCGCGGCGACCGTGCATCGATCCGCAAGACCTACCCCGACGCCGGTGAGTTCTGGGCGGATCTCACGAAGTGCTACCGCGAGGAAATCGCCGATCTCTACAAGGCCGGGTGCCGCTACCTGCAGATCGATGACACGACGATCGCGATGTTTGGCGACCCCAAGGTGCAGGAGCAGTTCAGGCAGCTCGGCGACGACCCGAAAAAGGACGTCGCCGTCTACGCCGACGCCGTGAATGCGGCGATCCGGGACGTGCCGAACGACATGACGGTCGCGATCCACACCTGCCGCGGCAACTTCAAGAGTACCTGGCTCGCGAGCGGCTCCTACGACTACGTGGCCGAGACCGCGTTCTCTAGGCTCGCCGTGGACGGCTTTTTCCTCGAGTACGACGACGAGCGCTCAGGCAGCTTCGAGCCGCTGCGCTATATCCCCAACGGGAAGCGCGTAGTCCTCGGCCTAGTGTCCTCCAAGGTGCCGCAGCTCGAGCCCAAGGATGTCCTGAAGCGGCGCATCGAACAGGCGGCCAGGTTCGTCCCGCTCGAGAACCTGTGCCTCTCGCCGCAATGCGGCTTCTCCAGCACCCACCACGGCAACAATCTCACCGTGGACCAAGAGAAGGCGAAGCTTCGCCTGTGCATCGAAACCGCCAAGGAAGTGTGGGGCAGCCTTTAGGGGATGAACCGATCGCTATCCCCGACACGACTATCTTCGACTTGCGCAAGTCCGCGCAAGGCTACCGCCTGAACAAGCTGTGCGGATCTCTGTGCGATCCCGCGAACCGGGAGGCGTTCAAGCGCGACGAGGAAAGCTACATGGCGCGCTTTCGTCTCACGGAAGAAGAAAAGCAGTTGATAAGAAGAAGAGACTTCGCGGGCATGATTCACGCCGGCATGAACATCTATTGGATGCTCAAGATGGGCGCGGTCACC
>DATFEI010000078.1:0-15021 GCA_035251315.1 Burkholderiales bacterium | reverse complement strand
GAGGCAGCCGACGCGTCGTTCGCACCTTACAAGACGCTGCTCGAAGTGCTGCGCGAGGATCTCGGCCTTACCGGCACCAAGCACGGCTGCGAGCTCGGCGAATGCGGCGCCTGCGCCGTGCTCGTCGACGGCGAGCCGAAGCTTTCCTGCCTGGTTCTCGCCGTGGAGTGCGCCGACAAATCGGTCGATACCGTAGAGGGGCTCGCGAGCGGCGCGAAGCTCCATCCCCTGCAGGCGGCCTTCGCGGACCTCGGTGCAGCGCAATGCGGCTATTGCACGCCAGGGATCCTGATGACCGCGAAAGCGCTTCTCGACAAGGAAAACGCTCCTCCGCGCGAGCGGATCAAGGAGGCCATCTCCGGCAACCTATGCCGATGCACCGGCTACCAGCAGATCTTAGAGGCAATAGAAGAGGCCGCGAGGAGGATGAGCAATGAAGGTCCTCGGTAAGCCGCGCCGCCGCGTCGACGGCCGCGCCAAGGTCACCGGACAGACCCGCTTCGCCGACGACATCGTCCTGCCGCGCATGCTGCACATGAGGATGCTGCGCAGCCCACATCCGCACGCGAAGATCGATTCAATCGATTTTTCAAAAGCAGTTTCTTACCCGGGGGTCCACCTGGTGCTCACGGGCAAGGATTTTCCGGTGAGCTTCGGCATCCTCCCGGTGACCCAGGACGAGTATCCGCTCGCTCCCGAGCACGTGCGATACGTCGGCGATCCTGTCGCGGCCGTGGTGGCGAAAGACGAGCAGACCGCGACCGAGGCTCTCGACCTGATCGCGGTCGAGTACCGACCGCTCGCGACCATCTCCACTCCGGAAGAAGCGCTTGCTCAGCCGGAGCCGCGGATTCACGCATATAGCGAGCTCGGCAACATCCATCGGCTGCAGGCATTCCAGTTCGGCGACGCGGAAGAGGCTTTGAAAAACGCCGATCACGTGTTCGAGGATGTCTTCTTCTATGAAGGCAATACGCACCTGCCGATCGAGCAGCACGCCGCGGTAGCCGCGGTGGACGGTGAAGGCAAGCTCGCGCTCTGGTCTTCGACCCAGGTGCCGCACTATGTGCACCGCCAGCTCGCTCGCGTGCTGCAGATGCCGGCGGCTCATATCAGGGTCATCGCTTGCCCGAACGGCGGCGGCTTCGGCGGAAAGACCGACATCTGCAACCACGAGATGGCGGTCGCCAAGGCGGCGCTTGCGCTCGGCCGGCCGGTCAAGGTGTGCCTGAACCGCGAGGAAGTGTTCTACATGCACCGCGGGCGCCACCCGGTCCTCATGAAGTTCCGCACCGGTGTGACGAAAGACGGCAGGCTGGCCGGCATGCACCTGCAGACGCTGGTCGACGGCGGCGGCTACGGCGGCTACGGCGTGGCGAGCACCTTATACACCGGTGCGCTGCAGACAGTGACGTACGAGTTGCCGCGCTACAAATTCGAGGCCGCGCGCGTCTTCACCAACAAGCCGCCCTGCGGACCCAAGCGCGGCCACGGCACGCCGCAGCCGCGCTTCGGCCAGGAAGTGCAGCTCGACAAGATCGCGGAGAAGCTCGGCATGGATCCGGCCGAGCTGCGCCTGAAGAACCTCATCAAGCCGAATTCGCTCACTGCGAACTGGCTCAAGGTCGGCTCGATCGGGCTGGCGGAGTGTATCAAGCAGGTCGCGGAAAGGTCCGACTGGCGCGCTCGATTCAAGAAGATGCCTTTCGGCCGCGGCCTTGGACTGGCATGCGGCGCTTACCTTTGCGGCGCCGGGCTGCCGATCTATTGGAACAAGATGCCGCAGTCGGGCGTGCAGCTCCTCATCGATCGCAGCGGCCAGGTAACAGCGTTCTGCGGCGCGACCGAGATCGGCCAGGGGTCAGACGATGTGCTCGCGGCCATCATCGCCGAGGTGCTCGGGATCGATCCGTTCGACGTGCGCTGCGTCACCGGCGACACCGGGATGACGCCGGTGGACCTCGGCTCGTATTCGAGCCGCGTCACGGTGATGATGGGCAATGCCGCCATCGATGCCGCCAACAAGATCAAGCTGCAGATGGCCGAAGCCGCTGCCGAGCAACTGGGCGTATCTCCGGAGAGGCTCTCGTTCGGGAACGGCAGGGTATTCTACGAAAATCAGTCGATGACCTTTGCCCAGGCGGCGGGCTGCGCCGAAGAAAAGTTCGGCACGCTGGGCGCGGTCGGCTCGTACAAGCCGCCGCGCGCGCCGGGGCGCTATAAGGGCGCCGGAGTGGGGCCGTCGCCGGCTTACTCCTACACCGCGTGTGTGGTTGAGGCCGAGGTCGATCCCGCGACCGGTTGGATCACCGTTCCAAAAATCTGGATCGCGCACGATATCGGCAGGACCATCAACCCGGTGCTCGCGCGCGGCCAGGTCGAAGGCAGCGTTTACATGGGGCTTTCCGAGGCGCTGATGGAAGAGCAGGTGTTCCGCCGCCTGCCGCCCAAGCTCTCGGGCGCGCTGGTGCACAAGATCCCGTCGCTCCTCGAATACAAGAGCCTCACCTCGCTCGACATGCCCGAGGTCGACACCGTGCTGGTCGAGGACCCCGACCCGAACTGCCCCTTCGGCGCCAAGGAAGTCGGGCAGGGGCCGCTGCTGCCGGTGATGCCGGCCGTGGCGAACGCGATCTACGACGCGGTCGGAGTGCGGATCGACGAGCTGCCCATCACCCCCGACAAGGTTCTGAGGGCGCTCGAAAAGAAAGGCAAGGGAGAGCCTGCGAGAGTCGGCCCGGAGCGTTTCCCGGCCGTGCCGTATCCCGAGCCGGTCGTCGTGCCGCCGCCCTGGGAAGGAGGCGACGGAAATGCAGCTCCAGGTCTTGAGCGCAATAGACTGAAGGTGAGCAGCGCATGATGCGCCTTCCGTGGTTCGAGTATCGCGCGCCCAAAACGGTGGCCGAGGCGGCGCGCATCCTCGCCGGCGAGGGGCCGGACGCGATGCTGATCGCGGGAGGCACTGACTTGCTGCCCAACATGAAGCGCCGCCAGATGGCGCCGAAGATGCTGGTTTCGATTGTGGGGATAGAAAGTCTCAGGGCCAATGGCGCGGTGTACGGCGCGGGCCTGACCTTGACTCAAATCGTGAATTCCGAGGCTCCCAAGGCGCTGCGGCAGGCGGCGCACCAGGTGGCGACCGTTCACCTGCGCAACATGGGAACGCTCGGCGGAAACCTGTGCCTGGATACGCGCTGCAACTACTACAACCAGAACTACGAGTGGCGTAAGGCGATCGATTTTTGCCTGAAGAAGGATGGCGAAATTTGCTGGGTGGCGACGGCGAGCAAGCGCTGCGTGGCGGCGTCGTCGACCGACTGCGCGCCTGCGCTCATCGCGCTCGGCGCGAAGGTCAAGCTCGTCTCCAGCCAGGGCGAACGAGACGTGTCGCTGGAGGACTTCTATAACAACGATGGCATCGACTACCTGAAACGCAGGCCCGACGAAATCCTAACTCAAATAAGCATTCCGCCCGTCTCTAATAGTTGCTACTGGAAGCTGCGGCGCCGGGGCGCGTTCGACTTTCCGGTGCTCGGCGTTGCAGCCGCAATGACCGGAGAAGGCGCGCGGGTGGCCTTGGGAGCGGTGGCCTCGCGGCCGTTCCTCGTGGACAAAGCCAATGCATTCCTGAAAGGAAAGCAGCTCACCGACGAGGTGATCGACGAGGCGGCGAAGCTGGTCGCCTCGCGCGCGAAGCCGATGGACAACGCCGACCTCGACCTCTACTGGCGCAAGGACGTCACGGGGGAGTTCACGCGCTACGCGCTGCGGGAGCTGCGCGGCGACGACATGCGCGAGACGCGGCTGCGCATCGCGCGGCAGGTCGTGTGAACGAGCACCTGCCGACGATCCGCCGCGTCGTTACCGGCGACGACGCCAAGGGAAACTCGCGCATCGTCGAGGACGCGCCCGCCAGCGCGGTGCGCAACGTGCCGGCGCGCCCGGGATACCGCGCGGTCAACGTCTGGCGAACGGAGCAGACGCCCGCAAAGATCAATGCCGCGGATACGACCCTCAATCATCAAGGCATCCTGCCGCCGCGGGACGGCACTATCCTGCGCATCATCGATTTTCCGCCCGAGCCGAGGGACGAGGATGAGCTTCGCCGCCAGCTCGACTCCACGTTCGGCGGGATCTACAAGGACGCCGCGCACGACCGGCGGCCGGGAAAGCATCCCGGCATGCACCGCACCGAGACGGTGGACTACGCGATCGTGCTCGAGGGCGAGATCTGGGCCGTGATGGACGAGGGCGAAACGCTGATGCGCGCGGGCGACGTGCTGATCCAGCGCGGCACGAACCATGCGTGGGCGAACCGTTCCCAAAGCACCGCGCGTATCGCCTTCGTGCTGATCGACGGGGAGCGCTAGGCCGGGCGCGGCGGCCGCGCCGCGAGCGCCACCATCACGCTGACGCCCGCGAGCACCGCGAAGCAGTTGAGAGAAAGTCCGTAGTCGCCCGTGATATCGCGTAGCACGCCGGCGAGGAGCGGGCCGATTGCCTGCGCGAGCACCTGGGCCGACAGCGCGAGCCCGCGGATCGCGCCGTAGTTCTCGCGCCCGAAGTAGTCGGCCCAGGCGACGGGAAGCAGCGTAAGGATGCCGCCGATTCCCAAGCCGAACACCGCGGCGGCGAGGTAGCCGTCGGCGGCCGAAGCAATCCGCGTCATGAGTAGCGCACTCAGCGCAAGCAGTGCCCCGACCAGCGCGAGCGGGAGGCGCACCGGCAGGCGCCGCGGCAGCATTCCGCAGGCGAACGTTCCCACGCCCGACATGAGCGAGAAGCTACTCACGATTAGCGCGGCGGTAGTGGCGTCGATGCCGCGCTCAACCAGATGCGGCGCCTGGTGCAGGCTTACGCCGGCCTGCACCGGGTAGACGAGCGCGGTATAGGCGAGGAGCAGCCAGAACGCCGGCACACGCAGCGCCTGCTCGCGTGAGAATTGCGGCTCCGCCGGCGTGTGCGGCATCTTCGCCGGCGTGAGACCGATATCCTCGGGCCGGCGTACGAGAAACAGCCAGCACGGCAGGAATCCGACGAGCAGGGTCACTACGCCGAGCGCGAGCCAGCCCGAGCGCCAGCTGTCGTGCTCGATCGCGAATTGCGCGATGAGCGGCATGGCGACAAGGCCGGCCATCTGCGCCATGGTCGCGGCCGAGGCGGCGAACGCGCGCCGCTCGACGAACCAGTTGCTGATCGCGCCGTAGATGCCGAGATCGAACGGCACCGCCCAGCTGATGCGTCCGATGCAAAAGAGCAGGTAGAAGATCAGGAGCGACGGCGTGAACGAGAGCAGGACCAGCACCGTCGCGTTCACCAGCACGGCGCCGCAGAGGACGAGGCGCGACCCGTGCCGGTCAAGGAGCGGCCCGATCAGCGGCGAGAGCAGCGCCGCCAGCACGCCGGCCACCGACACCGCGCCCGACAGCGCGGCGCGCGACCAGCCGAACTCGCGCGTGAGCGGCTCGACGAAGATCGACAGCGTCGCCACCGCCGGTCCCTGCCGCGCGAAGCCCGCGCAGCAGAGGCAGGCGAGAATGATCCAGCCGTAGTAGATACGCATGGAAAAGGGGTCAGGACCCTTTTTCGCGCAGCTGCGCGTAGCGCATAACAAAAAGGGTCCTGACCCCTTTGTTAGTCGTTCTTGATATTCGCGGCTTTCGCTACGGCGGTGTACTTCTCGATGTCGCGCGCCACCACGCGGGCGAGCTCTTCCTCGGTCGAGCCGACGGAGACGAGGCCCATCGCTGCGAAGCGCTGCTTCACCTCGGGCAAGTGCACGACGCGCGCGACTTCCTTCTGCAGCCGCACCACGATTGCCGGCGGCGTCTTCGCGGGCGCGAAGAACGCGGTCCAGACTGGCACTTCCATGTCGGCAACGCCGGCCTCGGCCATCGTCGGCACGTCGGGCCAGTTCGGATGGCGATTGGCCGACGTGACGGCGAGCGCGCGGACCGTGCCCGCTTTGAGCGGTCCGGCGGCGGGCGCCGGGTCGACGATCGTCATCGTCACCTGGCCGGCGATCACCGCCTGGATCGATTCGCCGCTTCCCTTGTACGGAATCATCTCGAAGCTCGTGCCGGTCTTCTGCTTGAAGAGTTCGGTTGCAACCTGGAACACGCCGGCGCTCGAGGCGTAGTTCGACTTGCCGGGGTTCGCCTTGGCGTACGCCACGAGGTCCTGGATATTTTTGACCGGCAGGCTCGAGCTGACCACCACGATGAGCGGGAAAGAGCAGATCATCGAGATCGGCACGAAATCGCGCTGCGGGTGATACGGCAGCTTGGAATAGGTCGCCGGGTTGATCGTCATCGGCCCGCTCGGCCCCATGAGCAGGGTGTAACCGTCGGCCGGCGCCTTCGCGACGAGCTCGGCGGCGACGATCGACTGCGCCCCGGGGCGGTTCTCCACTACGACGGGCTGCCCGAGCCCCTTGGCGAGCTCGGGCTGCATTACGCGCACGATGATGTCGTTGCCGCCGCCGGCGGAGTAGCCGACGATGATGCGGATGGGCTTGCTTGGATACGAATCCTGCGCCGTCGCCGGGGCGGCAAGCGCGATCCAGGCGATGGCTGCTAGCCAACGGGTCATTATTTCGGCCTCCTCTCGGTCGGCCGGAGTTTAGCTAGGAAAGCGCCCGCACGTCCTGCGGGCTGAGCCGCAGCTCGGCCGCGCGCATGTTTTCTTCGAGATGCGCCATCGAAGCCGTACCCGGGATCGGCAGCATCACGGCCGACTTGGCGAGCAGCCAGGCGATCGCGATCTGGGCCGGGGTCGCCTGCAGTTTCTTCGCTGCGCTTTTCACCTTGGAGGAGCGGAGGACGGCTCCGGCGCCAAGCGGGTACCACGGAAGAAAAGCGATGCCGAGCTCTTGGCAGCGCTCGAGCACCCGCTCGGATTCGCGGTTGCCCAAGTTGTACTCGTTTTGCACTGATACGACCTTCACCAGCTTGCGCGCCTCCTCAAGCTGGGCGACGTCGACGTTGGAAAGCCCGATGTGGCGGATCTTGCCGGCGCGCTGCGCGTCGGCGAGGGCGCCCACCGAATCCATGAACGGCACCCGTGGATCGGGGGCGTGCAGCTGGTAGAGGTCGATGCGTTCGAGCTTCAGGCGCTTCAAACTGCCTTCGATCGCGCGCTTGAGATGCTCGGGGCGGCCGTCTTCGTCCCAGCGCGCGGGGCTCGGCCGCACGAGGCCGCCCTTGGTGGCTATGACGAGCCCCTTGGGGTAGGGGTGAAGCGCTTCGGCGATCAGCTCCTCGTCAACGTGCGGGCCGTAGGAGTCGGCGGTATCGAGGATGTTGACGCCGAGCTCGATCGCGCGCCGGAGCACCCGGTGCGCATGCCCGCGGTCCTTGGGCGGGCCCCAGATATTCGGCCCGCAGACTCGCATGGCGCCGAAGCCCAGGCGGTTTACCTCGAGATCAGCGAGTTTGATTTGCAAGTTCATTGAGCATCGCAGCGAGCCCCAGCGTGACGCGCGCCATGCGCTCGTAGTCGAGCTTGTCCGGCGTATCGCTCGGCAAATGGTAATGCGGGTAGCGGTAGAACGCGGTGTCGGTGATCATGATCGCCGGATAGCCGTGGCGGCGGAAAGACCAGTGGTCCGACCACGTGACGCCGGGGATGAAAGACGGCGCGGCCACGCCCTCGGAGGGAAACTTCGCACTCCTCCTGAAAGCCCCGATCGAGCGGCGCACCAGGCCGCGTGCACCGAGATCGCCGACGAAGGCGATGAAGTCGGCGCGGTCGGGATAGAACAGCCCCAGCGGCGCTGGGTATCGCTGGCTGCCCGCCGTGTCGCGGTAGTAGCCAAGCATCTCGAGCGAGAACATCGCACGGATTGGCTCGCCGCGATCGCGAGCGCGCTTCGCCCAAGCCCAGCTCCCCATGTCGGGGCCGAAGGAGTAGGGCGGCTCCTCATTCGCGAACGCGACGAGGCGAACCGGCACCTTCATCGCCGCGAGCTCGATCAGCACTGCGACACCGGAGCCGTTGTCGTCGGCTCCGGGAGAGCCCGGCACGGTGTCGTAGTGGGCTCCAACCACGATATCGCCCGCGCCGGCTTCGATGTTGCGCACCGTGCGCCCAGCGCTCACGAACTGCTGAACCGAAAACTCAAGCCCTTGCGAGCGGAACGCCTGCTCGATGTAGCGGGCGGGCGTCTCCAGGTCGACGTTCCTTTCCTTGGCGGCGAGGGCGGCGACGTGCAGACGCAACCGGAGCGACAGCGCGCGCGTCTCCCCCGTGAGCGGCGGCAGCGGGCCGGCGTGCGAGGTACCGGGCATCCGAATCATGAAATAGAGAAAGCCCGCGATCCCGAGCGCGGCGGCGAAGAGTGCGCCAAGGAACCCGATGGCTCTACTCGAGCGCGTACTTCAACTCGGCGATGAGGTCGTCTACGGCTTCGATGCCGACCGAGAGGCGAACCAGACCGTCGTCGATCCCGAGCCCGGCGCGCACGTCCTCGGGCAGCGAGGCGTGGGTCATGATCGCCGGGTGCTCGATCAGGCTTTCGACGCCGCCGAGGCTCTCCGCCAGCGTGAAGAGCTTGCAGCGCTCGAGGAACCGACGCGAAGCGCGCATGGCGCCCTCCGTGCCTCCTTTCAGCACCGCCGTCACCATGCCGCCGTAGCGGGCATTCATCTGGCGCGCCGCGAGCGTGTGTTGTGGATGGCTCGCCAGGCCGGGATAAATAACGCGCTCGACGTTGCGATGCTTTTCGAGCCACGCGGCGACATGCATCGCATTGCCGCAGTGCCGCTCCATGCGCACCGCGAGGGTCTTGATGCCGCGCAGGGTGAGGAATGCGTCGAACGGACTGGGGACGCCGCCGACCGCATTTTGAAGAAAAGATAGTCGATCGCTCATCTCGGATTTTTCTTTCAGAACCGTCGCCCCTCCAATGACATCCGAATGGCCGTTGAGATATTTCGTCGTGGAGTGCACCACGATGTCGAAGCCGAGCTCAAGCGGCCGCTGGATCCACGGCGAGGCGAAGGTGTTGTCGCACACCGAGATGAGCTTGTGCCTGCGCGCGATCGCCGCGACCGCCTCCAGGTCGACGATCTTGAGCAGCGGGTTGGTCGGCGTCTCTACCCACACCATCCGGGTGTTCGGTTTGAGGTTCTTCTCAAGATTTGTCGGATCTGAAAGATCCGTAAACGTCGCGCTGATGTTGGCCGAGCGCTTGCGCACGCGCTCGAGGATCCGGTAGCTGCCGCCGTAGAGGTCGTTCATCGCCACCACGTGCGAGCCCGAGTCGAGCAGCTCGAGCACCGTGCCGATCGCGGCCATGCCCGAGGCGAACGCGAAGCCCGCCTTCCCGCCCTCGAGCTCGGCGAGGCAGGCTTCGAGCGCGTCGCGGGTGGGGTTGCGGGTCCTCGCGTAGTCGTAGCCCTTGTGCTCACCGGGGCTCGACTGCGCGTAGGTCGACGTCGCGTAGATCGGCGTCATGACCGCGCCGGTGCGCGGGTCGGGCTCCTGTCCGGCGTGGATCACTTTCGTCTCGAACTTCATTGTTGTGTCCTTCTGCGCAGCCAGTTCAGGAGATCGGTGCGCGTGACGAGGCCGAGGAACTCGTTGCCGTCGACGACGATCGCCACCAGCCCGCGCTTCAAGATCTCCAAGAGCTCTCCGACCGACGCGCTTGGCGGCACGGTGACAAGGTGGCTCTCCATCGCCTCGGTCACCGGCTCGCTGAAATGCGCCGGATTGTCGTACACCTCGAGCAGGATGTCTTCTTCGTCGACGATGCCGACGATCTTGCCGTCCTGGAGCACCGGGAGCTGCGACACATCGTAGAGCTTCATCCTCTGGTGCGCGGCGAGCACGGTCTCGTCCGCGTTCACGGTCACCACCGCGTGCTCCTTGTGCCGCCGCGCGATGAGGTCGCGCAGGTCGCCGTAAGTCTCGCGCTCGATGAACCCCTGGTCGATCATCCAGTAATCGTTGTACACCTTCGACAAGTACTTGTTGCCGCTGTCCGGAACGAGGCTCACCACGCGTTTCGCTTCGGTCTGGCTGCGGCAATAGCGCAGCGCCGCGGCGATCAGTGTCCCGGAGGAGGTACCCGCCATGATGCCCTCCTTCCTTAGCAGGTCGCGGCAAGTGCTGAACGCTTCCTTGTCGGGAATGCTGTAGGCCGTGCGCACGCGCGAAAGGTCGCAGACTGGCGGGATGAAGTCCTCGCCGATGCCCTCGACGAGCCAGGAGCCCGCTTTGCCGATCTTTCCCGTTCGAAGATATCCGACGAGGACCGAGCCCATGGGATCCGCCAGCACCATCTCGGTCTGCGGCGAGACGCGCGCGAAGAAGCGCGACAGGCCGGTGATCGTCCCGCCGGTGCCCACGCCGGCGACGACCGCATCGACCTTGTGCTCCATCTGCTGCCAGATCTCAGGGCCGGTAGTTTCCTCGTGCGCTTTCGGGTTCGCCGCGTTGGCGAATTGGTTGACGTAGAAGGCGCCTTTCTCCTGCGCGATCCGCGCGGCCATGTCCTGGTAATACTCGGGGTGCCCCTTGGTGACATCCGAGCGCGTCATCACCACCTCGGCGCCCATCGCCTTCAGATGGAAGATCTTCTCCTGGCTCATCTTGTCGGGAACCACGATGAGCAGCCGGTAGCCCTTCTGCGCCGCCACCAGCGCGAGTCCCAGGCCGGTGTTCCCGGCGGTGGCTTCGACGAGCAGGCCTCCGGGGGAGAGTCTTCTTTCGCGCTCCGCTGCGTCGATCATGGCCAGGGCGACCCGGTCCTTGATCGAGCCGCCGGGGTTGTGGTTCTCGAGCTTGAGGAACAGCCGGCATGGGCCCGTATCCAGCCGCCTTGCTTCCACCATTGGGGTATGACCGATCAAGTCCAAGACATTAAGCCTATGATTCATAAGAGTGGGATACTTCCCATAATTGGTCGTGGTTGCCGTCCCACAGCGCGATTGCCCACTATTGCCACAGGAGGAGCGATGGAGGTCGCCGTAGCCGGAAGCCTGTTGGGCAGCATCTCGGAATTCTGCCGTCGCACCGGGATGGCGGAATCGACCTTCGGCCGCAGGGCCGTGAACGACGGCAAGTTTGTCTCGCGGTTGCGCGACGGCGCGCGGGTAACCCCTGAGACCCTGCACCGGGTCAACCAGTTCATGGTCAAGCACGGCGCTCCCGGCGCGGGAGATTCGCCGCCGGAGCTCCTTCCGCTCATCCGCGCGAGCGCGCTCCCTGCGATGCCGGCGGCGCAGCCGGGCGAGGCTTCGCCGGAAAAGAACTTCCGCTTCTTCGACAACCGCCAGAAGTACCTGCTGTTCGTCAACACCTGCAGCGAGAAGGACGTGGTCGCGTCGCGCGTTGGCCTGGAGCTCGGCCACATTCACCCGCGCCCGCCCGCGGTGCGCCTGTTCGACGCCGGCATGGGCGACGGCACGGTGCTCGCGCAGGTAATGCGCGAGATGCACCGGCGCTTTCCCACGGTGCCGTTCTACATCGTGGGCAAGGAGATCAGCCTCGAGGACGTGCGCTTGAGCCTGCGCAAGATGGCCGACCGCTTCTACGAGCACCCGGCGACGGTGCTTGTGGTCACGAACATGTACTACACCGAGGCGCCGTGGCTAACGCCGCGCACCGTGCCGGCCGCCACCTCGATGGTCTGGCACGAGGCCGCGCTCACTGGTACAACCTCGCACGATTTCGCCGAGCAGATCGCCGCGCTCGAGCCTTTCCTCGCCAGGAACTGGCAGGCGCGCCACAGCCCGAGGACCGGCAACCCCGTCTACGAGCACCCGGTGGCGCTCGTCATCTATCGCGACGACTATCGCTTCATGCTCGACGAGGTGATTCCCCGGCGCGGCGAGGGCAAGGCCGACTACGATATGGTGATCGCCTCGCAGCCCTACCGCCTGCGCGCCCCGCTCGAATTCAAGGCGCAGAAGGTAATCGCGCCGCTCGTGCGCGCGCTCGGCAAGGGCGGACGGCTCCTCGGCATTCACTCGCACGGCCAGGACCCGGGTCTCGAGATCATCGAGAAAGTATGGCCGGGCGAAAACCCCTACACCCAGACCCGCCACGACATCCTGCGCGTGACCAAGTCCGAGCTCGGCAGGGAAGCGCGGCGCTACAACTTCAACGCCTACGCCGACGCACGCGCCATCTTCCGCTACGAGATGCATACGCTGCCGAGTGAGATCTCGGACAGCATCGGGACGTCGACCCTGTTCGCGGCGTGGAACGCCGCAATCTACGTCGCGCAGATCGACGACGTGCGCCTGTCGGAAGTGCTGCGCGACACCCGCTACCTGAACGCTACCCGCGAGGTATTGCAAAAACATGGCAGCCTCTGGTTTCTCGACGAGTCGTATGTCGTTTCCCGCAAACGCGACTGATCAAGGCCTGCGAGGGCGCGTCTCCGAGCTTCTCATCGGGGGCTCGCTCGAGATCTCGCCGCGCGAGCTGCACCGTGCCGCCGACGTAGCGGTGCTCCTGCCTTCGAACACATGCGTCTACATCCCCTCGCTTCCGGGCCTGCCGCTCGCGCGCACGCTCGAGGCGATCGCCGCCATGCGCGCCGCCGGCCTCGACCCGGTGCCGCACGTCTCCGCCCGCAGGATCCTCAACGAAGAGGAGTTTCGTGCCTTTCTCAAGGAGGCGGTGGCCAAGCACGGCGTGCATCGCGTGCTTCTCCTGGGTGGCGACGAGCCCAAGCCCAAGGGGCCGTTTGTGGACAGCCTGCAGATCCTCGAGTCCGGCCTCCTGGCCGACTCGGGCATCCGCGAGATCGGGGTCGCCGGTTATCCCGAAGGGCACCCGCGCATCTCGAATCTGGTTGAGCCTTTTGAGAAGAAACGAAAGCTCGCCCGCGACCAGGGCCTGGGCCTGTACGTCGTCACCCAGTTCTCCTTCGCCCCTCACCGCGTGGTCGAGTACTGCGCGAACCTCGCGCGCACTGCGCCCGATGTCTCGATCTACGCTGGCATCGCAGGCCCGACCGACCCGGTCGCGCTCGCGCGCTACGCGCAGCGCTGCGGCGTGAGCATTTCGCTCCGCGCCCTGCGTACGCTCGGCAGCGGCATCGCGCGCCTCGTCACCAACGCCGATCCGCGGGAGCAGCTCATCGCGCTCGCCCGCTACAGCCTGCAGCGCGAACCGAGCAACCTCGTCGGCGTGCACATCTACAGCTTTGGCGGCGCGGTGCGCACCGCCGCGTGGATGCGCGAATTGATCTGACCCCTTAACTTGCTTACGCGGCGGTTTGGAAGGCCCCGGGAAGCTGTAGGCCGGGCCGGGCCTGGAAGGCGCGCGGGCCGCCACCTTTGCCGGCGAGGTACGCCTGCAGGTGGTCGCTGAGCTCGCGTGCATCATCGCCCGCGCCGTCGATGAGCGCGGACTTGCGCCGCCGCAGAAACTGCATACCCAGGCGGTACAGGCCGGGCGAATCGACCACGCCGCCCTCGTGCCGAATGCGACCCTTGCGGTCGAGCACCGGCACGTCGAGCCAGGAGTAATCGGGGCGGTATCCGGTCGCCCAGATGATGGTACGGATGCCGGCGAGCTCGAGATCGAGCGATACAGGCGGCGCCGGGTCGACCCGAGTGGGCTCGAGCCGATGCGGCGGCTCCGCGGTGTCCGCGAGGCCGTTCGCGGCCGCCCATGCGTCGATGGTATCGAGCAGCCGGTTCATCTTGAGATCCGAGAGCGCTACCTGATTCGCCAGCGACCCGGAGAGGAGCAGCTTGCCGTCCCTAATGCCGGCGACGCGGCCGACCAACCTGACGCCGATCGCGCTCAATGAATTGAGGTCAAGCATGCGACGATCGGGGTAGCCGGCGAGCTGCAGGGAGGGCAGGTTGCGTGCGCGGGTGAGGTCCTCGATCTCATCGTAGCGCTGGTCGAGGATGCCCGCGGCATCCATCCACCACTGGATGTCCCGGCCTCGATAGACCCGCGGCATCCGGATGTGCTCGCCCACCGCCAGCGTCACCGGACGGCCCGAGCGCTGGATTTCGTCGGCGATCTGCACGCCCGAGGCCGAGGCTCCGACTACCAGCACGCCGC
The DNA here is from genome assembly GCA_035251315.1 of Burkholderiales bacterium. Lineage (GTDB taxonomy): Bacteria > Pseudomonadota > Gammaproteobacteria > Burkholderiales > SG8-39 > SCGC-AG-212-J23. The sequence continues at coordinate 984 of DATFEI010000078.1, read as the reverse complement.
CTTGCTCGAGCTGTCCCGGATTGCGGTACTGCATCGGCGTGAGGGTGGCGATTTTGGGCGACACCGCCTGCGCGAGCGCCGGCACGTTCGCGATGTTGCACGCGCCGCTTGCCAGCACCACGGTTCGGCTTCGCCACATGTCGCGGTCGGTGGAGACAACGTAGCCCTCGTCGGTGCGGCGCACCGAGGTGACAGTCGTGTGCGTCTGGACCGGAGCCGAAATGCACTTCGCGTACCGCTCGACGAAGGCCACGGTCTCCGCCATCGTGCGATAGCCATCGGGATCGTCCTCCGCGGGGTGGTACCCCGGCAGGCGGCTTTGCCAGTTCGGCGTCAGCAGCCGCAGCGAGTCCCAGCGCTCCGTCTTCCACGAGTTGGCGACCTCACCGCGCTCGAGGACCACGTGGTCGATCGAGCGCTCGGTGAGGCAGCGGCTCATGGCGAGGCCGGCGTGGCCGGCCCCGATGACGACAACCGTAGTGCGCATTGGAAGCGAGCGCGGGACGCCGGCGCGGCCGCTCAGCTCACCGTAACCGAGACGTTGGTCGGGTTGGTGAGGATGTCGTACACTGCCGAGCGCTTTTGCGACTGGGCGACGAGCGCTTCGATCTCCTCCTTCGTCGCGTCCGCGTCGATGTGGAACTTCACCTTGATGCCGTCGAAGCCATTGCGCACGTCGGCGTCGATGCCGAGGATGCCCTGGATGTCCATCGAGCCTTCCAGCGTCGCCGAGACCGAGCGCAGCTGAATGTTGCGCATCTGCGCCACGGCCGCCACGCCCGCGGTGAGGCAGCCGGCGAGCCCCGTCAGCACCATCTCGACCGGGGTGGCACCGTTGTCCTCGGACGCGAAGATCTCAGGATGGTCCATGTCGAAAGTGAACTCGGTCTTGTGACTCTGCTCCTGGCCCAGCCCGTAATAGCCTTTGACGCTGGTCCGGCTGTGCGTCCCGTGCATCCACTTGCAGGTCGCCCGCCAGTTGAA
>DATFEI010000246.1:0-7529 GCA_035251315.1 Burkholderiales bacterium | reverse complement strand
GGGTGGACATGGTTTGCCATCCTCTTCGTCGGCGGTTGGATACTGCAGCTCGTGGGCCACGTGTTCGAAGGCCGCAAGCCGGCGCTGGCGGACAACTTGTTCCAGATCTTCGTCGCGCCGATCTTTCTCGCCGCCGAGGTGTTCTTCGCTCTCGGCTACAAACGGGAGCTGCAAAGAAGAGTGAATGAAAAAGCTCAGTTGAGCCGGGCGCAGAGCGCGGAGAGCTCCATCAGCCTCGAGCGCACATCGTCGAGGTCGGGGGCGTCGGGTTCGCGCTCGGCGTAATCGCTCAGGTCCTTGAGCGCCGCCCGGTAGCACTCCAGGCGCTGGTAGATGTAGCCGCGGTCGCGCAACTCTGCGCTCGCATCGGGCGTGACGAGGAGCATCCGGTTCAGCACGTCAAGCATGCGTTCTGGCTTGTCGCTGTCGCGGTAGATCGCCTTCAGGTTGCGCAGCACGCGCGACAGGATCTGCCGGTTGGTCGCCGGCTCGAGGAACTGGTCGAGCGGCAGCTCCGCGGCCGGCAGGTCGTCGGCCACGCCGTCCGGGATCACGCGCTTGACGCGGCCGCGCAGCTCGTCCTCGGACTGGGGTGCGCCACCGGCAAACGGATCGAGCACCAGCATCCCTCCGCGCAGCGGCAGGCGCACCAGAAAGTGCCCGGGAAATGACACCCCTTCGAGCGGCAGACCGATGCGCCGGCCGAGCTCCATGTAAAGGATGGACATCGTGATCGGGATGCCGGTCTTGCGTTCGATGACCTCGTTCAGGTAGCTGTTGCGCGGATCGTAATAGTCCTCGGTATTCCCCCAGTAGCCGAGGTCGTCGTAAAGGAACTGGTTCAGCGCCACGACGCGCTCCTCGGCGCCGCAGTTCTGCGGCAGGCGCTCGCGCAGCCGGCTCGCCATACGTTCGATCTCGTCCATGTAGCGCTCGACGTCGAGCTTCGGGTACGCGTCCTGCGCGATCAGCAGGCACGCGCGCGCGAGGTCGATGCGCGCATCCTCGCAGGCGATGAGGCGGGCAAAAGGCTCCAGCTCAGCACCCATCACTCGGCCGCACGGCGCGAGAAGTCGCGCGGCCGGAAGCCCAAGGCAAGCAGGCAGGCGGCATAGCACCCCGTTCCCAGCAACACGAGGCCGATCACGGCAGGAACCTTACGCTGCCACGGCGCAGATAGCCACCACGCCGATGCCCCCATGGCGAAGTAGAGCACTGCCGCCATGACTGCAACGGATACGGCAACCTTCGCAAGGAACACGAGCCAACCTGGCTGGGGCGCATAAATCCCCTGGCGCCGCAGAAGGCGATACAAGAGCGCGGCGTTGAGACAAGCACCCAGGCCAATCGCAAGCGCGAGGCCCGCATGCCGCAACGGGCCGACGAGGGCCAGATTCATGCATTGCGTGGCGACCAAGGTCACGACGCCGACCTTCACGGGCGTCACGACGTTCTGCCGCGCATAGAATCCCGGCGCCAGAATCTTGACCAGAACGATCCCCACCAGGCCGACGCTATAGGCAACAAGCGCCTGGCGGGTCATCCAGGCGTGTTCGGCCGTGAAGCGGCCGTACTGGAACAGCATTGCGATGAGCGGCAGCGCGAGAACCGCAAGAGCCACCGCCGCCGGCACGGCGAGCAGCACGGTAACGCGCAGGCCCCAGTCGAGCAGCCGGCTGTATTCGGACGCATTCGCGGCTGCGTGGTACTTGGAAAGGCTCGGCAACAGGATCGTGCCGACCGCGACCCCGAGCACGCCCGCCGGCAGCTCCATCAGCCGGTCCGCGTAGTACAGCCACGATACGCTCCCGCTCTGCAGGAATGAGGCGAAGATCTGGTTGAGAACGAGGGAGATCTGGCTGACCGACACGCCGAACGCCGCGGGCAACATGAGCAGCAGCACCCGCCGCAGGCCTGGATGCGAAAGATCGAGCCGCCAGCGCGGCAGGAGCCGCAGCTTGGCGAGGAAGGGCACCTGAAACGCGAGCTGCAGGATGCCGCCGACGAATACCGCCCAGGCGAGCACCAGCACCGGAGGATCGAAATACTCCGCGAAGAAAGCTGCGCCCACGATGAAGGAGACGTTAAGGAGCGCCGGCGTAATAGCCGGCACCGAGAAGCGGTTCCACGTATTGAGAATGCCTGCGGAGAGCGATACCAGCGAGATGAAAAAGATGTAGGGAAACGTGACCCGCAGCAGCGAAACGGTGAGCGCAAACGGTTTTTCCGGGTCGAGGGCGAACCCGGGGGCGGTGAGGTACACGATCAGCGGCGCGGTCGCGACGCCGAGCGCGGCGGTCACGACTAACGCGAGGAACAGCAACGTCGAAACCGCGTCGATCAGGCGCCGCGCCTCCTGTTCATCCTTGTGCTTGTGTTCGCTCAGAAGCGGCACGAACGCCTGCGAGAAGGCGCCCTCGGCGAAAAGCCGCCGCAGCAGGTTCGGAAGCTTGAAAGCGACGAAGAACGCGTCCGTCGCCAGCCCGGCGCCGAAAACCCGGGCGATGAAGAAATCGCGCACGTAGCCCAGTACCCGGCTCACCATCGTCAGGCTGCTCACGGTGGCGAGAATGCGCAGCAGGTTCATGCTAGAATTTTTTCAATGGCAAACATCAAATCCGCCCGGAAGCGCGCGAAACAAGCGCTCGCGCGCCGTGACCACAACATGAGGCTGCGCACCGAGGTGCGCACCGCGATCAAGAGCGTGAAGAAGGCGCTCGCCGCCGGCAACAAGGATGAAGCCGCAAGTACCTTGCGCGAGTCGCAGCGCGTGATCGACCGCATCGCGTCCAAAGGCGTCCTGCACCGCAACGCCGGCGATCGTCACAAGAGCCGCCTGGCGCACGCACTGAAGGCAATGAAGTAGTCGATAGTTAAGCCGTATCCCCGACAGACTGCGTTTCCGGCGAAGGCCTCGGGCATGCGCGATTATAAGTAACGTCGCCTGATGCCCAAGCCCGCGAGCCGTATTCTCGTCATCAACGACGAGCATCTCGTGCTGCGCGAGTTCGTCAAGGGGTTGAACGCCGCAGCGCGCACCCTCGATAACCCCCTGGGCATCAGCTTCGTCGGCGTCACCACCGCCAAGGAAGCGCTTCAGCTCATCGAGTCCGACGGCAATCTGCAGGCCGTGCTCGTGGACGACACGCTGTATTCCCTGTCGACGAGGAACAGCAACGGAAAGAAAGGCGAGGCGCGCCCGCGCAGGCTGCAAATGTCCGCCCTCGAGCTCGTGCAGCGCATCACGCGCTTGCGGCCCGAGCTCGACGTCTACATCGTCATCGCGCAAGAGAAGGAGGACGACGTAGTGGACGCGCTCTTTGCCGAGTCGGTCGACGGGTATTTTTACCGCGATGAGCGCGACTACCGGGGTATGTACCGCATCCTCAACGCCCAAATACAGGAGCGTGCTCGCACGCCGTTCTACGACCAGCTCAAGAACTACGTCTGGATGGCGAAGGACCAGTGGCATACGCCGGGGCATTCGTCGGGCGAGTCTCTGCGGGGCAGCCCGTGGGTGAACGATTTCTACGAATTCATGGGCGAGCACGTGTTCGACGCCGACCTTTCGGTATCGGTGCCGATGCTCGATTCGCTGATGGAGCCGAAAGGCGTGATCGGCGAGGCGCAGGCGATGGCGGCCAAAGCCTTCGGTGCGCGACGCACCTTTTTCGCGACCAACGGCACCTCCACCGCCAACAAGGTGATCTTCCAGACGTTGCTCGCGCCGGGCGAAAAGCTGATCCTCGACCGCAACTGCCACAAGAGCGTGCACCACGGCGTCGTACTGTCGGGCGCGCACCCGGTGTACCTCGACTCGGCGCTCAACAAGAAATACGGGTTGTACGGCCCGGTTCCCAAAAAGGCGCTGCTCGATGCCATCCGGAAGCACTCGGACGCTCAGGCGCTCATCCTCACCTCGTGCACCTACGACGGCCTGCGCTATGACCTGGCGCCGATCATCGAGGCGGCGCACAGCCGCGGGATGAAGGTAATCATCGACGAGGCCTGGTACGGCTTCGCCCGCTTCCACCCGTACTTCCGGCCGACCGCGCTCGAGGCGGGCGCCGACTACGTCACGCAGTCGACGCACAAAGTGCTTTCCGCGTTCTCGCAGGCCTCGATGATCCACGTGAACGACCCGGACTTCCGCGAGCATCTGTTCCGCGAGAACTTCAATATGCATACCTCGACCAGCCCGCAGTACGGGCTGATCGCGAGCCTCGACATCGCGCGCAAGCAAGCGGTGATGGAGGGCTACAAGCTGCTGGCGCGCACGCTCGACCTCGCGAACGAGGTGAAGAAGCTCATCAACTCCACCGGGGTGTTCCGCGTGCTCGAGCTCAAGGACCTTCTGCCCGAGGCGGTGCGCCACGACGGCATCAGGCTCGACCCGACCAAGGTCACGATCGATATCTCGGGCTGCGGCTATACGGTGGAAGACCTGCAGAAGGCGCTGTTCGAGCGTTTCAACATCCAAGTCGAGAAGTCGACCTTCAACACCCTCACCCTGCTTCTCACGATCGGCACGACGCGGTCCAAGGTCTCGCGCCTGTACGACGCGCTCATGCGCATCGCGCGCGAGGGCCACGCGCCGCGGCGTCTCGTGCAGACGCCGGACATCCCGGCCTTCACCCGGCTGCGATTCCTGCCGCGCGATGCTTACTACTGCGGCGGCGAGCTGGTGCAGGTGTTCGACGAGCGCGAGCGCGTGAACCGGCGCCTGGCAGGACGTGTCGCCGCCGACCAGATCGTCCCCTACCCGCCCGGCATCCCGCTGCTCGTGCCGGGGCAACTCATCACCCGCGAGATCGTGGACTATCTCGGCGCCCTGCTCCACTCGCACAAGCGCATGGAGATGCACGGCGTGGTGCACGAAGGCTACGTGCCCTGCATCCGCGTCCTAAGGCCCATGGAAGAGGCTTCGCTGCACCGCCTGTCCTGAGAGCCGGCCCGGCAGCGGTCATGGCGTCGCCATATCCGGCGAGCGGTGCTACCATTTCCCCGAACGGCGGCTCGTGCCGCCGTTTTGCATTTGGGAGAGGACGCGCAATGAGCCATGTGATGAACACCTACGCCAGGCAGCCGGTCGCGTTCGTGCGCGGCGAAGGCGTGTGGCTCTGGGACGAGACGGGGAAGAAGTACCTCGACGCCCTGGCCGGCATCGCGGTCAATACGCTCGGCTATGGGCACCCGAAGCTGACGAAGGCGCTGACCGAAAGAATCGACTCCGGGGTTCTGCACACTTCAAACCTCTGGCGCATCCCGGACCAGGAAAATGCGGCCGATCGCATTGCCGAGATCACGGGGCTCGACGAGGTGTTTTTCTGCAACTCCGGACTGGAGGCGAACGAAGCGGCGATCAAGGTGGCGCGCAAGTACGGCCACGACCGCGGCATCGCCGAGCCCGCGATCATCGTGATGGAAAAGGCGTTTCACGGCCGCTCGCTCGCGACGCTATCGGCGACCGGCAGCCGCAAGGTACAGGCGGGATTCGAGCCGCTGGTGTCCGGGTTCGTGCGCGTGCCGCTCAATGACCTCGAAGCCGTGCGCCAGGTGGCCGAGCGCAACAAGAACGTGGTCGCGGTGTTCGTCGAGCCGATCCAGGGCGAAGGCGGCATCAATGTCTCGCGCCTGGAATACCTGCGCGGGCTCAAGGAGATCTGCGAGCGTAAGGAGTGGCTGTTCATGTCGGACGAGGTGCAGTGTGGCCTCGGCCGCACCGGCAAGTGGTTCGTCTACCAGCACGCCGGCTTCCTGCCCGACGTAGTGCCTCTCGCCAAGGGCCTCGCCTCCGGGGTGCCGGTGGGCGCGTGCGTCGTCGGCGGCCGCGCCAAGGGCGTGTTCAAGCCCGGCAACCACGGCTCGACCTTCGGCGGAAACCCGCTCGCCATGACCGCGGTCGTGGCCACTATCGATGCCATGAAGGAAGAAAGACTTCTTGCCAACGCCGCCCGCGTGGGCGAAGTCATTAGTTCCGGACTTGCCGGCATTCCCGGCACAGTGGAAGTCCGCGGCATGGGGCTGATGATCGGAATGGAGCTCGCGGCGCCGTGCGGCGAGCTCGTGCGCCAGGCGCTCGACGCGGGGCTGGTGATCAACGTGACCGCCGAGAACGTCGTCCGGCTGCTGCCGCCGCTCGTGATGAGCGAAGCCGAGGGCCGTATGGTGGTCGAGCGCCTCGCGCCGCTGGTCCGCGCGTTCGTCGAGCGCAGGTCTCAGGCCACGGCTGCGGCGCGCTGAGCCGGCGCGCCATGGCGGTACGCCACTTCCTGCAGCTCAGGGATCTTTCGCTCGACGAGCTCGAGCATGTGTTCGCCCGCACGCGCTGGATCAAGGAACGGTTCAAGCGCTACGAGCGCTACTGGCCGCTCGAGGACCGCACGCTGGCGATGATCTTCGAGAAGCCCTCGACGCGTACGCGCATGTCGTTCGAGGCCGGCATGCACCAGCTGGGCGGCGCAGCGATCTACCTCTACACGCGCGACTCGCAGCTCGGCCGGGGCGAGCCGGTGGAGGACGCGGCTCAGGTGATCTCGCGCATGTGCGACGTCATCATGGTACGGACCTTCGAGCAGGCGATCATCGAGCGCTTCGCCGGCGCCTCGCGCGTGCCGGTGATCAACGGGCTCACCAATGAGTACCATCCGTGCCAGATCCTTGCAGACGTCTTCACCTACATCGAGCACCGTGGCCCGATCCGCGGCCGCACCGTGGCCTGGATCGGCGACTCGAACAATGTCTGCAACACCTGGCTGCAGGCTGCGGCGCTCTTCGATTTCAAGCTGAACGTCTCAACGCCTCCGGGCTATGAGGTCGAAAGCGAAAGAATGAATCGCAACAGCGAAGCCTTCGCGGACCCGATGGCTGCCGCTAAGGGAGCGGATCTCGTCACCACGGACGTGTGGACCTCCATGGGCTTCGAGGACGAGAACGACGAGCGCCGGCACGACTTCCAGGATTGGCAGGTCGACGCCGACATGATGTGCGCCGCGAAGGCGGGCGCGCTTTTCATGCATTGCCTGCCGGCGCATCGCGGAGAGGAGGTGGCCGCCGCGGTGATCGACGGGCCCCAGTCGGTGGTCTGGGAAGAGGCGGAGAACCGCCTCCATACGCAGAAGGCGCTGCTCGAGTTCCTGGTGCTGGGCAGGGTGAAGAGCTAGGAAGGGGCGAAGAGGCTAGGCCTTCTTCTTCGGCTTGGCCGGTCCGAGCAGCGGCGCGGCGCCGGTGGTGGAATCGCCGAGCAAGCCCGCCGCGCCATAGATGCCGAGCTTCTGGCGCGTATCGCTGATGTCGAGGTTGCGCATCGTGAGCTGGCCGATCCGGTCGGCGGGCGTGAAGAACACCTCGTCGCCCTTCTCCATGGTGAGGCGCTCGGGCTTGTAGGAGAGGTTCGGGCTCGTCGTGTCGAGGATCGAGTAGTCGTTGCCGCGGCGTAGCTCGAGGGTCACCTCGCCGCTCACCGTGCTCGCCACCCAGCGCTGCGCCGCCTCGCGCAGCATCATGGCCTGCGGGTCGAACCAGCGCCC
>DATFEI010000044.1:0-2147 GCA_035251315.1 Burkholderiales bacterium | reverse complement strand
CAGAGCGGTTCCCTGAACGACCCGGCCGAGCTGCGCTTCCTCAAGCAGCGCCTGGAGGAACTCGAACACCGCGCCGCAAAGGGAGGCTCTTGAGGCTGTCATGGGGCCGACATGACTGTCGGGATTTCGACAGTATTGCATGAGATACGTGTAGTAACTGACTGTTTTATATACTATTATAAATGGCACGGCCCTTGCGAAAGTAAGGGCGAAAATCTAATTGGCTGTCCAAGGAGAAAGGTTATGAAAAAGAGGCAAGGGGGGTTCACATTAGTTGAGATCGCCATCGTGCTGGTCATCATCGGGCTGCTGCTTGGCGGCATCCTGAAAGGGCAGGAGATGATCACGCAGGCGAAGATCAAGAACGTGATCGCCGACATATCGGGCGTGTCCGCCGCGATGTACGGCTACCAGGATCGCTACCGCGCGCTGCCGGGCGACGACAAGCTTGCGAGTCGATGGGGTCTGACGCCCCCCGCAACTGCGGGCGACGGCACTATCGAGGGCGCGTACATCGCCGCCGCGACGGCGGAGAGCATGCTTTTCTGGGACCACCTGCGGCGCGCAGGCTTTATCTCTGGCGGCAGCGGCGCGGATAACCCGTTCAACGCGGTCAACGGCAAGATGGGCGTACAGACTTCCGACGGCACCGCGCCCGGCTCGGCGACCTTCAAGACCGGTGTGCTGAGCGACGGCGGTACCCCGGCGACTGTATTTACTTCGCTTCTTCTGTGCTCGGCGAACCTGCCCGACAAGATCGCGATCTCGGTCGACGCCCAGATGGACGACGGCGACGGCAAGAAAGGCAACGTACGCGCGATGAAGCAGGACACGCCGAACCCGAGCGCTGTGGGTGCCTCGGCCAGCATCTATACGGAAGACGGCGTCAGCTCGTACCTCGTCTGCCGCCAGCTGTAGGTTCGTTCGGGTAGGTTCGTTCGTCTAGCGCAGCCGGTCTTCGGCCGCGGCCAGCGCCTCCGGCGTGCCGAGCAGCACGACCACATCGCCGGACTGCAGCGGTCCGGCCGCGGCTGCGTCGAGCTTCACCTTGGCGCCGCGCCGCCGCACCGCGCGCGCCTGAACCCCGATGCCGTCGAGCTCCAGCTCGGCGAGCGTCTTCCCGAGTGCGCCTGCGCCTGGCTCGAGCGTCACCGAGTGCAAGTGCGCCGCCGCGTCCATCTCGTCGCGACCCTGGAACAGCCCGCGCAGCAGACCATAGCGCTCGCCGCGTACCTGGCTCACGCGACGCATGACCCGGCTCAGCGGCACGCCTACCCACACCAGCGTGTGCGAGGCGAGCATCAGGCCGGACTCGAACGCCTCCGGTACCACTTCGGACGCTCCCGCCGCAGTGAGGGGCGCGATATCGGCTTCGTCGCGCGCGCGCACGATCACCGGCACCGAGGCATTGAGGTCATGCACGTGCGCGAGCATCCGAACAGCAAGCGCGGCATCGGCGAAAGTGAGCACAACCGCCGCGGCGCGCGTGATCCCTGCCGCCATCAGCGCCTCGCGCCGCAGGCCGTCGGCGAACACCACCGTGTCGCCCGCGGCGGCGGCTTCGCGTACGCGCTCCGGATCGAGGTCGAGCGCGATGTAGCGCACGCCCTCCGCGTCGAGGAGGCGCGCGAGGCGCTGCCCATTGCGGCCGTAGCCCACGATCACGACGTGCCGCTCGGCCTCGATGGACTGTACGGCGATCCGGTGCAGCTCAAGCGAGCGCTGCAGCCATTCGGCGCGCGACAGGCGCAGCACGATGCGGTCGCTCGCCGCGATCACGAACGGCGTGGCCAGCATGGACACGATCATCGCGGCGAGCATCGGCTGCAACAGCGGCTCCGGCACGATGCCCGCGATGCCGGCAAGCGCGAGCAGCACGAAGCCGAACTCGCCGCCCTGAGCGAGTGCCAGCGCGACGCGCAACGCGGTGCCGGTCGCCGTGCCGAACGCCCGGGAAAGCGCGGCCATCAGCGCGAACTTGCCGAGCATGAGCAGCAGCACGAACACGAGCACGGTTCCCCACCGCGCGACGACCAGGCGTGGGTCGAGAAGCATGCCGATGGTGACGAAGAAAAGGCCCAGCAGCACGTCGCGGAAGGGCTTGATGTCCTGCTCGACCTGAAAGCGGTACTCGGTCTCGGAGATCA
>DATFEI010000252.1:0-7397 GCA_035251315.1 Burkholderiales bacterium | reverse complement strand
ATCCGGGTGCGAAATACGCAGACCGGCCAGGTCATTGAGGTCGTTGTCTTCAGCAAGCGCGCCGAGGCGATCGAGGTGGTCCTCGGCGAGGGCTTGCATAACGTCAAGTGCACGCTCACGCCGACGCGCAACGGCATGGCCTATGCCGGAAAGATCATGGGCCGCGAGATTGTTTACGAGCGCAGCCGCGACGAGGTCCAGGCGGACATCGACCGGCTCAATCCTCGGCTGCGCAAGCCGCGCTAGGGCTGCGGTTCCGGCCAGGGGTGCTGCCGCGGCCTCAGCTTTTCGAGGAGGTTCGACAGCTTTAAGACGCCAACGTCGTCGAAGCGCCTGCCGATGATCTGCACGCCGATCGGCAGTCCATCGTCGCTGTAGCTCCAGTTGATCGAGGCCGCCGGCTGCTCGGACATGTTGTAGGGCACGCTAAAGGCGATGTGCGGCAGCGCGTTGCGCGGATCGTTGCCTGGCGCGGGGAGCTCGGCCTCGTACGGAAGGATCGGCGAGGTCGGCGAAATGACGAAGTCGAACGGCTGGGTCGCAGTTACGGCGGCCTCGCGCATCGCCATTACGAGCGTATACGCCTGCATTACGTCGCGGCCCGAGAATTGCGCCGCGCGCCAGCTGCACCATTCCGCGACGAACGGCAGTACTTCCGCGCGCCTGGCCGGCGCAAGCTGCATCAGATCATTGTACGAGCGCGCCTCGAAGAAGCGGCACATGCCGTCGAGCATCGCCTCGGTGAGGAAAGAGCGTAGCGGCTGCACCGCGCAGCCGGCGCCGGCGAGCGCAGCCGCCGCGGCTTCGCACGCTGCGCGCACTTGCGAATGCACCGCCAGGCCGACTCCCATGTCGGCAAGCAGCCCTATGCGCAGACGTTTCGGCTCGAGCTGATCGAGGCCGGTGAAATCAATCTTCTCGGTCGGGAGGCTCATGAAGTCGCGCGCGTCCGGGCGCGAGATTACGTTCATGAGGAGCGCGGCGTCCTGTACGGTGCGCGTCATCGGGCCGGCGACGCGCCCCATGTAGGGCGGATTTACCGGGACCCGGCCAAGCGAAGGCTTGAGCGCGAAGATTCCGCAATGCGTCGCGGGCAGGCGTACTGAGCCGCCGATGTCGGTGCCGAGGTGCAGCGGCGCATAACCGGCCGCCGCCGCGGCGCCTGCGCCGGAGCTCGAGCCCGACGGGTTGCGGTCCAGGCGCCATGGGTTGCGCGTCACGCCGTGCAGGCTGGAAAGGCCGGACGAGAGCATGCCGAAATCCGGCATGGCGGTCTTACCCAGGATCACGCAACCCGCCTCGCGTACGCGCGCTGCGGCGGGCGCGTCGGCCTCTTGCACCGGCGCGCTGGCATTGGCCAGCGTGCCGATCGGCGCCGGGTCGCCCTGCGTGTAGATGTTCTCCTTGATGGTGAGCGGTACGCCGTCGATTGGTGACAACGGCCGGCGCTGGCGCCAGCGGGCCTCGGAGGCGAGCGCCTGCTCGAGCGCCGCGTCTCGATGCACCCGGTATATGGCGTTGATGCGCGGCTCCCAGCTTTCGATGCGCTCGAGGCTTGCGCGCGCGACCTCGAGCGGCGAGAGCTCGCCGAGCGAATACGCTTGCGCGAGCTGCGCCGCGCTGCGCTGGTGGATAGCGGCCATGCTACGCCGACGGGGCTTTCAACTATATACTCGCCGTCGCATGTTGCGCATCGCGCTGTTGATATTGGCGCTGCTCGCGGTCCCATGCCGCGCCGCGGAAATCCGGGTTTGGCATTCGATGGACGGCGCACACGGCGCCGAGTTCGAGCGCATCGTCGCGCGCTTTAACGCGTCGCAGAAGCGGCATCGCGTTGTGCCGATTTACAAGGGCGCCTACGACGAGGCCGCGATCGAGGCGGTGACGGCGCGCAGCACCAGGAACTTCGCCGCCCGCGCCCCGCACATCGTGCAGGCATCGGAGCTTGCCGGCGCCTTCCTTGTCGAGCAGAAAGACGTGGCGCGGCCGCTATGGCAGGTGATGGCCGGGGCCGGCGCCAGGGTGCGCCCCGAGCCGGCGCTCGCCGCGCCGGAAGAGCTGCTCGACGCAGAGGGCCGGCTGATCGCGCTGCCTACCGGGCGCGCGACGCCAGTGCTCTACTACAACCGCGACGCTTTCCGCTTCGCCAGGCTCGACCCGGCGAAGCCGCCCGCGACGTGGTACGACATGGTGCCGACACTCGCCGCGCTGGTCGGCTCCGGAAGCGAATGTGCCCTCACCATGGCCGCGCCGGCCTCGACACTGCTCGAGAACATGGCCGCCTGGCACAACCAGCCGTTCGCCACCGACCGCCTGATGTTCAACAACCGGCTCGCCGTGCGCTGGGTGTCGACGCTCGCCACGTGGCAAAAATCCGGGTACTTCACCTACTACGGCAAGCGTGGCGAGGCCGAGGCGCGCTTTCTTGCCGGCGAGTGCGCGCTTCTCGCCGCATCATCGGCTGACTATGACGAGTTGCGCGGCCGCACCGCGTTCGATCTCGGCATCGCGCAATTCCCCTACTACGACGACTTCGACGGCGCGCCGCTGCACACGCTGCCGAGCGGCACGGCACTCTGGGTGATGAGCGGCCGGCCCGCCGCCGACTATGCCGGCGTGGCCGGGTTTCTCGCTTTCTTCGCGCGTCCGCAGGTGCAGGCGGAATGGCACCAGAAGACGGGCCTCGTTCCGTTCACGGCCGGCGCGTACGATCTCGCGCGCAAGGCGGGGTTCTATGCCGCCGATCCGGGACGGGAGATCGCGATCCGCCAGCTCATGGTGCGCGGCACACCGAACTGGAAGAGCCTGCGCCTCGCGCAGTTCCCGAAGCTGCGCACCATCATCGACGAAGAGCTCGAGTCCACCTGGCTGGGCGGCAAGTCGCCGATCGACGCGCTCAACCACGCAGTCGAGCGCGGCAACGCGTTCCTGGACCAGCAGGCTCCCAGGTAGTTCTAGCGGGAAAGCATCTTTTCCACCGCCTCGACGAGCTTGGGGTCGCTCGGGGCGACCCGGGTGTCGAAGCTCAGCACCTGCTGACCACTGCGGTCGATGAGGTACTTGTGGAAGTTCCAGCGCGGCACAGCGCCGGTCGCGCGTGCGAGGTCAGCGTAGAGCGGGTTGTTCTTGAGTTCCGTCTTGGCGAACACCGGGAAGTCGATCGCGTACTGATTGACGCAGAACGCGGCGATTTCCTTGTTGGAACCGGGCTCCTGGCCGCCGAAATCATTCGAAGGGAAACCGAGCACTACGAGCCCGCGGTCGCGGTACTTGCGGTAGAGCGCCTCGAGCCCTTCGTACTGGGGCGTATAGCCGCACTGGCTCGCGGTGTTCACCACCAGCACCACCCTGCCGGCGTACTCGCAAAGCGATTGAGGCTTCTCCAGGATCGTGTCCATGGTTCGATCGAGAAGCTTGGGACACGCTCCGGCGGTCGTGGAGCTCATTGTCAATAGAACGCTAATAAGGAAGAGGCGCATTGGGTTTCAGCGGCTGCAGCGCCGCGCGGAAGTCGCGCTTGATGCGCTCCAGCGCAGCAGGGTTATCGGCTTCGAAGCGCATCACGATGGCCGGCGTGGTGTTGGAGGCGCGTGCCAGCCCGAAGCCGTCCGCATACTCCACGCGCACGCCGTCGATGGTGACGACGCGCTCGGCGCCGGGGAAGGCCTTCGCGGCTTGGAGTTTCGCAACCAGCGCGTGCGGTTCACCTTCCTCCAACGCCCAGTGCAGCTCCGGGGTGGAAGGGGCGTTGGGAAGGCTTTTCAGAACCTGATTGGCGTCCTTTTCCTTGGACAGCACTTCCAGCAGGCGAGCACCGCCATACAACGCATCATCGAAGCCGTACCAGCGCTCTTTGAAGAAAGTATGGCCTGACATCTCGCCGGCGAGCAGCGCGCCGCTTTCCTTCAGCTTCGCTTTTATGAGCGAATGCCCGGTCTTCCAGATGGTCGGCCTGCCGCCGTGACGCTCGATGTAGCGCGGCAGCAGGCGCGTGCTCTTCACGTCGTAGATGATCTCGGCGCCGGGGTTGCGGCTCAGCACGTCCTTCGCGAGCAGCATGAGTTGCCGGTCCGCGTAGATGATTTCGCCATCCTTCGTCACCACCCCGAGCCGGTCGCCGTCACCGTCGAACGCCAGGCCCAACTCTGCTTTTCCTGTTTTCAGGGTATCGATTAGATCCACAAGGTTCTTTGGCTGCGCCGGGTCCGGGTGATGGTTCGGAAAGCGGCCATCCACCTCGCAGAAGAGCTCGGTGACCTCGCATCCCAGCCGCCGGTACAGTCGCGGCGCGAGCATGCCGGCGACGCCGTTGCCGCAATCGACCGCGACGTGGAACTTGCGCGCGAGCTTTACGTCGCCAGCGATGCGCTCAACGTACGCATCGAGCACGTCGGCCTGGCTGCGCTTGCCGCTGCCTGTGGCGAAATCCTGCTTTTCAATCAGGTGTCTTACCCGCTGGATTTCCTCGCCGTAGAGCGCATCGCCGCCGATGACGATCTTCAGCCCGTTGTACTCCGGCGGGTTGTGGCTGCCGCTTACTGCGACGCAGCTGCCGCAGCCCAGATGATGAGCGGCGAAATAGGCGAGCGGCGTCGGGCCCATGCCGATGTCGATCGTGTCGGCGCCGGCAGCGGTCAGGCCTTCCATCAGCGCATTGGACAACTCGGGACCCGAAAGCCGACCGTCGCGGCACACCGCGAAGGTGGCCGCGCCGCGCTCGCGCGCGAGCGTGCCGAGTGCGCGCCCGATCTCGCGCGTGAGCGCGATGGTGAGCGTGCGCCCGACGACGCCACGGATGTCGTACGCACGGAAAATCTCTGCGGGCGGGGTCACTGTTCGAGGAACTCGAGAAGGTGCTCCGCAAGCCAGCGGTGATGGCCCGGGAACGGGCCGGAAACGAATCCGGCGTGGCCTCCGGTGCGCGGAAATTCTAGCACCACGCATGGCGCGGCTTTTCGCGCGGCGGCGACGAGCGCATGCTCCGGGAGGAAGGGGTCGTTGCGCGCGTTGAGGAGAAGCGTCGGCACGCGGATGTGCTCGAGCCACGGTCCGCTTGCCGCTTCGCTCCAGTAGTGGTCGGCGTCGCGGAACCCGTGCAGCGGCGCGGTCACGGCGCTGTCGAAGTCCCGGAAGCGGCGCGCCGCGCGCACCCGGGCGGCGTCGTAAAGGCCGGGGAAGCGCTCGAGCTTCGCAAGCGACTTGGGCCTCAGCGTGGCGAGGAAATAGCGCGTATAGAGGAGCCGGTTCAGGCCGTGGTCGAGCGCCGCACCCGCCGCCGGCAGGTCGATCGGCGCCGATACCGCCGCGGCGCGGCGCACGCGCGCCTTCGCCGCCTCGCCTCGCTCGCCCAGCCATTTGAGGAGCGCGTTGCCGCCGAGCGAGATACCGATCGCCGAGTCGGGCTGGATTCTGTCGATCAGCCAATCCACTTCGTCGCTGTCGCCGGAGTGGTACGCCCGCGCCTTGAGATTCGGCTCGCCGGAGCACCCGCGCCAGTGCGGCATGGCGACACGCCATTTCCGGGACGCGGCATGAGCGGCGATCGCGCGCGCGTAGTGGCTGTCCGAGCACCCCTCGAGACCGTGGAAAAGCGCCAGGCGCCGTTCGGCGCCTGCGTCCCCGGCGAAGTCGACGTCGACGAAGTCACCGTCGGGCGTTTGCCAGCGGCTGCGCTCCAACGGCACGCGCGGCGGCGGGCGCAGTGATGCATAGAGGGTCTGCAGATGGCCGCCCGGCAGCCACCACGGCGAGGAAAACATCTAGTGCAGGATTTTCGGTCCGGGGTCTCGCGGCGCGTTCTGCGCCTGCGCCGGCGCGGGCGAGGCGTGGTGCACGATCATGCGCCAGCCGGCGGCGGTGCGCAGATAAACATTAGTCGCTATGACCGGCGCCGGCTGCACCTCCGGCTTGACCTGCGGGATGACGAAGCGCTCGAACACGCTGTGGACCGCGAGCATCATGCCGGTGAGCGCCACCTGCTGCTCGATCGTCACGCGCGCGCCTGGCCCGGCGGCGAACATGCGCGCCCAGCTCTCACGCACCTCGTCTTGCCCGCAAAGGCGGCCGCCGGCGGGGTGCACGCAGACGATGTCTTCGTCCTCCGCCCAGACGGCCATCATGCCCTCGAGGTCGCAGCGCTCGAGCGCCTCGTAGAACGCGTTCTCCGCGTCCTGTGCGGTCGGGAAAATCTTTCCGCTCAAGCTTGGTCCATGGCTGCGAGCACCTGCTCGACGGTAATCTCTTTCATACAACGAAAATGACCGAGCGGGCACTCTCGTTCGAAGCATGGGCTGCATTCCAGCTTGAGCCATAGCACGCGCGCTCTGGGCGAGGCGGGCGGGGTATGCTCGGGGCTGGACGAGCCGAAAAGCGCGACCTGCGGCCGCCCGAGCGCCGCTGCGACGTGCATTAGCCCCGAGTCGTTGCTCACCACCGTGGCAGCCCCGGCGATGAGCCGGATCGCTTCGTCGAGGCTGGTCTTGCCGATGAGGTTCTTGCCCGGAATGCCGGCGGCGGCCTGCTCGTCGTTTCTGGAGCCGAGGAGAACCGCCGCGGTCCCGAGCCTTGCGGCGAGGTCCTTGAAATAGGGCCAGCGCTTGGCCGGGCCGTACTCGGCGCCGGGACAGAGCACGTTGTACTCGCCTTCGATCCCAAAGCGCCGGCATGTTTCACGGACTTCCGTCTCCGAGACGCTCAACCGGGGCGGTGCCGGTGCAGATTCCGATCCGCCGGCGAGCTGCGCGTAATGCCCGGGCATTGCCGCATTAACCGACTTGTGAAGGCAGTTCAAAAGCCCATAGCGCATTTCGCCGACGTAGCCGATGCGCTTCGGGATCCCGGCAAGGAACGGAACGAGCGCGGATTTCCAGGTGTTCGGCAGCACATAGGCGGCTTCGTAGCCGCGGCGCTTGAGATCGCGGCCGAGCCGCCAGCGTTCGCCAAGCTGAAGCGCGCCGTGCCTCAAGGGCGTGGCGATGACCTCGACCACCTCTGGCATGCGCCGTACGACTGGCGCGACCCATTCGGGCGCGAGCACGTCGATCGCCGCGCCCGATTGCTTCAACCGCGTAAGCAACGGCTGCGCCATCAGCGCGTCCCCAATCCAGTTCGGCGCGATGACGAGGGTGCGCTGCAAACCTAGTGTCCCTTTACGGGCGCGCCTTTATAGACGTACTTGGTGCCGCAGTAAGGGCAGAGCGTTTCCCCTTCCTTCGCGACGTCGAGGAACACGCGCGGATGCAGCGCCCACAACGGCGTGCCCGGGGTCGGGCAGTGCAGCGGGAGGTCCTTTTCGGTGACGTCTACTTGACGGGGGTCAGCCATTTGCGGCGCTTCCTGTCTTTGCCCGTCACGACGTCGAAAAAGGCTTTCTGAATCGCCTTGGTGACCGGCCCGGC
>DATFEI010000085.1:0-8356 GCA_035251315.1 Burkholderiales bacterium | reverse complement strand
CAGGCATGAGCTTGGCGATGTGCAGAAACGTGCGTTTTCCAGGGCGGATGTATTCGATTAGCGGTAAGGGGCCGGAGGCCGGGCTCGCCCAGCTAGATGATCTTTCTTAGCTTATTGGGAGGAGATTGCTCGAGTGGGATTCTTTTTCAAGTCACCCCAAGAGAAGGTTGCCGCGGCCACAAGAAACCAGGCTCCAGCGGTCCACGAAATGATGAGGAACATCGTGGCGTGGGCTCGGGGTAACCGACCGCAAAGTAAGCTGATGATGCCTGCGCTCTTCCTAGAGCTTTACACTTGGTATAAGCGCAACTCACGTTACGACCCTGACAAGACAGTTCTTGCCGACACATTCGCTGCCTTTCTCGAGTATTGCCAACTAGTCGCGGATTCAAAGCCAGTACCGCCGGTTCTCAGCGAGGCAGTGGACTTCGCGTTAGATGGCTTCTACCGCATGTGTGCGGACGCTCCAAGCGACGACCACGCCATTGGGACGCTAGCCATGATGATGGCTAGCGATCGACATATGCACCAGCGTCAACGTTAGGGGAGCGGTAAACGCTCTCCCGTTTGCCAGCCGAAATGCAGCTAGCGCGCTCAATCAACACTCGCGCTGGCGCTCGAAACCCATGCAAGAGTGGCGTCGGAGTCTTGCCTTCACCAGCGCCTACATGAGATTCTGCGCTAGCCAGATTCTATGTAAGTCGTTGAGTTATTGGTAGGTCGTGGCGGATTCGAACCGCCGACCAACGGATTAAAAGTCCGCTGCTCTACCAGCTGAGCTAACGACCCACGCTTGCAACGCGGAGTTGCTGCGGAAAGGGCGGAATTTTATCAGCGCTTTGCGGAGGCGGCGAGGCGCTGCTTTGCGCTGGTGGCGGAACTCGAGCCGGGGTATTTCGCGATCAGTTCTTCGAGCGTCTTGCGCGCTGCCGCGCGGTCGCCCATCGTCTCCTGCGCGCTCGCGATGCTGAGCATCGCGTCCGGCGCCTTCGGGCTGTCGGGCCAGGTCGATAGCAGCTTGCGCTGCGCGGTAATGGCGTTCTTGTAGTCGCGCTGCCCGGAATACGCCATGCCGATCCAGTACTGCGCGTTCGCGGCAAGGGTGCTCTGCGGGTAGGTGACGAGAAATCCCTGCATCGCCGCCACGGCGAGGGAATAGTTGCCGAGCTTGAACTGGTCGAGCGCCGCCTGGTAGGCCTTGGCCTCTCCGGGCGACGGCTCCGCCTCCGCCGGCTTCGCCGCCGCCGGCGGCTTGTCGGGTACTGCCGCCTGCTGCTCGCGCGCTTGCTCGAGCTTCCGCAGCCGCGTGTCGATGTCGAGGTAGAGCTGCTTCTGGCGCGCCTCGGCGCTGTCGGCCTGGTGGCCGATCACCTCGAGCTGCCCGCGCATGCGCGCGATATCGCCGCGCAGGCTCTCGATCTGGCTCGCGAGGTCGAGCAGAACTCCGCGGTCGGCCGAGCGTTCGGCAGCCTCCTGCGCCGCCGCCTCGGCCTTGGACAGACGCGCTTCGGTCGCCTGGCGGTTGGCCTCCACCTGCTGGCGCAGCAGCTCGATGCGGCGACGCGCTTCGTTGTCGTCGAACAGTTGCGCAGCCGCCGGCGCCGCCACGAAGAGCGCGAGCAGTCCTGCGATAAGCGGGCGCAAGATCAGTACTCGCCGCTATACAACATGTCGCCGCGCCGGTTCTTGGACCAGCACGGCTCGTTCGACTCGGCGCACATCGGTTTTTCTTCGCCCAGGCTGACCGACTCGAGCTGCGCATCGCGGGCGCCGAGCAGGATCAGCATTTTCTTCACGTTGTCGGAGCGCCGCTGGCCAAGCGCGATGTTGTATTCGCGGCTGCCGCGCTCGTCTGCGTTGCCTTGGATGAGCATCTTCGCCGAAGGGTTGTCGCGCAGGTATTTGGCGTGGGCGTCGATCAGCGGGCGGTATTCGTCTTTCACGTCGTACTTGTCGTAGTCGAAAAAGATCTGCCGCTTGGACAGGATGCTGTTGGGATCCTTGAGAGCTCTCGACGGATCGGGCTTCCCGGCGGTCACGTCGACCGCGGCGATCTTCGGACGCTCGACGGTGCGGGCGTCGGCGCCCGGCTTGGCCGCGCCGGGCTTTCGGTCCTCGACGGCGCTGGGCTGCTGCTCCTCCGGCGTGGTCTGGCAACCCGCGGCGAGAAGCAGGCTGGTTGCGCTAAGGGCGGTAATGAGGATTGCGCGCATTGGCTTCCCTCCTTTCAATCGATGAACGGACCCCAAGCCGGCTCGCGCACATCGCCGCCGGCGTAGGGCAGGTTTTGGCGGATGCGGCCATCAGAGGATACCGCCGAGAGCACGCCGCGCCCGCCTCTTACCGTGGCGAGCAGGATCATCCTGCCGTTCGGCGCGAAGCTCGGCGACTCGTCGCGGTCGCTATCGGTGATGACCTGCACCTGTTGGTTCGACAAATCTAGCAGCGCCACCTGGAACTTGCCGGCTTCGCGGGTCACATAAGCGAGGACCCGGCCGTCGGGACTGGGGCGCGGCGACACATTATAGCCGCCCTTGAACGTCACGCGCTGCGGCTCGCCGCCCGTCGAAGGCATCCGGTAGATCTGCGGCGTGCCGCCCCGGTCCGAGGTGAAGTAGAGCCACTTGCCGTCGCTCGAATAGCGCGGCTCGGTGTCGATCGAGTTCGAGTTGCTGATGCGTCGTCGCGGCCCACTGCCGTCGGCATTGATGAGGAAGATCTGCGAGCCGCCCTCGACCGAAAGCACCACCGCGATGGTCTTGCCGTCGGGCGACCAGGCGGGCGCAGAGTTCGAGCCCTTGAAGCTCGCGACCACCTGGCGCTTGTTCTCGGTCAGATGGTGCACGTAGACCACCGGCTTTTTCGCCTCGAACGAGACGTAGGCGACGCGCCGGCCGTCGGGCGACCAGACCGGAGAGATGATCGGCTCGTTGGATCGAAGCAGATACTGGGCGCGCTCGCCGTCGGCGTCGGCGATCTGCAACTCGTAATTCGAGCCGCGCTTCACCACGTAGGCGATCTGAGTCGAGAACACGCCCTTCTCGCCGGTGATCTTCTCGTAGACAAAGTCGGCGATGCGGTGCGCCGCGGCGCGGGCGTTTTCCTTGGTAAAGAGGTAGGCGATCGCTCCGAGGGGCGCCTGTTTCACCACGTCGTAGACGCGGAACCTGACCTCGAAGCGGCCGTCGGGATTCTGCGCCACCGACCCGACCACTAGCGCGTCCGCAAGGCGCGAGCGCCATTCGCCGTAGTTCACCGGCGAGTTCTCATTGGGGTGCGGCGAGAGCGGCGGGATCTCGAGGCCGCGGAACAAGCCGCTTCTTTCGAGATCCGCGCGCACGACGCCGGTCAGGCTGGTGCCGACCGTGTTTTCGCCAGCGAACGGCACGATCGCGATAGGGGTGCGCTGTACCCCGGCGCCTGTAATCTCGATCGAGAGCTGCGCCCAGGCGCGGGACGCCCCGACCAGAAGAACCAGGCCGAGCAGCAATTGTGTCATCTTCGGCAAGCGGGTTTGCCCTCCGAGTTTTTTGTAGCAGACCGCCATCCTATTTGTCCTGCGGGCGGAAGGTAAGTTTCAGCTCCCGCGAGAAGAGCTCGCGCGAAGCGGGAAGCGGCAGCGGCGAGGACTTGAGGATGGCCCGTTCCACTGCCGCATCATAGGCGGCGTTGCCGCTCGACTTGACGAGCCGGATAGACAGCACCTCGCCGGTCGGTAGCTGCACCACGTCGAAGATGGCCTCGGGGTTGCCCTGGATGTCGGCCGGCAGGATCCAGCTCGACCGGACCTTGGCCTGGATACGCGCGATGTATTCGTTCAACGCGTTGCTGCGCGCTGCCGCGGCCTGGCGCGCGGCGTCTGCTTGCTGCTTCGCGATCAGCTCGCGCAGCTCACGCTCCTGGCGCTGCTGGTCGAGCGCCTTCTGCTCCTGAGCCACCTGCTCCTGCAGCCGCTTCTTGAACTCCGGGTCGGGCTTGGGCTTCGTCTCTGGCTTGGGCTTCACCTCGGGCTTGGGCTTCGGCTCGGGCTTGGGTTTGGGCTTCGGCTTGTCCGGGACCGCGATCTGCGGTTTCTCGACTCGAGGCGGCGGCTTCACCTCGGGCTCGGGCTCGGGCTTGGGAGCGGGCCTGGGCTCGACCACCGGCGCCGGCGGGGGCGGCGGCGGCAGGGCTTCCACAAGGTCCACCGTGACTGTGTCCGGCGCGTGGCTCTGCCAGCGCACACCGAGCAACAGCACCAGCACCAGCCCGATGTGCACCACTGCCGACAGCACAAACGAACGCCCGAGCGCATGCTCCTGCCGAGGGAACAATCCCAGCACGGTGGTGCTCACTGTTTGGTTTTCACTTGCAGGCCGACCTTCTGCACGCCCTGCTTGCGCAGCTCGTCCATCACCTGCAGTACCGATTCATAGCGCGCGTTGCGGTCCCCGCCGATCAGCACGGAAAGCTCGGTGTCCTTGGCGCGCAGGCTCTTGATGAAACCGGGAAGTTGCGCGCGGCTGAGCGTCTGCTCGTTGATGACGCCGCCGCGCGCGTCGCGCTGACGCACCACCAGTCCCTGATCCGCCTTTACGAACACCTCGAGGGGAACGATGCGCGGCGCGCTCGCCTTGTCGACCGTAGGCAGATCGATCACCGCCGGCATGATGAGCGGTGCAGTGACCATGAAGATCACGAGCAGCACGAGCATCACATCGACGTACGGCACGATGTTGATGTCGTGCATCGGGCCCCGCTTGCGGTGCAGTGCTGGCATTCGCTAGGTTCGGCTGGGGAGGGGGTACGGGGAAACCGTAGGGTTCACCTGTTCCTTCTACCGCACCGCCTGACGGTGAAGGATATTCGAGAACTCCTCCATGAAGCTTTCGAAGCGGTTCGCCAGGCGCTCGATGTCGTGCGAGTAGCGGTTGTAGGCCACCACCGCCGGAATCGCGGCGAAAAGACCGATTGCAGTGGCGACCAGTGCCTCGGCGATCCCGGGTGCGACCTGCGCGAGCGTTGCCTGCTGCACATTCGCAAGGCTGCGGAAGGCATGCATGATGCCCCATACCGTGCCGAAAAGGCCGACGTACGGGCTGACCGAGCCGGTGGAAGCGAGGAATGAGAGATGGCGCTCGAGGAAATCCATCTCCCGCTGGAACGTGGCGCGCATCGCGCGCTGCGCACCGTTGACCATATCGCTCGCATCGGCGGCGCGTTGCCCGCTCCTCAGCTTGGCGAACTCCCGGAAACCGGCCTCGAAGATGCGTTCGAGGCTGCCGATGGTATGGCGGTGCTGGACCGCGCCCTGGTAGAGCGCGTTGAGATCGTTGCCGCTCCAGAACTCGCGCTCGAACTTGTTAGTCTGCGCGCTGGCGCGCCGGATCGAGAACCATTTCTGGAAGATGAACATCCACGACAT
This sequence comes from Burkholderiales bacterium, assembly GCA_035251315.1. GTDB lineage: Bacteria > Pseudomonadota > Gammaproteobacteria > Burkholderiales > SG8-39 > SCGC-AG-212-J23. The sequence continues at coordinate 2,952 of DATFEI010000085.1, read as the reverse complement.
GAACGACACCACAATGAGCAGCCCCATGACAACCTTCACCACGATGCTGGCGTGGAGAATCAGGGTCCAGATGTCGAGGTCTTGCGTGACGGTCATTTCAACAATGCCTGTTCGAGTTCTGCGGGCATGCGCGCGGGCCTCATTCGCCTTCGATCGACCAGCGCGATCGTTACGTCGGCTTCCACCAGTAGCTCGGCGCCGCGCTCCACGCGCTGGTGGAATACGAAGCTCGCGCGGCCCATTTTAACCACTTCGGCGCTCACCGAGACGAGTTCATTAAGCCGGGCCGGTTGGTGATATTTCACGCGCAGGTCGTGGACCATGACGAGAATGCCATGACGCTCGACGAAGCGAGCGAGGTCGATTCCCGCCTCGTTAAGGAGCTCGCTGCGTGCGCGCTCCATGAACGCGAGGTATTGCGCGTGGAACACTACACCGCCCGCGTCGGTGTCCTGGTAGTAGACCCTGACCGGAATGCGGATGGACCTCGATCTCACGCGTCGGGCAGCAGGTCCCTCATGGCCGCGGGAGCCACGATGCCGAAATGCCGGTACGCGAGCAGCGTGGCTATGCGCCCGCGCGGGGTGCGCTGCACATAGCCTTGCTGTATGAGGTAGGGCTCGAGCACGTCCTCGATCGTGTCGGCCTCCTCGCCGACGGCGTGCGCCAGGTTCTCGAGCCCGACGGGGCCGCCGCCGAACTTCTCGATCACCGCGAGCAGGAGCTTGCGGTCCATCATGTCCAGACCGAGGACGTCAACGTCGAGCATCTTGAGCGCTGCCTCCGCCACCGGTTTCGACACCGTGCCGTCGCCCTTCACTTGCGCGTAGTCGCGCACCCGGCGCAGAAGCCTGTTCGCCACCCGTGGCGTGCCGCGCGACCTCCTCGCAATTTCGGCAGCACCATCGCTCTCCAGCGAGACTTTCAGCAGGCGCGCGGAGCGCTGAACGATCTTCGTCAGCTCTTGGTCGCTGTAGAACTCCAGCCGCGCCACGATGCCGAATCGGTCGCGCAGCGGATTGGTCAGCATCCCGGCGCGGGTAGTCGCGCCGGCGAGCGTGAACGGCGGCAGGTCAAGCTTGATCGACCGCGCCGCCGGTCCCTCGCCGATCATGATGTCGATCTGGAAGTCTTCGAGCGCCGGGTAAAGGATCTCCTCCACCACCGGGGCAAGGCGGTGGATCTCGTCGATGAAAAGCACGTCCTTCGGCTCGAGGTTGGTCAGAATCGCGGCCAGGTCGCCCGGCCGCTCGAGTACCGGGCCGGAGGTCTGGCGCAGGTTCACGCCGAGCTCGCGCGCGATGATGTGCGCAAGCGTAGTCTTGCCGAGCCCCGGCGGCCCGAACAGCAGCACGTGGTCGAGCGCCTCGCCGCGGCCGCGCGCCGCGGCGATAAAGATTTCGAGCTGCGAGCGCGCCTTCTCCTGGCCGACGTACTCGGCCAGCGTCGCCGGCCTGAGCGAGCGCTCGAACTCGTTTTCCTGCGGCGAGGCGGGCCGCGCCGAGATCATGCGGTCGGGTTCGACGCTCATAGAAGGCCTAATAACAGGCCTGAAGGCATGCCCGAGATTCTGCCAGAGCGTGAGCAGGCCGGCCCGCCCCCCGCCCGGGCGAATCAGAACCTGAAGAGCAGGCCGATGCTCAAGACGTCGATGTCGTCCTCGGCGACCGTCCCGGTGGCAACGTTGTCATAGCGCTGCCATTCCGCGCGCACGCCGAGCTTACCAAAGGAGTACTCCACGCCGGCGCCGAGGGTGAAACCCGAGCCGGTCTTCGCTTCATGCAGGGACCCGAAGCTGGGCCCCTCCTGATCCACGGTGGTTCGGACGCGATGTGCGCCGAGCCTGAGCAGCAGCGATAGCCGGGTCGCGACGGGAATGGTGAAGAGCGCGCTCAGGTCAAACGCTTCCTCCGCCTCGACGGAGAAGCTTCCGGGCGCACCCGACCCGGTTGCTGCGCCGAGGTTGGCGAACCCGAACTCAAGCGCGAAGTACTCGTTGAACTGATAGCCGCCGAAGGCGCGCCAGGCCGTGTCGTTGTCATCGCACGAAACACCAGCGACGACGGCTTCACATATATCCTTGAACTGCGAATAACCGATCGATGCACCGGCATAAAGCCCGGTATTTGGTTGCGCCGCCACCGGACCTGCCGCTACCGCCGCCAGCAAGCTCAGACCGATTAGCCATCTGCCCTTTCTCATCCCAAACCCCCGTTATTGTTGTGGCCGACAACCGCGCACACTACAACGACTTGTCGGATCGGCCAAATTCTCAACGGCACGCGGCGGCTAGCAATGGCAAACAAAAAAAGGTGGCCGAAGCCACCCCGACCATTCCAGATCGCCCCGACGCCAAGCACGCCCACATCCGATTCGCCGATGTTGCCCCCGCGGACGTCCTGTACTTCTGCCATTCAGCGCGTGTCCGGCGTAGACACTACAGCCAGCGGAGCGCGCGACCGTGAGACATTTGCCCGCAGCCGTTGATCGCGCATGCACCAAGTGGTGAGGTCTGTTGCAAAATAGCAACGGCCGCGAAGCGCTCTAGAACCTCCAGACCGCGCCAATCGAAATCAGGGCTGCGTCCCCGATGTCGATCTGGAAGAACTCGTACTCCGCTCGAACGCCGAAGTTGGGCGTGAAGTTAAACATGACGCCGACCCCGAACGAGAGGTCGGTGCCGTCATCTTTGGCCGAGAACGGCACTCCGCCCGTCGTATCGCTCGCCTCTGCCTCCCAGCCGAAGAATCCGATCTTGCCGAAAAGGGAGAATTGCTCGTTGATGGGCAAGGCGCCAAGGGCTGAGACATTGAATGCGGTGAGCTCCACTTTGCCGCCCGTGACAGGTAGCACTCCAAAGGCGCCGCTGTAGCTCACCTCCCCCAGGTTCACGTAGGCCGCCTCCACGCCGAAATGGCGGTTGAACATGTAGCCGCCGAAGATTTTCCAGGC
>DATFEI010000284.1:0-5211 GCA_035251315.1 Burkholderiales bacterium | reverse complement strand
GATGCTACTGTACCAGTTCGTACATATTAGGTACGATGTAGAGCGTGCACGACCTGGCATCACCACAAGTGGATCTTCATGCCCGCGCGAGCCGCGAACGGCTGGCGAGGATGGTGGTCTCGCTGCTCGAGCACTGGGATCTGCCAGTCAACGACCAGGCTGCCCTCCTCGGACTTTCCGCCCAGTCTCGTTCGACCATCGCGCGCTATCGGCGGGGCGAGCCGCTCGCCGACAGCGCGGACCTGCTTGCGCGTGCCGGTCATCTGCTCGGCATCCACAAGGCACTTCGCATTTTGTTCCCGCACGACCGCGACCTCGCGTATCGCTGGGTGAGCACACCGAATCGCCGCTTCGCCGGCGCGAGGCCTCTCGACATCATGAAGCGCGACGGCTACGAGGGCATTCTCGCCGTGCGGCGTTACCTCGACTTCGAGCGCGGCAGGTAGGTGTTCGAAAGCCTGGTCCGCCAGGTCGCCGATTACCGCGGCGACCTGATGCGCAACATCAAGGGCATCCGCGTCTCGCAGGATCTCTTCGACGATCTTGCGCGCGACGCTGGCGATAGCGACGTAGCGATCGCTGCGGAAAGCGCGACGCGCGTTCCGAGCCCCGCGCCGCTTATCACCCGGCCGTTCGAATACGGCACGGTCATCACTTACCCGTTCGCGCCGCACAACTGGCACACGACGCGCTACTCCGACGGTCTGGAATACGGTGTGTGGTATGGCGCGCTCGCGATCGAGACCACGGTGTACGAGACGCTCTACCACTGGCATCGCTTCGTCACGGACAGCTTCTCAACAGATAAAGAAATCATCGGAGAACGACGCGTGTTCCAGGTGCGTTGTGAGGCGATCCTGATCGATTTGCGTGCCGCAGCCGAGCCGCGCCTCATCGACCGCCACGACTACTCTTGGACTCACCAGCTCGGACGCTACCTGTGGCGGCGCGCGCAGAGCGGGCTCCTCGCTCCTTCGGCGCGTGGCCCGGGGACCTGCGCCGCAATTTTCCGGCCCGAGGCGCTGTCGGAGGTGCGCGACGTTTGTTTCCTTACCTACCGCCTGACAGGGAACACGGCCACAGTCGAGCGCGCGCCCGGCGATACGTGGCTAAGGATTACCATTCCCGCATGAAACCCGACCATCCCGTGGCCTTCAAACCCGATACGGCAGCCGATGCCTGGCTCGGACTGCTTGCCGCGCGCGGCATCGAATATCTCTTCGCCAACGGCGGGACCGATTTCGCGCCGGTGGTGGAAGCCTACGCCAAGGGACAGAAGCTGGGCTGGCGCCTGCCGCAGATCGTGATTGTGCCGCACGAAAACATGGGCGTCGCCATGGCGCACGGCTTCGCGATGGTGACCGGCCGACCGCAGGCCATGATGGTGCACGTGGGCGTCGGCACCGCTAACTCGCTGAACGGCCTTATCAATGCCTCGCGCCAGAACGTGCCGATCCTTTTCACCGCGGGCCGCACACCGATTACCGAGTCGGGCGCGGTGCCAGCCGCGCGCAACAACTACATCCATTGGGCGCAAGAGCACTTCGACCAAGGCGGCATGGTGCGCGAGTTCGTCAAGTGGGACTACGAGCTGCGCCACGCCGAGCAGGTGGAAACCGTCCTCGACCGCGCACTCGCGATCGCGAAAAGCGAGCCGCAGGGCCCGGTATACGTGACTTTGCCGAGAGAAGTGCTCGCTTCCGCTTTTCCCGTCGATTTTTCGTTGAAACCCACGATTTCTTCCGCTTCCGCACCCGCCGTGGACCCGGAAGTTCTCGAAGAGGCCGCCAAGCTCCTTGCCGGCGCGCAGCATCCGCTGCTCATCACGGCGAGCGGCGGACGCACGCAGGATTCCGCCCGCGCAATCGAGCAGCTTGCTCAGATGCTCGCGGTCCCGGTGGTGCATTACCGCCCGCGCCACCTGGCTGTGTCCACCGAGCACCCGATGCACTGCGGCTGGGACCCGCACCCGCTGCTGAAGGAAGCCGACGTGGTGCTGGTTGTGGACTGCGACGTACCCTGGATCCCGAAGGAAGGCAAGCCGAAGCTCGAGGCCAAGATAATTCACATCGGCCCGGACCCGCTCTTCGCGTCGTACCCGCTGCGCGGCTTCCGCGCCGACCTCGCGCTCACGGGCGCGGTCGCACCGACGCTGCAGGCGCTCTGGCGCGCCGCGCAAAAGGAAGCCGTTTCGCTCAAGCGCATCGAGGAGCGCCGCAAAGCGGTTTCGCTCGTCTCCGCCGACATAAGAAAGAAAGGACGAGCGGGGGTCGAGCCCATGCCCGCGAGCATCACCGGGAAATGGCTTTCCGCGTGCGTCAACAGGGTGCTCAACGACCACACGATCCTCGTCAACGAATACCCGACCGTGCTCGAAGAAATGGTGATCACGGAACCGGGCCGGTATTTCGGCAACCCTTCCGCCGGCGGCCTCGGCTGGGGCATGGGCGCGGCGCTCGGTGCGAAGCTCGCCTGCCCCGACATGACCGTGATCTGCGCGGTCGGCGACGGCGCCTACATGTTCGGCAATCCGAGCGCGACGCACTACGTATCCGAAGCAATGCGTCTGCCGGTCCTCTTCGTCATTGCGAACAACGCGCGCTGGGCCGCGGTGCACCGCTCGACACTTTCGACCTACCCGAAGGGCTACGCCGCCGCTGAGACGGAGCCGCCGTTCGCGACGCTCGAGCCCTCGCCGCGCTTTGAGCATGTCGTGCAAGCGAGCGGCGGCCACGGCGAGCGCGTGACCGAGCCGAAGCAGCTCATGCCGGCGCTCGAGCGGGCGCTGAAGGCGGTGAAGGAAGAAAAGCGGCAGGCGGTGCTGAACGTTTGCCTGGAGGCAAGCTACGTCAAGACGAGCTAGGACACGAGAATTCAAGGGGTTTAATGCGCTTGCATGCATCCGTCGGCGGGCGCTGCTTCTGCCTGAAAACGTGAGCCGCTCGCAGCTGGATTCGCTACACTCGCCGTTGGCATTCCAAGAGGAGGAGAGCCATGCGCAATCGAGCACTCATCAGCCTTAGGTTTCTCGCGGCCTGCGCGGCGCTCGCGGCGGCACTTTCGCCGGGAGCGGTCAGGTCGGCGGACTTCGGCGGCAAGACGATCGAGTTCGTGATCCCGTTCCCGACCGCCGGCGGCTCGGACGTGTGGGCGCGCTTCTTCGCGCCCTTCCTGCAGGAGGCGCTGCCCGGCAAGCCCACCGTCGTGGTCAAGAACGTGCCCGGCGGCGGCTCCATCACGGGCACGAACCAGTTCGTGCAGCGCGCCAAGCCGGACGGGCTCTCGATCCTCGGCACCTCGGGCAGCACGCAGCTGCCGTATCTCCTCGACGATCCGCGCGTGCGCTATGAGCTCAAGGAGCTTATTCCGCTGCTCGTCTCGCCCACCGGCGGGGTCGTGTACGTGAACCCGACGCTCGGCGCGAAGGACGCGCGCGACATCGGAAAACTGCGCGGCACGAAGATGAAGTACGGCAGCCAGGGCCCCACCTCGCTCGACCTCGTGCCGGTGCTCGCCTTCGAGATCATGGGGCTCGACGTCGACCCCGTGTTCGGGCTGGCGCGCGGTCCGGCGCGCGTCGCCTTCGAGCGCGGCGAGTCGCTCATCGACTACCAGACCTCCTCCGCGTATCTGCGCAACGTCGTGCCGCTCGTTAAGGCGGGCAAGGCGGTGCCGCTTTTCTCTTGGGGAGTCCTAAACGACAAGGGGCAGTTCGTGCGCGACCCGACGTTTCCCGACCTGCCGCACTTCGCCGAGGCCTACGAGCTCGCCTTCGGCAAGAAACCCTCGGGCACCGCCTACGAGGCCTTTAAGGCATTTGTGGTCGCGGGCTTCGCCGCGCAAAAGCCAATTTTTCTGCCTAAGGGCACGCCGAAGGACATCGTCGACACCTACGTGCAGGCGCTCGACAAGGTGGTGAAGACGCCGGCGTTCAAGGAGAAGGCCGGGGACGAGCTCGGCGACTACGAGCAGGCGGTCGGGCCGGCGGCGCAGGAGGCGGTGAAGGTCGCTCTGAGCATCGATCCGCAGGCCAAGGCCTGGGTGAGGGAGTGGCTCGCGCGCCGCTTCAACGTCAAGTTCGACCAGAAGTAGCCCCGCTTGCTCGACGTCGTCGGCTCGGCGCTGGCGAACGTCCTGAGCGGCACGCATGTGCTCTACATGCTGCTCGGGGTGGGCATCGGCCTGATCGTCGGCATCCTGCCGGGATTGGGCGGCATCGCAGGCATGTCGATCCTCCTGCCGTTCGTCTACGGCATGGACACGGTCTCCGCGCTCGCGCTGCTCATCGGCCTGCTCGCCGTGGTGCCGACCGGCGACACGTTCAGCTCCATCCTGATGGGAATCCCGGGCAGCGCGGCGTCCCAGGCGACGATCCTTGACGGCTTCCCCATGGCGAAGCGCGGCGAGGCGGCGCGCGCGCTGTCGGCGGCGTTCTTCAGCTCGATGCTCGGCGGCCTGTTCGGTGCGCTGGTTCTTACCGGCTTCATCGTGGTTGCGCGGCCAATCATCCTCGCGTTCTCGTCGGCGGAGCTTTTCATGCTGACGGTGCTCGGCCTGGGCATGGTCGGCGTGCTGTCGGGTTCGAGCCTCACCAAAGGCCTGCTCTCCTGCGCGCTCGGCCTGCTGCTCGGGATGGTGGGCGCGGCGCCAGCCACCGGCGAGTGGCGGCTCGCCTCCGGCGTCGAGTATCTCGTCGACGGTCTGCCGCTCGTAGTCGTGGCGCTCGGCCTGTTCGCGATTCCGGAGATCATCGATCTCCTTCGCCGCAACACCGCGATCTCTCAGGTCGCGACGCTGGGCCGCGGCTGGCTGCGCGGCATCGGCGACACGCTGAGGGAGTGGAGCGTGGTGCTACGCTGCTCGGGAATCGGCTGCCTGATCGGCGCCATGCCTGGCCTGGGCGGCTCGGTCGCCGACTGGATGGCCTACGGCCACACGGTGCAGCTCGCCAAGGACAAGTCCCAGTTCGGGCGCGGCGACGTGCGCGGCGTGCTCGCGCCCGAATCGGCGAACAACGCCGTTTCCGGCGGCGCGCTGGTGCCGACGCTGCTCTTCGGCATTCCGGGCTCGGGCAGCACCGCGATCTTCCTCGGCGGCATGGTGCTGCTCGGCATCCAGCCGGGAATCATGCTGGTCGAGACGCAGCTCGACCTCGTCTACACCATCATCTGGACGCTGGCGATCGCCAACGTGGTCGGCGCCGGCCTGTGC
>DATFEI010000158.1:0-16093 GCA_035251315.1 Burkholderiales bacterium | reverse complement strand
AGCAGGATCTGGGCGCGCTTGTCGAGCATGAAATTCATTGTACACTCGGCGCATGTCCTTGGTTTTCCGACGGATTGCGCTGATCGGCAAGCTGCGCAGCGCGGAGACCGAAGCGTCCCTGAACGAGCTGCGCGCCTTCCTGCGCAAGCGCGGCTGCGAGGTCCTCCCCGAAGGTGAAACCAAGGCCGATCTCGCGATCGTGATCGGCGGCGACGGCACCATGCTCGGCGCGGCGCGCGAGCTGGTGCGCCACCACGTGCCGCTGGTCGGCATCAACCAGGGGCGGCTGGGCTTCATGACCGACATCGGCCACGGCGACATGCAGGCCGCGATCGGCGCGATTCTGGACGGCAAGTACTCGGTGGAGGAGCGCACGCTGCTCGACGCCGAGATCCTGCGCCAGGGCAAGTCGGCGCTGCGCACCATCGCGCTCAACGAGGCGGTGATCGGCAAGGGCTCGCAGGGCCGCCTGATCGAGTTCGAGCTCTCGGTCGACGGCGAGTTCGTCTATCGCCTGCGCGCCGACGGCATCATCGTCGCCACGCCGACCGGCTCGACCGCCTATGCGCTCTCGGCGCAGGGCCCGATCCTGCATCCCGCGGTGGCCGGCTTCACGCTGGTGCCGCTCAACCCGCACACGCTCTCGGCGCGCCCGGTGAGCGTGAGCGACCGCGGCGTGATCGAGATCGTGATGCTGCACGCGCTCGACGCGCGCGCGCACTTCGACGGGCTCGCGCTGCACGACATGGCGGAGGGCGACCGCCTGGTGCTCAGGCGCTCGGCCGACGTCGTGCGCTTCGTCCATCCCCAGGGCTATCGCTATTTCGCCACGCTGCGCGAGAAGCTCGGCTGGAGCGAGGCGATCGAAAGGCGCCGCGGCGGAGGGTAGCGATGCTGCGCGCGCTCGAAGCGGCGAATTTCATCATCATTGAAAAAGCATCCCTGGAATTCGGTCCCGGTTTCACCGCGCTCACCGGCGAGACCGGTGCCGGCAAGTCGATCCTGGTGGACGCGATCGAGCTTCTGGTCGGCGGCCGTGGCGACGGCGCGCTGGTGCGCGAAGGCGCCGAGCGCGCCGAGCTCACCGCGGAATTCGAAGTGCAGAAAGACTCTCTTCTCGATGGCTGGCTCGCAGATGGAGAGCTGGCCGGCGATCCCGGCACGGTCATCCTGAGGCGCATCCTCGACCGCACCGGGCGCTCGCGCTGCTTCATCAACGGCCACGCCGTGACGCTCGCGCAGCTCAAGGCCGCGGGCGAGCACCTGGTGGACATCCACGGCCAGCACGAGCACCAGTCGCTCCTGCGCCTTGCGGCCCAGCGCGCGCTTCTCGACGCGCATGCGGGTTCCGAATCGCTGGCTCAAGAAACCGCAACTGCCTATCGAGCCTGGCAGCGACTCCAGGAGCTCGTTGACGAGGCGGATAGGAGCTTCGCGCAGCGTGAACGCGAGCGCGCCGACGTCGAAGAACAAGTGAATGACCTAAGGAAAGTTTCGCCCCAGGAGGGCGAGTGGGAACAGGTCTCGGCCGAGCATACGCGGCTGCAGCACGGCTCCAGCCTGCTGGGCGGCGCGCAGTCGGCGCTGGAGGCACTCGCCGAAGCGGAAGGCGCATGCCTCAGCCAGCTCGCCGCGGTGGCGAGCCGGCTGAAAACCTTATCGCAGCATGACAATCAGTTGAACGGCGTCGTCGAGATGCTCGAATCCGCCGAGGCGCAGGCGAGCGAAGCAGTGCGCACGTTGCGCCAATACGCCTCGCGCGTGGACCTCGATCCGCAGGCGCTGCGCGAAGTCGACGCGCGGATCGAGACGCTGCACGCCGCAGCGCGAAAGTACCGGGTGCGGCCGGAAGCGCTGCATGAGGTGCTGCAAAACCTGGAAAAGCGGCGTGGCGAGCTCGAGCTTGCGGTGAACCCCGAAGCGCTGCGCCGGGAGGTCGCCGCGGCGAAGACGAGCTTCGATTCCCTTTGCAGGAAATTGAGTTCAAAGCGCCGCGCCAGCGCCGAGGCGCTCGGCAAGGCGGTCACGGCGGCGATGCAGCAGCTCGCCATGGCCGGCGGGCGCTTTTCGGCCTCCGTGAAAAACCTGGACGAACCCGGTGCGTCCGGCGCCGAGGAAGTGGAGTTCGAAGTATCGTCCCACCCGAGCCTGCCGCTGCGGCCGCTGGCCAGGGTGGCCTCCGGCGGGGAACTTTCTCGCATCAGCCTCGCGATCCAGCTCGTCGCGGCGAAAGCTTCGCCGGTCGCGTCGCTCGTGTTCGACGAGATCGACTCCGGGATCGGCGGCGCGGTGGCCGAGACGATCGGAAAGTCGCTGCGGCAGCTCGGCAAACAGCGCCAGGTGCTTTGCGTCACTCACTTGCCCCAGGTTGCGGCGAGCGGCAACGACCAATGGTCCGTGAGCCGCGCAGGGCTGAAGGTCAAGGTCCAGCGCCTGGACCGCACAGCGCGCATTGCGGAGCTCGCGCGCATGCTGGGAGGCGCGGAAAGCACCGCGCGCAAGCACGCAGCCGAGCTTCTCGACGCCACCTGAATCGGCGAGCAAATCGGGGTCAGACCCCAACCGAAAAATCGGGGTCTGAGCAGGTCTGACCCCGATTTACCGCTTCATGGGTGGTACGGGCAGTCCTTCTTGGTGCAGTCGGCGTAGAGCGCGAGCGAGTGCCCGTTCAGCGCGAAGCCGCGCGAGCGGGCGACCTCGGTCTGGCGCTTCTCGATGTCCGGGTCGTAGAACTCCTCGACCCGGCCGCACTGCAGGCAGAGCAGGTGGTCGTGGTGGCCGCCCTGGTTGAGCTCGAACACCGCTTTGCCGGTCTCGAAGTGCTGGCGCGCAAGCAGGCCGGCTTGCTCGAACTGCGTCAGCACGCGATACACGGTGGCGAGGCCGACGTCGAGGCCCTCGGAGAGAAGCGCCTTATAGACGTCCTCGGCGGAGAGATGGCGTACCTTGCTCGATTCGAAGAGCTCGAGAATCTTGCGCCGCGGCAGCGTCGCCTTGAGGCCGCTGTCCTTCAGGCTTTGCACCGTGCTCATCGGCTATCATTATATGCGGATGCCTCGCCGCCTTTTCCCGCTCTTCGTCGCGGCGCTCTGCCTCGGTCTTCTGGGCGCTTGCTCATCCGTGCCACGCATTCCGGGCATTACGCCGTACCGCATCGACATCCAGCAGGGCAACTACATCTCCTCGGAGATGGTCGCCCAGCTCAAGCCCGGCATGAGCAAGGAGCAGGTGCGCCTCGCGCTCGGCACGCCGCTGCTCACCGACATCTTTCACGCCGACCGCTGGGACTACGTCTACTGGTACGAGAGGGCCGGCGCAAAGCCCGAGCAGCGCAAGCTCACCGTGTTCTTCGAGGACGGCAAGCTCACGCGTCTCGACGGTGACGTGGTGGCGGCCGGGGCGACGCATTGAAGATAGCGATCGCCGGCGCCGGCGGCCGCATGGGACGCGCGCTGATCGAGGCAGCGTCCGCGGATCGCGAGCTGGACATCGTCGCAGCGGTCGATATGGCAGGGAGCCCGGCCATCGGACAGCCCGCAGGCCGGATCAGCATCGGCTCCGAGCTGGCGGCCGTCGCCCCGGCCGACGTGGTCCTCGACTTCACGCGCCCCGAAGGAACGCTGGCGCTGCTTGAGCACGCCAAAGCCATGGTGGTCGGCACCACCGGCTTCACCGAAGGAGACAAGGACCGCATCGCGCGAGCCGCAAAGCGCATCCCGATCGTGCAGGCGGCGAACTTCGCGGTCGGCGTCAACGCGGCTTACAAGCTGGCCGAAACCGCAGCGCGCATCCTCGGCGACGACTATGACGTAGAGATCGTCGAGGCGCATCATCGGCACAAGGTCGACGCCCCTTCGGGTACCGCGCTCCAGCTCGGCGAAATCATCGCCGGGGCTTTGAAGAAGAAGGACTTTGTCTTTGGACGCAAAGGCGTTACCGGCGAGCGCCCGTTGAAGCAGATCGGTTTCCACGCGATCCGCGGCGGCGATATCGTCGGCGAGCACACCGTGATCTTCGCGGGCACCGGCGAGCGAGTCGAGGTCACCGTGCGCTCGCAAAGCCGCCTCACCTATGCAAGCGGTGCGCTGCGCGCCGCGAAATGGCTGAAGGGTCGCCCGCCGGCGCTTTACGCCATGCGCGACGTTTTGGGCCTATAATCCTGTCTTCAATGAAGCGGGAGCGGCACCGAGCCTCTCCCGCTTTTCGCGTGCGCTTCACAAATGGCTAACTTCGAATCCGCCGTGCTGGTCCTCGCCGACGGGACGGTTTTTCGCGGCCGCTCGGTCGGCGCGCGCGGCAGCGCGGTCGGCGAGGTGGTGTTCAACACCGCGATGACCGGCTACCAGGAGATCCTCACCGACCCCTCCTACTGTCGGCAGATCGTCACGCTCACGTATCCGCACATCGGCAATACCGGCACGAACGAAGAAGATCAGGAGTCGCAGCGCACTTACGCGGAAGGTCTCGTAGTCCGGGACCTGCCCCGCCTGCACTCCAACTGGCGCTCGCAGACCGATCTGCGCACTTATTTGATCAAGAACAATGTGGTCGGTATCGCCGACATCGACACCCGCAAACTGACCACCCTTTTGCGGGAAAAAGGCGCCCAGAACGGGTGCCTGATGGCCGGCGTATTGGACGAAGCCAACGCCCTGGAGGAAGCAAGAAAATTTCCCGGCTTGGCCGGCATGGATCTCGCGAAGGTCGTCACAACCGACAAGCCCTACCAATGGACAGAAGGCTCGTGGGAGCGCGGAAAAGGTCACCGCCGCAACGACACCCCGCGCTTCCATGTCGTGGCGTACGACTACGGCATCAAGCGGAACATCCTCCGCATGATCGCGGACCGCGGCGCGCGCATCAGCGTCGTGCCCGCTTCTTTGCCGGCTCGAGAAGTGTTGCGGCTCAAGCCCGATGGCGTGTTTCTCGCCAACGGCCCGGGCGACCCCGAGCCATGCGACTACGCGATCGAGGCGATCGGCGAGATTCTCGACGCCGCGACCGTCCCGGTGTTCGGCATCTGCCTTGGCCACCAGCTGATGGCGCTTGCCTCGGGGGCGAAGACGCTCAAGATGAAGTTCGGCCACCATGGCGCGAACCACCCGGTGAAGGACCTCGATACCGGGCGAGTTGTCATCACGAGCCAGAACCACGGTTTTGCGGTTGATCCTGCAACACTTCCTCGAAACCTGCGTCCTACGCACCTGTCTCTCTTCGACGGTTCCCTCCAAGGGCTGGCGCGCACCGATAGGGCAGCGTTTTGCTTCCAAGGACATCCGGAAGCGAGTCCCGGGCCGCACGATATCGGCTACCTGTTCGATCGCTTCGCGAAACTCATGACGGAACATGCCGAAGCGCACTGACCTCAAGAGCATCCTCATCATTGGCGCGGGGCCGATCGTGATCGGCCAGGCGTGCGAGTTCGACTACTCGGGCGCGCAGGCCTGCAAGGCTCTGCGCTCGGAGGGCTACCGGGTAGTGCTGGTGAACTCGAACCCGGCGACCATCATGACCGACCCGGAGATGGCGGATGCCACCTACATCGAGCCGGTCACCTGGCAGGTGGTGGCGCGCATCATCGAACGGGAGCGGCCCGACGCACTACTGCCGACGATGGGCGGCCAGACGGCGCTCAACTGTGCGCTCGACCTCGCGCGCGAGGGTGTGCTCGAGAAGTTCGGCGTCGAGCTAATCGGTGCCTCGCGCCAGGCGATCGACAAGGCGGAGGACCGCGAAAAGTTCAAGGCCGCGATGAGCAAGATCGGCCTCGAGTCGCCGCGCTCGGCGCTCGCGCACTCGATGGAGGAGGCGCTGCAGGTCCAGGCAGGCATCGGTTTTCCGGTAGTCATAAGGCCTTCGTTCACCCTGGGCGGGACCGGCGGCGGCATCGCCTACAACCGCGAGGAGTTCCTCGCGATCTGCGAGCGCGGCTTCGAGGCGTCGCCGACGCAGGAGGTTCTGATCGAGGAGTCGGTGCTTGGCTGGAAAGAGTTCGAGATGGAGGTGGTGCGCGACCGCATGGACAACTGCATCATCGTGTGCTCGATCGAGAACCTTGATCCGATGGGCGTGCACACCGGAGACTCGATCACGGTCGCCCCGGCGCAGACGCTCACCGACAAGGAATACCAGCTCATGCGCGACGCCTCGATCGCGGTGCTGCGCGCCATCGGCGTCGACACCGGCGGCTCGAACGTGCAGTTCGCGCTCAACCCGGCCGATGGCCGAATGCTCATCATCGAGATGAACCCGCGCGTGTCGCGCTCCTCCGCCCTCGCATCGAAGGCGACCGGCTTCCCGATCGCCAAGGTGGCTGCGAAGCTCGCGGTAGGCTACACGCTCGACGAGATCGCGAACGAGGTGACCGGCGGCGCGACGCCGGCCTCGTTCGAGCCGACCATCGACTACGTCGTCACCAAGGTGCCGCGCTTTGCCTTCGAGAAATTCCCGCAGGCGAACGACCGTCTCACCACGCAGATGAAGTCGGTGGGCGAAGTGATGGCAATCGGGCGCACGTTCCAGGAGTCGTTCCAGAAGGCGCTGCGCGGGCTCGAAGTGGGCGTCGACGGCTTGAACCAGCGCACGCGCGACCGCGAGACGCTCGAAAAGGAGCTCGGCGAGCCCGGCCCGGAGCGCATCTGGTACGTCGGCGATGCCTTCGAGAACGGCTTCACCCTCGAGGAGGTGCACCGCCTGACGAAGATCGATCCGTGGTTCCTCGACCAGATCCGCGAGATCGTCGAGCTGGAGATGAAGCTCGACGACCAGAAATTGGATGACTTTTCGAAAGAAGACCTTTTTGAGTTGAAGCGAAAGGGCTTCTCGGATCGGCGGCTGGCGTACCTCTTCAACACCACGGAGAAGAGGGTAAGGGAGAAGCGGCACGAGCTCGGCATACGCCCGGTTTACAAACGTGTCGACACCTGCGCCGCGGAGTTCGCGACGAAGACGGCCTACATGTACTCGACTTACGAGGAAGAGTGCGAGGCGAACCCGAGCGCGCGCAGGAAGGTGATGGTGCTCGGCGGCGGCCCGAACCGCATCGGACAGGGAATCGAGTTCGACTACTGCTGCGTGCACGCCGCGTTCGCGCTGCGCGACGACGGATTCGAGACCATCATGGTGAACTGCAACCCCGAGACGGTCTCGACCGACTACGACACCTCGGACCGCCTGTATTTCGAGCCGCTCACGCTGGAGGATGTGCTCGAGATCGTCGACAAGGAAAAACCCTGGGGCGTGATCGTGCAGTACGGCGGCCAGACCCCGCTCAAGCTCGCACGCGACCTCGCTGCGGCCGGCGTGCCCATCATCGGCACGAGCGCGGACTCGATCGACGTCGCCGAGGACCGCGAGCGCTTCCAGCATCTGCTGGAGAAGCTCAAGCTCCGCCAGCCGCCCAATCGCACCGCGCGCTCTTCCGAGGAGGCGGTGAAGCACGCCGAGTCGATCGGCTATCCGGTGGTGGTGCGTCCCAGTTATGTGCTCGGCGGCCGCGCGATGGAGATCGTCCATCAGCAATCCGAGCTCGAGCGCTACATGAAGGAAGCGGTCAAGGTCTCCAACGACTCGCCGGTGCTGCTCGATCGGTATCTCTCCGACGCGATCGAGATCGATGTGGACTGCGTGTCCGACGGGAAGCAGGTCATGATCGGCGGCATCATGGAGCACGTGGAGCAGGCGGGCGTGCATTCGGGCGACTCGGCGTGCTGCCTGCCGCCGCACTCTCTCGCGAGCCACCTCGAGCGCGAGCTGCGCCGCCAGACCACGCAGCTCGCAAGAGCGCTCAAGGTTCGGGGCCTGATGAACGTGCAGTACGCCATTCAGCGCGATACGGTCTATGTGCTCGAGGTGAACCCGCGCGCCTCGCGCACCGTTCCTTTTGTATCGAAGGCGACCGGCGTGCCGCTCGCGATGGTCGCGGCGCGCTGCATGGCGGGCCGAAGTCTCAAGGAACAGGGCGCGGAAGAGGTCACGCCGAGCTACTTCTCGGTCAAGGAGGCGGTATTCCCGTTCGCGCGCTTCCCCGGCGTCGACACCATCCTCGGCCCCGAGATGAAGTCCACGGGCGAGGTGATGGGCGTGGGCGAGAGCTTCGGCGAGGCTTTCGTCAAGTCGCAGCTCGCCGCGGGCGTCAAACTCCCCCACGGCGGCCACGCCTTCATCAGCGTGCGCGACGGCGACAAGCTCGCCGCGGTGCAGGTCGCGCGCGACCTGGTCGACCTCGGCTTTTCGCTTTTGGCCACCCGCGGCACCGCACGTGTGATCAAATCGCACGGCATTCCGGTGGCGGAAGTGAACAAGGTGGCCGAGGGCCGCCCGCACATTGTCGACATGATCAAGAACGGCGAGGTGAGCTTCATCGTGAACACGGTCGAGGAGACGCGGACGGCGGTGACCGACTCGCGCTCGATCCGTACCACCGCGCTCGCCCGCCGGGTCACGTACTACACCACCGTCGCAGGCGCCAAGGCGGCGTGCGCTGGCATGAAGCACCTGGCGAAGCTCGAGCCCTACCGGCTGCAGGAGCTGCATGCGCGGCTGCGTCAGACCGCGCAGGAGCCCGTGGTCTCATGAAGACTCCGATGACCAAGCGCGGAGCCGAGCTCCTGCGCAGCGAGCTGCAGCGGCTGAAGACCGTCGAGCGGCCGGCGACTTCGGCCGCGCTCGCCGAGGCGCGCGGCCACGGCGACCTTTCCGAGAACGCCGAGTACGAGGCCGCGCGCGAGCGCCAAGGCCTAATCGAGGCCCGCATCCGCGACATCGAGTCCAAGCTCGCGAACGCGCAGGTCATCGACCCGAAGCTCCTGCACGCCGAGGGGCGCTGCGTCTTCGGCGCCACCGTCGAGCTCGAAAGCCCGGCCGGCGAAAAGGCCGCCTGGCAGATCGTCGGCGAGGACGAGGCCGACATCAAGGAAGGCCGCATTTCCGTAGCCTCCCCCATCGCGCGCGCGCTCATCGGCAAGGAAGCCGGCGAGTCGGTCGACGTCCAGACCCCCGGCGGCCTCAAGCGCTACGAAATCATCGACGTTCGCTACGAATAACCGGGATCAGACCCGGCACGAAAATCGGAGTCAGTTGCCATGTCCAGCTTCGGGCCCATCAAGAGGTCGGGCTAGGCGCCCGAAGCGATCAGTCGGGCGCGGGTACGCGCTCGAAGGCAGCGAGCACGTAATCGTCTCCGCGCAGCACGACCTCCACGCCGCGAAGGTAGTGCAGCTCGCTGTCCCTCTCGAGCTCGAAAACGCGTCCCGCCGCCCAACGCTCCGGCGGCAGCAGAAGATTCAACGGCTGCCCCGGGTCAACGGAGAGGATCAGCGCGCGCACCGAGTTCATGCCGAACTGCCTGGACGCGGCGTCCGTGTAGGGCCGGTCTTCGTCTTTGCCGAATAGCTGGCGCAGCGTTCGCGCCTCGGGCGCGCGGCTGAGCACGGCGATATCCGCGTGGAAACCGCCGTCGGGCCGCACATGCAGGCGGCGGATCATTCCGACCCAATGCTCGGACCCGTCGCGCGAGAGGCCGACCAGCCCATCGGGCTTCACCGATGCGCGCCTTTGCTGCGGGACATCGGCGACCAGCTCGGCTGCGCCCATGGCCCGGAGGTTCCAGGCCTCTGCGGGCCGAGGCACGTTGGGTGAAGTCGGCGCAAGCGACAGCTCGCCGCCGTTGCGTGTACGGGAAAGATCGCTCCATATCTCGCCATAGCCATGCAGCACCAGGACGGTTCCGGTTGCGGGCTCGTGCGTCGGCGCTGGCCGGGCATCGGCGCACCCGGCGGCAAGCAGATGCTGCACCGCATTCAGCTGCGCACCCGGTGCCATGTCCCTGGCGAAGCGCTGAAGCGACTCGTACGCCGTTCCCATGCCGAAGTAACGGGCGTTCGCGGCCGGTTGCCCGTCCTTCGCACGGCGCGGTCCGGATTCGCCGCCCGGCTCGAAGTAGAAGGGGTTGTCGGCGACGCCGGGCGGGCGCAACGTGAACTCGGCCCCCAGCCGCTCGATCACGCGGTCGACGAGCTCGATTTCCGCCGGGGCGAGCCTGTCGGGCGCGCTTACGTGAAGCATGAGCAGCCGCAGAAGCTCGTGCTCCACCGTCGTCCCCGTCCAGTGCTCGGACTGCGGATGAACCGGCATGGCGAAGCCGGCCTTCTCGGCGGCGGCGTGCAGGGCGTAGGCGACGTGCCACAGCCGCCCCGGCACGGTTCCCCGATGCACGAGGTGCAGCTTGGCGAGGGTGCGGCATGCCGACAGCGCACGCACCGCGCTCGCCGCCGTGAGCTCGGCGCCCGCCGACCTGCAGAGCGCTTGGGTGAGGCGCTGCTGGAAGCCGGCCAGCGACTTCCAGGCGGCTTCGCGCGCCGCGGGCGTTCCGGCGGCGTCGGCGAGGTACTGCGTTAGGAGCTTTGCTATGGGGGCAGCGCTCGCCTCGTGAATCGCCGCAAGAGCCGCGCTGCGCGCTTCGGGATCCGCGTCGGAGCTTGCTTCCGCGTCGAGCCGGGCGCTCAGCTCGACCAGCGAGATGAGCGGACTGGCATGGCTCGGGTCGGGCGGCAAATCGGTCCTCGCCGGCGCGGCCGTGTCGTCAATGTGCTTCTGGGGCCAATCGAGAACGTCCGCCATGACACCCTCCAGCGCGACCAGTGTAGGCCTATCGCTGCGGAACGGGCGTAACGTCTTGTTCCCGTCAGGAACTAATCGCTTGAGCCTGCGTGGAAATTGTCACTGTTCGCGCCTGCAGCGCTGGTAGAACCACTTCGTCCACGGTCTGGCCGCCGATGATGGCACAAGCAGCCCACGACGGCTGCTGCACCGGAACTATTTCCGATAGCGCTTCGGCATGAACGGCAGCTTGGCGAGACGCACTGGGCGGCGCGCTCCGCGCACGACCGCGAACAGATCCTGTGGTGTGGCGTCGACGTAGGCGAGCATGATGGCGCGCTGAGTCGAAGGTGACACGGTGCCGCTCGTAACGATGCCGACCTCTTTGTTTTCCGAATCGACGAGGGCGATGCCGTGCCGAATCGGCGCCGGTTCGTCGCCGATGAGCCCGACGAGCCTACGCTTTACGCCCTCACGCGCTTGGCGCAAGTAGACCTCGGCGCCCGGAAAGCCGCCTTGCTTCCTGCCCCCGGTGCGTCGCGACGGCGCGATCGCCCAGCCGAGGCTCGCTTCCACAGCGGTAGTGTTCGCGTCCATGTCCTGGCCGTGGAGGTGCAGCCCGGCCTCGAGCCGCAGCGTGTCGCGCGCGCCCAGCCCGATGGGTTTAACTCTGGAGTCCTTCAATAGCTGTCGCGCGAGCGGCTCGGCGTCCTTAACGGGCACGGAGATCTCGAAGCCGTCTTCGCCGCTGTAGCCCGAGCGCGAGACGAGCCGCTCGCCAAATAGAGCCGCTTGCATGAACTTCAGGTGCTTCACGCCGGGCTCGATCGACGCGAGCACTGCCTCCGCTTCGGGGCCCTGGAGCGCGAGCAGCGCGCACTCGAGCAGCTCGAAGGAGAGGCGGGGGCAGACCGCGCGCAGGAGCGCAAGGTCGCGCTCGCGGCCGGCGGCGTTAACGACGATTCGCACCTCCTCGGGAAGGTGCGTGACCATGAGATCGTCTTCGATGCCGCCGTGCTCGTTCAGGAGAAGCGAGTAGCGCTGCGCGCCGAGGGGCCAGCCGTCGAAATCCACGGGAAGCGCGCGCTCGAGCGTCGAGTGCAGGTCCGGGCCGGTGACGCGCACTTGCCCCATGTGCGAGACGTCGAAGAGGCCGGCGTGCGTCCGGGTATGAAGGTGCTCCGCGCGCAAACCGTCGCGGTACTGCAGCGGCATCTCGAAGCCGGCGAACGGACAGAAACGTGCTCCGAGCTCGGCATGAAGACCGTGAAGAACGGTCTTCTTGTCAGGCATAAGCCTCCATCGGCGGACACGTGCAGACGAAGTTGCGGTCGCCCGCTACGTTGTCGACGCGCTTCACCGGGGGCCAGAACTTCGCGGCGCGCAGCCAGGGCTTGGGAAACGCGGCTTCTTCACGGGTGTAGGGGTGCTGCCATTCGCCCGCGAGCTCGAGCGCGGTGTGCGGGGCGTTCTTCAACGGGTTGTCGGTGCGGTTCCAGTGCCCGGAGCGGATTTTCTCCAGCTCGCCATGGATTGCGATCATGGCGTCGCAGAACCGGTCGAGCTCTTCCTTCGACTCGCTCTCGGTCGGCTCGACCATCAGCGTGTCGGCGACCGGGAACGACAGCGTCGGCGCGTGGAAGCCGTAGTCCATCAGACGCTTCGCCACGTCCTCGGCCGTGACGCCGCAGCTCTCTTTCAGCTTCCGTAGGTCGAGGATGCACTCGTGGGCCACGCGCCCGTGCGCGCCGGTATAGAGCACCGGGAAATAGCGCGCGAGCCGTGCCGCGACGTAATTCGCGTTCAGGATCGCCGTTTCGGTCGCCTGGCGGATGCCCGCGGCGCCCATCATGCGGATGTACATCCACGAGATCGGCAAGATGAGCGCGCTGCCGCAGGGCGCAGCCGAAACGGGGTCTTTCTTCTCGGGCAGAAAGTCCGCGAGGTGAGCGGCCACGGCAATCGGTCCCATGCCCGGCCCGCCGCCGCCATGCGGAATGCAGAAGGTCTTGTGCAGGTTGATGTGGCAGACATCCGCGCCGATCAGCGCGGGCTTCGCGAGGCCGGCGAGCGCGTTCATGTTGGCGCCGTCCATGTAGACCTGGCCGCCGGCGGCGTGCACTTGCGCGCAGATGCGCACGATCGCTTCCTCGAACACGCCGTGCGTGGAAGGGTAGGTGATCATGAGCGCGGCGATGCGGCCGCGGTGCTCCGTGATCTTGCGCTCGAGGTCGCGAAGGTCGACGTTGCCGTGTTCGTCGCACGCGACCACGACGATGCGAAGCCCGATCATCTGGGCGCTGGCCGGGTTGGTGCCGTGCGCCGATGCCGGAATCAGGCACACGTCGCGAGCGGCTTCGCCGCGCGCCGCGAGATAGTGCCGGATCGCGAGCAATCCCGCGTACTCGCCCTGCGCGCCGGAATTGGGCTGGAGCGACACCGCGGCGAAGCCGGTAATTTCGGCGAGCATCGCTTCCAGCTCGCGCAGCATGCCGGCGTAGCCGCGCGCCTGCTCCGTCGGCGCGAACGGGTGCATCGCCGCGAAGCGCGGCCACGAGATCGGCGTGAGCTCGGCCGCCGCGTTCAGCTTCATCGTGCAGGAGCCGAGCGGGATCATCGCGTGAACGAGCGAGAGATCGCGGTTCTCGAGGCGCTTGAGGTAGCGCATCATCTCGGTCTCGGTGTGGTAGCGGTTGAAGACCGGGTGCGAGAGCACCGCGTCGGTCCTGCGAAGCGCGGGTGGAATGGATTCGGACAGGTTGTCGGCAAGCCGGTGCATCTCGGGTCTTCTGCCTGACAGCACTTCCGCCACGTCGGCCACATCCTCGAGCGAGGTCAGCTCGTCGAAGCTCACGCCGACGCGCGCGTCATCGATGTAGCGCAGGTTGATGCGCTTTGCGCTTGCCCGCCGGTGTACCGCATCGCCCGCGTGAAGCTCGAAGACCACGGTGTCGAAGAACGCGGCATGCGAGGGTTTTCCGACGCAAGCAGCCAAAAGCCGCGCCATGAAGTGGGTGCGCCGGGCGATGCGCTCCAGCCCCTGCGGCCCGTGGTAGACGGCATAGAAGCCCGCCATGTTGGCGAGCAGCGCCTGCGCAGTGCAGATGTTGCTCGTCGCCTTGTCGCGCCGGATGTGCTGCTCGCGCGTCTGCAGCGCCATGCGCAGCGCCGGCCGGCCGGCCGCGTCGACGGAGACGCCGATGATCCGGCCGGGCATGGCGCGCTTGTGCTCGTCCCGGCACGCCATGAAAGCGGCGTGCGGGCCGCCGTAGCCCATCGGCACGCCAAAGCGTTGTGCCGAGCCGATCGCGATGTCCGCGCCGAGCGCGCCGGGGCACTTCAGCAGCATGAGAGCGAGCAGGTCCGTGCCCAGAGACGCCAAGCCCTGCGCAGAATGAATTCCTCTTATGACTTCTGAACAATCTCGTATGCGGCCGAACGTATCGGGGTATTGCAGGTGACAACCGAAAACGTTTTCCGGCTGTAGATCGCGCTCGGCATCCCCGACGACGAGCTCGATACCGAGCCACTTGGCGCGCGTGCGCATGACCGCGAGCACCTGGGGATGCACCGCGGTGTCGACGAAGAACTTACTTGCCTTGCTCTTCGCGCTGCGGCGGATCATCGCCATTGCCTCCGCGGCGGCGGTCGCTTCGTCGAGAAGTGAGGCATTCGCGACCGGCAACCCGGTGAGGTCTATGACCATCTGCTGGAAGTTGAGCAATGCTTCGAGCCGTCCCTGCGAGATCTCGGCCTGGTAGGGCGTGTACGCGGTGTACCAGCCTGGGTTCTCGAACACGTTGCGCTGGATTACTGCCGGCGTATGCGTGCCGTAGTAGCCCATGCCGATGAACGTGCGCCATAGCTCGTTGCGCGCCGCGTGTGCGCTCATTTCGGCGAGCGCCTCGGCCTCGGTCTTCGCCTCGCCGAGCCCGAGCGGCTGCCCGAGCAGGATGTCGTGCGGTACGACCTCGCGAACCAGTGCATCGAGCGACGCCGCGCGCAGCGTGGCGAGCATCTCGCGCTGCGCGGCCGCGTCGGACCCGAGATGCCGGCGGGAAAAGCCCCCCTTGTCGAGCAGCTCGTCCAGATTCTTCACACGCCGGCCGATTTCGCGTACGCGTCGGGCGCGAGGAGCCCCGCGAGCTCGGCCCGGTCGGCGAGCCTGATCTTGAAAAGCCACCCTTTGCCGTATGGCGCTTCGTTGACCTGGCCGGGTGTGGCGGAAACCTCGGCGTTCGCGGCCACGATCTCGCCCGTTACCGGCGCGTAGACCTCCGCGGCCGCCTTGGTGGATTCGACCACCGCGCAATTCGCGCCGCGCGAAACACGCGCGCCGATCTGCGGAAGCTCGACGTAGACGAGATCGCCGAGCTGCTCGGTAGCGACCGCGGTGATCCCGACGGTGACGGTGCCGTCGCCGTTGTCGGCGACCCATTCGTGCGATTCGGTGTACTTGAGCTTTTCCGGGAGCTCCAATTCATCCTCCTAGGTGAGCCGCAGGTGGAACGACTTCGGGCGCGTGAACGCCTCCAGGCCCAGCCGAGACAGCGTGCAGCCGCGGCCCGAGTCCTTGATGCCGGTCCACGCAAGCGCGGGATCGAGGTAGTCGCAGCGGTTCATGAACCAGGTGCCGGTCTCAACGCGCTCGCCGACGCGCACCGCCGCCTCGGAATCTTTCGTCCAGATCGACGCGGTGAGTCCGTAGCGGCTGTCGTTCATCAGCGCGATCGCTTCCTCGTCGTTCTTCACCGGTTGGATACCGACCACCGGGCCGAAAGTTTCCTCAGTCATCACTGCCATGCCGTGGTCGACGTTCACCAGGACTTCAGGCGGCAGATACGGCGTCCCGGGCCGGTCTTTGATCCTGAGGAGCGGCTTCGCGCCTTTGCGCACCGCCTGTCGGATCTGTGCGCGCACGTTGTTCGCGGCCTCCGTTCGCACGAGCGGACCGAGATTCGTTTCCTTCTCAAGCGGATCGCCGAGCCGGTATTGCCGGGTCAGGTCAACGAACTTTTCGACGAAAGGCTTGAAGACCTGCTTGTCGACATAAATGCGCTCGATGCCGCAGCACGACTGGCCGGAGTTGAAGAACGCGCCGTCGACCAGGTTCTCCACCGCGAACGCGAGATCGGCATCGGCGCGCACGTAGCCCGGGTCCTTGCCGCCGAGCTCAAGACCGGTGCCGATGAAGCGCTTTGCGGCGGCCTGTTGCACTGCGTGGCCGCCGCCCACCGACCCGGTGAACGCGACGAAAGCGATACGCGGATCCGCGATCATGCGCGCGACCTGCGCATGGCCGAGGTGCAGAAACTGGAACACGCCCTCGGGAAGCCCGGCGGCCTTGAAGGCTTCGGCGTAGCGCTCGGCCACAAGCGGGGTCTGCGCCGCCATTTTAAGGATCACGCTATTGCCCGCGAGGAGCGCAGGGACCACCGCGTTCACCGAAGTGAGCCAGGGATAGTTCCACGGCGCGATCACCAGCACCACGCCG
>DATFEI010000270.1:0-15604 GCA_035251315.1 Burkholderiales bacterium | reverse complement strand
GTGCCGCGGTTGCACTGGTACATGAAATGCGCGACCGGGCCGTTCTCGCCGGGCAGGAGCCTGCCGCCCACCAGGCTGTAGCCCACCGACTCGAGGTGGGGCGCGCGCAGCGGCGTGCCAAGGCGCTTGGAAAGCCACTTGACCAGGTGCGCTTCCTGGTCGGCGCCGACCTCCACGGGGTGGCGCACTTCGGGTGAATACGTAGCGTGGGCGACCGCCGCGCGCCGCGCCATCATGTCCGCAGGGTCGGCGGCCGCGGCTGGAGGTGCTTGCGTCGATTGAAGATGCCAGCCGGCGATGCCGCCGAGCGCGGCACCCAGTCCGACCCACAAGGCGATCATCGCGACCCGGCGCATGCGCGCGGGCCGCAGTGCGCGCCTCAGCCGCTCTGGAACCGGCTCGTCCAGCACACCTTCGTAGGTGCTGCGCAGCTCCTCGCTCAGACGGCGGTAGCTCTCCATGCGCTCCGCGTCGTCTGGATGCGCGGCGAGCCAGGCCGCCACGACGGCCCGGCGCTCCTCCGGCAGCTTGCCGTCGGCATAGGCCTGGAGGTCGAGCTCGCTGACCTCGTCGATGGGACGGCTCATTTGACCACTTTGAGCTTCGCCGGCGCCGGCTGCCCGAGCATCATCGTGCGCAGCTTTTCCCGCGCCCGAGACAGTCGCGACATCACGGTACCGATCGGGATGCCGAGCGTGCGCGCAACCTGGTCGTAGCTCATTTCCTCGAGCGTGACGAGAAGCAGCACGGCGCGCTGCTCCGCCGGCAGCCGCGTGATAGCCCGGTCGAGGTCGCGCACCAGCAGTGCGTCGCTCTGCGGCGCTCGCTGCGCGAGCTCCGGTATCTCGTCGTCGAGGGTATCGGTGGCGCGGGAGGAGCGCACCCGGTTGACATGTACGTTGTGCATCACGGTGAAGAGCCACGCGCGGAGATCGGTCCCGCGGCGGTAGAGGTGCAGCTTCGCCCACGCACGCTCCAGCGTGTCCTGCACCAGGTCGTCGGCGGTGAAACGGTCGCCGACCAGCGCGCGAGCATAGCGCCGCAGCCGCGGGATCAGCTCAACCAGGCGCTGGGCTTCGTTCATAGAGGGAACAAGGCTCCTACCTTGCCTATTCCATGCGTCTGTATTTCATTCTATTTCCCCGGTTGAGGCAATGGCGGAACCGAACGCAGAAAAGCGATCACCGCGTTCAGGTCCACCGCGGTGAGCTGGCTGGTGGTATTGGTGATGACCTCGCCCATCTCCTTGGCCGGGACGTCACCTTCGGCGGTTAGCCCGGTGGTAAGGAAGTTGCGCAAGTCCGCATCGCTCCAGTTCTTCAGTCGGGTCGGCGTGAGATTGGGCGCGACATCCTTGGCGCCGGCGAGGAACTGGCTCTGCTTCGGCGCGCCCAGGAAATTACGCGGCGTGTGGCACTCGCCGCAATGGCCGAGCGCCGTCACAAGGTATCTACCGCGGTTCAGCACCGCGCTCTTCGCAGGATCGGGCACGAACCGGCCGGGCGTAAAGAAGAGCCACTTCCAGATACCGACGAGAAAGCGCCAGCGGTAGAGGAAGCCGAGCTGGTGCGGCTCGCTCTGTCGGCTGCTCGGCGGCAGCGAGCGGAAATAGGCCCAGAGGTCGCGCAGATCGCGTTCGGTGATTAACGTGAACGAAGGATAGGGAAAAGCGGGGAAGTAATGCGCGCCGTCGGGACGCCGCCCTTCGCGCAGCGCGCGCATAAAATCGGCCTCGGTCCAGCGCCCAATCCCGGCCTGGGGATGCGGCGTGATGTTCGGCCCGTAAAACGTGCCGAACGGCGTCTTCAGCGCGCGGCCGCCGGCATAAGGCGTCGCGTTTTCCTTCCCCTCGGTGTGACAGCCGAGACAGCCGCCGGCCTTCGCAACGTACTCCCCGCGCTTTGGATCGGCCTGCGCGAAGCACAGCCCGACGGCGAAGAAAAGCAAAAGCCCCGCAACCGCGGGGCTTGCCTGGAACATCGGCTGCTTACTGTTTCTCGCGGAAGTTCTCGTGGCACGCGCCGCACACCTTGCCGACCGCGGCGTACTGTTGCTTGACGCCCGCCTCGTCCTTCGCCCGCGCCACCTGGCCGAGCTTGATGGTTTCCGACTGCAACCTTTGCGCGAGCTCGTCGAACTTGCCCTTTTGCTGCCATATCGCAGGCAGCGCGCGGCTCTTCTCGCCCTTGGTGCTTTCGTGGAACCCGTCCCAAGGCATCTGCGCGAGGTTTTCGAGGTACGTAGCGTTGCGCGACACAACGTCCGCGTTGTAAGGAGACACCTTGCCCGAAGCCATGCCGGCGATCGGGCCCCAGTACTTGCCGATCAGCGTCATCGCCGATTGCCGCTGCTTCACCAGTACGTCGGGCTTCACCTGGGCAAGCGCGGTGCCGGCGAGGCCGCCGACGACAATCGCGACGCCGGCTGCCAGAAGGGTCTTCTTCATAGTTTCCTCTCCTCTAATCGCGGCATGGGCCGCACGGGTGAAAACACTACCGCCGAAGCAAGTATTCCCTCAGCGCAGTCCGGCGGCGTATTCGGCGACAGCGCGAATCTCCCGCTCGGTCATGCGCGCGGTCACGCCGCGCATCATGCCGTTGGGATCGTTCGCCCGGGCGCCGTCCTTGAAAGCCTTGAGCTGGGCGGCAATGTACTCGGCGTATTGGCCGGCAATTCGCGGGTACTGTGCGGGCATTCCAGCGCCGGCGGGGCCATGGCATCCAGCGCACGCAGGCACGGCGCTCGCGGCAATTCCGCCGCGCCAGATTTTCTGGCCCAGCGCGGCAAGATTCTTGTCCGCGGCAGCGGCCGGGTTCAGCTTTTGGCCGGCGTAAAACGCCGCCAGGCCTTTCATATCCCCTTCGGAGAGATTCGCGACCATGCCCGCCATGATCGCGCTCTCGCGCGCCGGCTTCTTGTTCCCCTGCGGCTTGAAGTCGACGAGCTGCTTGTTTAGATACTCGGGGATCTGGCCGGCGATCTTGGGGTTGGCGGGCGCCGTGCTGTTGCCGTCGGCAGCATGACAGGCGGCACAAACCTGGTTCG
Source organism: Burkholderiales bacterium (assembly GCA_035251315.1). Classification (GTDB taxonomy): domain Bacteria; phylum Pseudomonadota; class Gammaproteobacteria; order Burkholderiales; family SG8-39; genus SCGC-AG-212-J23. The sequence continues at coordinate 12,559 of DATFEI010000270.1, read as the reverse complement.
CGAGCTCCTCGGCTTTTTTCAGATCTGGCGCTTGGGCCTGCGCGGCGAGCGCGGCCGTTGCGCCGGCGGCGCACACCAATGCACGTATCATCCCCTTGCTCTCGGCTCGCATCGAAAGGCGCGATTTTATTAGATTATTCTCGCAAGCACAGTTCGTCGCGGCTGCCGGCCGGTCAGCCGAGCTCCCGCCGCCCGGGCCCCCAGAGATCGTCTTCGCCGGCCGCTCGAACGTTGGGAAGTCGAGCGCGATCAATGCCATCGTCGGCCGCAAGCGCCTCGCGTTTACCAGCAAGAGTCCCGGGCGCACGCAGACGATCAACTTCTACTCGCTGGGCGATGCCGCCCGCCTCGTCGACCTCCCGGGGTATGGGTATGCGCGAGTCCCGCGCCAGCAACGGGCGCAGTGGCGCGACCTCGTCGGAAGCTATCTCGGCTCGCGCTCTAACCTCGTCGGCATTGTGGTCGTCATGGACGCTCGCCACCCCCTGACGCCGCTCGACGCGCAGCTCTTGGAATGGCTCGGCGACCGGCGCAGGCTGCTCGTGCTGGCGAAGGCGGACAAGCTTAGCCGCGGCGAGCAGTCGGCGCTTAAGGGACGGTTCGCCGATGCGCTACTCTTCTCTAGCGTGACCAAGCAGGGCGTCGAAGAATGTCGCGCCCTGCTCGAGTCCTGGCTCGAGCAGGGCGCCGGAATAAAAAGCCCCCGGTAAAGGGGATACAAACCGGGGGCAAAACGCCTTAACGTTGAATTAAGGCACCCGCTCAGGGAGGAGAAGCGGGAGACGATCAACTCGTCCGAAGGTAAGATTCAGCCCGCCGCGCAAAGTTCCCCCGCGTAACATTTGGAAATAAATGAACATTTACGGTAGCTTCCCGGCGCTGCGGATGCGACGCATGCGGCGCGACGAGTTCTCGCGCCGCCTGATGCGCGAGACCACATTGACGGCGGGGGATCTCATCTACCCGATCTTCGTGCTGGACGGAAAAGCCCGCACGGAAGAAGTGGCGTCCATGCCTGGCGTCGAGCGCATGACCGTAGACCGGCTGCTGCGCCTTGCCGAACAATGCGTGAAATTCAGAATCCCGGTGCTCGCGCTCTTCCCTGCAATCGATTCCAGGCTTAAGACGGCCGACGGCCGCGAAGCGTTCAATCCGAAGGGACTGATTCCGCGCGCCATCGCCGCACTAAAGAAGCGCTTTCCCGAACTGGGCGTTATGGCGGACGTGGCGCTCGATCCGTACACCACGCACGGCCAGGACGGCGTCATCGACGCCACTGGGTACATCCTCAACGACGCAACGCTCGATATTCTCGTGAAGCAGGCGCTTGCCGAGGCCGCTGCAGGCGTGGACATCGTCGCGCCTTCCGACATGATGGACGGACGCATCGGCCGGATCCGCGCGGCGCTCGAAAAAGCCGGTCACATCCACACCAAGATCATGGCCTACTCGGCAAAGTACGCGTCCGGCTTCTACGGCCCTTTCCGTGACGCGGTCGGCTCGGCGAAGGCGCTTGGCAAGGCCGACAAGCGAACCTACCAGCTCGATCCCGCGAACTCCGACGAGGCGTTGCGCGAGGTCGGGCTCGATCTCGCCGAAGGCGCCGACATGGTAATGGTGAAGCCAGGGCTTCCATACCTCGACGTCCTGCGCCGCGTAAAGGACGAGTTCAAGGTTCCCACCTATGCCTACCAGGTTTCGGGGGAGTACTCCATGCTGCGCGGTGCGATAGAACGCCGCTGGCTGCCGGAATCGTGCGTGCTAGAGACGTTGCTCGCGTTTAAGCGCGCTGGCGCCGACGGCATCCTGACCTACTTCGCGCTCGACGCGGCTAAGGCGCTGTCGCGAGGCTGAGCGTTTTCAGGAAGCGATCGGGGCCCTGATAGCCGATGACCCGCAGGCCCTTGATCTCGCGGCCGTCCGGATCGAAAAAGATGATTCCCGGGGGGCCAAAGAGCGAGAAGCGCTTGAGCAGCGCCTTGTCGGCTTCGCTGTTCGCGGTGACATCGACTTGCAGGAGCAGCATGCGGTCAAGCTGCGCGCGCACGTTCGGATCGGAGAACGTGAACGCTTCCATTTCCTTGCACGACACGCACCAGTCGGCATAGAAATCCAGCATCACCGTTTTGCCTGGTGCCTTGAGCTTCCCTTCGAGCTCGGCGAGCGAAGCCACTCGAATCCACGGCAGCGGCGCGGCTGCAGCAGGACCAGTCCTGGTAACTCCCGCAAGCGGCCGCAGCACATCCTGAGCGCCCGAGAACGCGCCGATGATGAACGCAATGCCGGCGACCAAGGCCACGATGCCGACGCCTTTCCACAGCCGCCACCACCCCGAAGCCGAGTCGGGCAGGGGATCTATCGCACGCAGGAACATCGCGGAGCCGATAAAGAGCGCGCCCCAAGCGAGCATCTGCGCCATCGGCGGGAGCACCGGCGAGACGATCCAGATCGCCACCGCAATAAGCAGCACACCGAAGAACTTGCGCACGCTGGCCATCCAAGCGCCGGCCTTAGGGAGTAGCGCGCCCTCCGACACCCCCACCGCTACAAGCGGCACGCCCATCCCGAGCGCCATCGCGAAAAGCGCGGCACCGCCGAGCGCAACGTCACGGGTCTGCGAAATGTAGAGCAACGCGCCGGCGAGCGGCGCCGCGACGCATGGGCTCACGATCACCGCAGAGAGTACGCCCATGGCTGCCACCGAGGCGATCTGGCCGCCGCGCAGCCGTTTGTGCGCCGTGTGCAGATGGTGATGCACGAAGCCCGGCAGGCGCAGGTCGTAGAAGCCGAACATGGAAAGCGCGAGGATCACGAACACGGCCGCAAACGCGCCGAGGACCCAAACATTTTGCAGGGCCGCAGCGAGAAGCGAGCCCGAGTACGCGGCCGCGATGCCGGCAAGCGCGTAGGCGAGCGCCATTCCGAGCACGTACGTGAGCGAAAGCGCGAGCCCGCGCCACTTGTTCAGATTCTTGCCCTCGCCGACGATGATCGCCGAAAGAATCGGGATCATTGGCAGCACACACGGCGTGAACGTAAGCAGCATGCCAAGAAAGAGGAAGCCCGCGAGCACAAGCACGAAATTGCCTTCGAACAGGCGTGCGATATCGATGTCGCTCGCGAATATGGATAGGCGCGGGCGCGCATCAATCTCGCGCGGCCCTTCCGATACAGCCGGTGCAGCACCCGCCGGAGCGGCCACGAGCTGCAAAGAAGCCTGCGATTCCATCGGCACGTAGCACACGCCGATGTCCGCGCAGCCCTGCGAAGTCACCTTGAGGTCGAAGCGTCCCTGCCCTTCGGCGGGAATGCGGATGTGCACCTGCCTGCGGTAAGTCTCGACTTCGCCGAAAAACTCATCCCGATGGCGCGCACCGGCAGGAAGCTCCGGGCTGCCGAGACGCACAGCGGCATTGCCTTCGGCCGCGAACCGGAACTTGTCGCGGTACATGTAGTACCCGTCGGCGATGGCGAACTGGATTTCGACCGCGCCGTCGACGGCGCGTGCGCTGAAGCGGAACGCCTTCTCGGGTTCCAGCAGGTCGTCGCTCTTCAGCAATCGGGACAGCTGAGCGTGCGCCGGCGCCGCAAGCGCAACCAGAACCAGCCCGATGAGGAATCGTTTCACGCCTTGGTCTCAGCGGCCACCCAGTCGAGGTAGGCGGGCAGGCCGCGCCCGATTGGGACCGCAATGATCTCAGGAAGTTCGTATGGATGCCCGGCGCGTAGCGCCTGCTCAAGCTCCGCGTAGCGCGCCTGCGTGGTCTTGATCAGCATCGGGTGCTCTTCGTCGTGCTGCACCGCGCCCTTCCAGCGGTATACCGATCGGCACGGCGCGAGAATGTTGACGCACGCCGCGAGCCGCTCGGCGATCAGCATGTCGGCGAGCTTCTCGGCCGCGGCGCGATCGGGCAGGTTGGTGAGGACTAAGAGCTTGGTAGACTCCATGCGCCTATTCTAGCGATGCACAAAGTTACCGTTCAGCCGAGCGGCCAGGGCTTCGAGGTGCAGGAAGGCGAGTCGGTGCTCGCCGCGGCGCTGCGCCAGGGGGTGATGCTGCCCTATGGATGCAAGAACGGCGCCTGCGGCTCGTGCAAGGGAAAGATCGTCGCCGGCTCGGTCGACTACGGCCACTACCACGCGCGCGTGCTCACCGAGGCGGAACGCGCGCACGGCAAGGCTCTTTTCTGCCAGGCGAAGCCGCTCGGCGACCTGGTGATCGAATGCCGCACCATCGGCGCGGCGAAGGACATCGCGGTGCGCCTGCTCCCGTGCAGGGTGCAGCAGCTCGAAAGAGCGGCCGACGATGTCATGATCGTGCGGCTAAAGTTGCCGGCGAACGAGCGACTGCAGTTCCTCGCGGGCCAATACATCGACTTCCTGCTGAAAGGCGGCGAGAGGCGCAGTTTCTCGATGGCGAACGCGCCGCACACCGACGAGCTGATCGAGCTGCACATCCGGCACGTCGCCGGCGGCAACTTCACCGAGCATGTATTCACGAAGATGAAGGAGCGCGACATCCTGCGGCTGGAAGGACCGCTCGGAAGCTTCTTTCTGCGCGACGACAGCCAGAAACCCATCGTGTTCGTCGCGAGCGGTACCGGCTTTGCGCCGATCAAGTCGATCATCGAAAGCGCGTTCCACCGCGGCGTGACGCGGCCGATGACGCTCTACTGGGGCTGTCGCCGCCCCAAAGACTTGTATCTTGGTTCCTTACCCCAGAGCTGGGCGCGCGAGCACTCGAACTTCCGCTACGTTCCAGTGATCTCCGAGGCCCGTCCGGAAGACGCGTGGAGCGGACGCAACGGATTCGTGCACCGCGCGGTGATGGAGGACCTGCCCGATCTTTCCCGCTACCAGGTTTACGCCTGCGGCGTGCCGGTGATGGTCGACTCGGCGAAGCGCGACTTCACCACCCTCTGTGGCCTGCCCGAGGACGAGTTCTACGCCGACAGCTTCACTACACAGGCCGACCTGGCCGCTGACGAGTTACGATAGGTTTGTCGTGCACTATTGAGGTCCAGGGACTAGTGGAGCCGTGCCTTCGTCAGTTCTTCTTTGCTCGCATGGCGAAAAACAAGTTCCTGCACTAGTACAAAAGCGTCAGCTCGGTTCGCTTTCAGGCGCGATATTCCACCAAGCAGTCTCGATTTCCAATTGTCGCCGCGTTGGTAAGCGTCAACGAAGCATTCGTCCAACGTATCTGGCTCTGTAGACGTGAGCACAATTATTAGGTCTGCCGCTTGCTGTATATCCTTTTGAGCCTTGGCTCGTTCATGTACGGGGCGGTTCTGCGCAACGATAAGTTTGTGCCATGCCAATCGGGCCGGATTTGGGACGTTAACAAGAATTCCTGCCTGGAATGGCAAGACCGCTTTCATTGGTTCAGGGCTCAGGAACTCCATAAACGGCATGGGCTGTGCTGCGGTACCTAGCTCTTGGATTAGGACCGGCTTGTCCGAGCCGTAGCCATCAGCAGTTAAGAACTGGACCATTAGATCGCCATCCCTGACCTTAAACATCGTCGAAGGATGTCTTGGATCCAGGCCCGGCACAGGAAAGAAGCCGAGCTTTACCCGGCCTAGGGCCGAGGATACGTTGATCGGAGCAGCGCCCGGCATAAGTCGTTCTCGATGCTGGCCAACCTGTAAATCAATATCCCCGGTTAAAGCGGTGGCGATTTCGGAGCGATAGCCGAGCGCCATCATGCACGTGACGTATGCCGGAGTGCCGATCAGGACTGCACCAAGATGAAACACTCCGGCATTTGCGAGCGTTTCTAACGTCGAAATCAAAGGTCGAGGCCAATTGGGAAATCCCATCGCGCGAATCGCTGCGCACAGCTGCCTTCTTCGAGCTATGTCTGGCGCTAACGATCGCCCCGCTGCTCTTGTCGATTCGATGACGTTAAGGAGCTCGGGGGTCTCACGACCTAAGTACGTCTGTTTCATTCCCCCGGAATCGCGGTGTTGCAGATACCAGTATGTTCGCTGACCAATTTTTTTTGATACGAACGATCGTCCAAGCTTCTCTACTGACGGAGCTAACGTGTCGGAAAGGACACGTTGCAGCAGTTCCGAATAAAGTGTTTGCGCCTGTAAATCGAGCCGTTGCATGCTTATACTAACTATTGGCAGCTTTAGTATAAGATGTATACTATGTTCTAGATAGTCTAGTATAAAGCGGCTTGTGTGGAGCGCTCGTCAGGCGGCATCAGACAGCCCCCTCACCCAGATAAGCCTCTCTAACTTTAGGGTCTTCTAGCAAGTCGCCAGACGATCCACTAAGTGTGACGGCCCCTGACTCCATGACATAGCCACGGTGGGCGAGCTCGAGCGCAAGGCGCGCGTTCTGTTCGACGAGGAGGATGGTCACGCCGCGCGCGGCAATCTCGCGGATGATCTCGAAGATGCGCGCCACCATCATCGGCGCGAGCCCCATAGACGGCTCGTCCAACAGCAGGAGCTTAGGATCGCTCATCAGCGCGCGCGCGATCGCGAGCATCTGCTGCTCGCCACCGGAAAGCGTGCCGGCAACCTGCTGCCTCCGCTCCCGGAGCCGCGGAAATGTGCTGTACTGCTTTTCGGGATCAGCGCTGCCGCGCGCATAGGCGCCCATCGCGAGGTTCTCCTCGACGGTGAGCTGGGGAAAGATCCCGCGCCCTTCGGGCACCATGACAAGCCCCTGGCGTGGCAGCTCGTGCAACGCGGCGCGCGAGATATCCTTTCCCGCATAAGAAATGGCTTTTGATTGAGAAGCAACCAGCCTGCAGATCGCCTTGAGTGTCGTCGTCTTGCCAGCGCCGTTGGCGCCGATCAGGCAGACGAGCTCGCCGTCGGCGACTTGTAAATCAACGCCTTTCACGGCGCGAATGCCGCCGTAGTGCACCTCGAGCCCTTTGACCTCAAGCAGCACGCGGTGCGCCTAGATAGGCCTCGATTACCTTCGGATCTTTCTGGACCTCGGCAGGAATACCTTCAGCGATCTTCTCGCCGTAGTCGAGGACCATAACGCGGTCGCACACGTTCATGACCAGGCGAACGTCGTGCTCGATGAGAAGCACGGTGACGCCATCGTCGCGGATGCGGCGGATCAGTTTTCCAAGCGCGACGCGCTCCGCCGGGTTCATGCCGGCCGCAGGCTCGTCCAGCGCGAGCAGCTTCGGATCGGTGGCGAGCGCGCGCGCGATCTCGAGCCGGCGCTGATCGCCATAGGAAAGCGCGCCGGCGCGGTCGTTCGCGCGCGAGCGGATGCCGACGTAGTCGAGAAGCTCCAGCGAGCGCTTCTCGATGGATCTTTCCTCCATGAGCGTACTGCGCGTGCGCAGCACCGCGCCGATTACGCCCGCGCGGCCGCGCAGATGCCGGCCGATCATCACGTTCTCGAGCGCGGACAGGTCGGCGAAGAGGCGAATGTTCTGGAACGTGCGCGCGATACCCGCCGCTGCCACGTGGTTCGGCTTCATTCCGGCAAGGCTGCGCCCCTGGAAGCCGAACGAGCCCGCGTCGGCGGGGTAGATGCCGGTAAGCACGTTGAAGAGCGTGGTCTTGCCTGCCCCGTTCGGGCCGATCAGGCCGTAGATCTCGCCCGCGCGGATCGAGAAGGTGACATCGTTCAGCGCCTGCACGCCGCCGAAGCGCTTGGTGAGGCGGCTCGCTTCGAGGAAACTCAAGCGACGTGCTCCTCGAGCTCGCGCTTCCTCACCGCGGAAGGCAGCAGTCCCGCCGGCCGGAACAGCATCACCAGCACGAGCGCCAGGCCGAAAAGCAGCATCCGGATTACCTCCGGCTCGATCACCATGCGCCCGAAGATCGCCTCCTGCAGCGGCGTCACCGTCCAGCGCAGGATCTCCGGAACGAAAGAAAGCAGCAGCGCGCCGAGAATGACGCCCCAGATGTTGCCCATGCCGCCGAGCACCACCATGCACACCACCATGATCGATTCCACCAGCACGAAGCTCTCGGGCGAGATGAAGCCCTGGATCGCCGAGAACATGCCGCCGGCGACGCCGCCGAAGCTCGCCCCCATGGCGAAGGCAAGAAGCTTCAGATTGCGCGTGTCGATTCCCATGGCGCGCGCCGCGGTCTCATCCTCGCGGATCGCCTCCCAGGCGCGCCCGACGCGCGAATTCTGCAGGCGCAGGTTGACGACGATGATGCCAAGCGCGACCAGCAGCAGCAGGTAGTAGTACTTGATCGGGCCGCTGAACTCCAGGCCGAGGAAGGTCTCGTAGGTGCCAAAGCTGAAGCCGTCGAGAGTGAACGGGTCGATGCGCGAAATGCCGATCGGGCCATTGGTGATGTTCACCGGACGCGACAGGTTGTTGAGGAAGATGCGGATGATCTCGCCAAAGCCGAGCGTGACGATCGCCAGGTAGTCGCCGCGCAGCTTGAGCGTCGGCGCGCCCAGAATCACGCCGAAGAACGCCGCCACCGCCGCGCCGATGGGCAGGATGACCCAGAAGGGCAGGTGCAGGTTGAATTGCGGGCTGGCGAGCAGGGCGTAGGTGTATGCGCCGACCGCGTAGAAGGCGATGTAACCGAGGTCGAGCAGCCCGGCGAATCCGACCACGATGTTGAGGCCGAGCGCGAGCAGCACGTAGAGAATGGCGTAGTTGGTGATGCGCACCCAGGTGGTGCCGACTTGGGCGAGGGCAAAAGGAAGGACGGCGAGCGAAACCGCGATCAGCGCGAGCCCGACCGAGGCCAGCCACGGGCGATTGCGCGTGTCGAAGAACTGCCGCATTAGGCGCGCTCTCCGACGCGCTCGCCCAGCAGGCCCTGCGGGCGGAACACGAGTACGAGGATCAGCACCAAGAACGCGAACACGTCCTGGTAGTTGGAGCCGAAGAGGATGAAGTGACCGCCGCCTTGACAGGCGTCGAGCGGGACGCCCCATTGACACACATCGGTCAGGTCGCCGATGTAGCCTGCGCCCAGCGCCTCGACCAGCCCGAGCAGCACGCCGCCGAGCATGGCGCCGGGAATGTTGCCGATGCCCCCGAGCACGGCGGCGGAGAACGCCTTCAGCCCGAGGATCGAGCCCATCGTGTACTGGGCGATGCCGTAGTAGGTGCCGTAGAGAACGCCTGCCACCGCGCCGAGCCCCGCTCCGATCACGAACGTGACGCCGATCACTCGGTTGATGTCGATGCCCATGAGCCCGGCGACCTGGGCGTTCTGCGCGGTGGCGCGCATCGCCGTGCCGAGCGGGGTGCGGTAGACGAGGATGGCGAGGCTCGCCATCAGCGTCAGGCAGATGGCGAGAATCGCGATCTGCACCGTGGTGATGGCGGCGCCGCCGATGAAGTAGGTGGTCGACGGAATGATCTGCGGGAACGCCATGATGTTGCGGCTCCAGATCATGAGGGCGACGTGTTGCAGGATGATCGAGACGCCGATCGCGGTGATGAGCGGGGCAAGGCGCGGCGCGTGCCGCAGCGGCCGGTAGGCGAAGCGCTCCATGCCGTAGCCCACCAGCATGCAGATCGGCACCGCGCAGCCGGCCCCGATCAGCACGATGGCGAGCGGCGGCAGCCCGCTGGGAACGAGCAGGTTGATGACGGTGAACGCCACCATGGCGCCGATCATCACCACCTCGCCGTGGGCGAAGTTGATGAGCTGGATGATGCCGTACACCATGGTGTAGCCGAGAGCGACCACGGCGTAGACGCTTCCCGCGGTGAGCCCGTTGACGAGCTGCTGCAGGAAGGTATCCATTCGGCGGCTAGCCTAGCAGAAACAAAAACGGCACCCGCAGGGTGCCGTTTTCAAGCCCCTTGCGCCGGAACCGCTACTTCGCCCCTTTCACGAACTCGTCGTAGCTCATCGTCTTGTCGCCCTTGATGACGGCGATCGGCTCGAGCTTGCCGCCTTTCATGGTGAACATGGTGATCTCGGCGTCCTTGCGGTCGCCTTTCTCGTCGAAGGAGATCGGGCCGCTCGCGCCGGTGAAGCTGATCTTCTGCAGCTCGCCCAGATACTTTTTCGGATCGGTGGAGTTCGCCTTCTTCATCGCCTCGATCAGCAGGTTCGTGGCGTCGTAGGTGAACGGCGAGTACAGGATCGGATCGGCATTGAACTTCTTCTTGTAGGCATCGAGGAACTTCTTGGACGCCGCCTGCGGCGGGATGCCGGCCTGCGAGCACAGCATCCCCTCGACGGCCTCACCGGCGAGCTCCTTCATCTTGTCGGTGCACGCGCCGTCGCCGAACGAGAACACCGCCTTGATGCCGAGCTCGCGTCCCTGCTTGAGCAGCGGGCCGCCGGTGGCGTCCATGCCGCCGTAGAACACTGCATCGGGGTTGCGGCCGCGCAGCTTGGTGAGGATCGCCTTCCAGTCGGTGGTCTTGTCGGTGCCCTTCTCGCGCGGCAGCACCTCGATGTTGGCCGCCTTGAGCGTCTTCTCCACCTCGTTCGCGATGCCTTCGCCGTAGGCGGTGGCGTCATCGATCACGGCGACGAGCTTGGGCTTGCTGTTGGCCGCGAGGTAGTTCGCGACCGCCGGGCCCTGCTGGTCGTCGCGCGCGACGACGCGGAACTGGGTCTTGAAGCCCTGCTCGGTGAGCTTCGGGTTGGTCGCCGAGCCCGAGATCACCGGGATGCCGGCCTGGTTGTAGAGCGGCGAGGCGGGAATCGAGGTGCCCGAGTTGAGGTGGCCAACCACCCCGACCACCTTGGCATCGACCAGCTTCTGCGCTACGGTGGTGCCGACCTTCGGGTCGGCCTGGTCGTCTTCGGCGACCAGCGCGAACTTGACCTGCTTGCCGTCGATCGTGATCTTCGCTTCGTTCGCCTCGTCGATCGCGAGGCGCGCGCCGTTCTCGTTGTCCTTGCCGAGGTGCGCAATTCCGCCGGTCAGCGGCGCGACGTGGCCGATCCTGACCTCGGCTCCGCCGCCGCTCTGCTGGCCGCAGCCGACCAATGTGAAAGCTGCGGCGACCGCGGCGGCAATGACGCTAATGCCAAATTGAACGTTCTTCATGAGTTCTCCGGGGTTCGTACTGGGGTATACGTGCGGGCCAATATCATACGCCTTACTTCTGCAGGAGAATCCACTTCACCAGCGCGTTCACGTCGGCGTCGGGCACGGTGGTGTTCGGCGGCATCGGTACGTTGCCCCAGACCCCCTGACTGCCGTTCTTGACCTTGGTGGCGAGCTTGGCGGCGGCTCCCTTGTCGCTGCGGTACTTGGCCGCGACGTCCTTGTAGGACGGGCCGACCATCTTCTTGTCCACGGTGTGGCACGCAAGGCAGTTGTGCTTCTTGGCAAGCTGCTCGCTTGCCGCCGCCGGTAAAGCGGCCCCCGCCAGCGCCGCGAGCGCGACGCATGTTCCTGCAAACTTCATGTTTTCTCCCTAAGGGTTTGTCTCAAGTGTACTAAATCGCTGCTCGGCTCCAGGCAGCTAACGCCCCGGCACAGCCATCCGTTGACCGCGCCGGCGCGCGCCGGCTTGTCGAGAAGTTGCGGCAGGCCCACCACGCCGTCCGGGATCCCGAGCACCAGCGCATCGGACAGGTAGTCGCGTGCAAGCTCGGCTTTCCAGGTGTCCACCGCGTCCGGGCTGCCGCGCAAAACGAGCGTCTTGGGCTGCGCGAGGTGTTCGTCCAGCGCAATCGCCATCATGGCGAATCCGCCGGGGTGCTCGCGCATCGTCGGATAGAAGAGCTCGAGCGTGCGCTGGGCGGCGGCCGCGTAACGCGCCTCGCCGGTCAGCGCGTGCAGCCGGTTGAGCACCCATGCCGCGGCCGCGTTGCCCGAGGGCGTGGCGTGGTCGTGGCCCGGCTTGGGGCGATGGACCAGTCGCTCGTGCTCGCGCGCGGTGAAGAAGAAGCCGCCCTCGGCGCCGTCCTCGAACTGCTCGAGAAGCACCTCGGCCACCTCGATGGCAAAGCCAAGCTCATCAACCGAGAACCGATCCTGCAGGAGCTCGAGCGCGGCGGCAATCAGCAGGGCATAGTCGTCGAGATAGGCGTTGAGGTGCGCCCGCCCGTCCTTGTACGTGGCGGCGAGCCGGCCGTTGCGCCACATCACCGAGCGGATAAAGCCGAATGCGCGGCGCGCGGAAGCGATCCAGGCCTCGTTACCGAGCGTGCGTCCCGCGCGCGCCATGCCGCGAATCGCGAGCGCGTTCCAGGAGACCAGCACCTTCTCGTCGCGGCCCGGCCGCACGCGCTTCTCGCGCGCCGCGAAGAGCTTTTGCCTTGCTGTCTCCAGGGCGGGACTTTCTGCCCTCCTCGCCACGTAGAGATGCCAATGGCGGTTCTCGAAGTTGGGTGGCCTATCGAGGCCGTAGCGCGATGCGAACGCCAGGTATTCCTCGTCGGTCAGGAGCCGCTGCGCTTCCTCGCGCGACCAGACATAGAACTTGCCTTCCTCGTGCTCGCTGTCGGCGTCGAGCGAGGAGTAGTAGCCTCCCTCGGGCGACTGCATCTCGCGCATGATCCAGCCGGCAGTGGCGGCCGCACATTCCTCGTACAAGCGATCGCCCGTCACGAGCCACGCGTCGGCAAGCAGGCCGAGCAGCGGCCCGTTGTCGTAGAGCATCTTCTCGAAATGC
>DATFEI010000110.1:0-3452 GCA_035251315.1 Burkholderiales bacterium | reverse complement strand
ACGCGGCGGTCGACTTCGGGGCGCTCGTCGCCCTGCTGAAGCGCTACCGGCTGATGCCCGTCGGCGTCCGCGGAGGCCGCCGCTCGCATATCGAGGCCGCAGCCGCAGCGGGTCTCTTTTCGGCGGCAGACGCGCGCATTCCGCTTCCGGCCCCGAAGAGCCCTCCTGCGAAGGCGGAGCCGCCCGCGTCGGCCTCGTCGCTCGCCGCGCCGCCCACGCTAGTCGTCGACCGGCCGCTGCGCTCCGGCCAGAAGGTCTACGCGCGCAGCCGCGACCTCGTCGTGCTTGCCATGGTCAACGCGGGCGCCGAGGTCATCGCCGACGGCAACGTCCATGTATATGCGCCGCTTCGCGGTCGCGCCATGGCCGGCGCCCACGGCGACGCTGAGGCGAGGATCTTCGCCCTCGCGCTCGAGCCAGAGCTGATTTCTATCGCCGGCGTGTACCGCACCGGCGAGGAGCCCCTCCCCGAGACGGTCCGAGGCAAGCCGACGCAGGTGCGGCTGGTCAGGGGCCCCGATGGCGAGCGGCTCGTCCTCGAACCCCTAGAAGGCTGACGCCGGGAGATCGCACGTGGGCAGCAACGACATCTACAACGCAACCCGAGAAGCAACCGCGAACGTTGAGAAGGGAAACGGAAAGGCAAGAATCGTCGTGGTGACCTCGGGCAAGGGGGGCGTGGGTAAGACCACGACGAGCGCCAGCTTTGCCTCCGGCCTAGCACTGCGCGGAAAGAAAGTGGCCGTCATCGACTTCGACGTGGGCCTTCGAAACCTCGATCTCATCATGGGCTGCGAGCGCCGAGTGGTGTACGACCTCATCAACGTCATCCACGGCGAGGCGAAGCTGCACCAGGCCCTCATCAAGGACAAGCAGGCGGAGAACCTGTCGATACTCGCCGCCTCGCAAACCCGCAATAAGGACGCGCTCACGAAGGAAGGGGTCGAGAAGGTTCTGACCGACCTCTCGGCCATGGGCTTCGAGTACATCGTGTGCGACTCGCCCGCCGGCATCGAGACGGGCGCGCTCCTCGCCATGCACTTCGCCGACGAGGCGCTGGTCGTCACCAATCCCGAGGTCTCGTCGGTGCGCGACTCGGACCGCATCCTCGGCATGCTCGCCAGCATGACCAAGCGCGCGCTCGAGGGCGGCCAGCCGGTGAAGGAGCACCTGCTCATTACCCGTTACAACCCCAACCGTGTCGACCTGGGCCAGATGCTCTCGATCGAGGACATCAAGGACATCCTGCGGGTCCCGCTCATCGGCGTGATCCCGGAGTCGGAGACGGTGCTGCTGGCGTCCAACCAAGGGACGCCAGCCGTCCACATGCCCGGCTCGAACGTGTCCGAGGCCTACAGGGACGTCGTGGACCGGTTTCTCGGGGAGGAGCGACCTTTGCGTTTCACCGAGGCGGCGAAGCAGGGCTTTTTCAAGCGCCTCTTCGCCACCGCAAAGTAAAAGCGCCATGGCCTCGTTACTCTCATTTCTGCTCGGCGAGAATAGAAAAAGTGCTTCGATTGCCAAGGAGCGTCTGCAGATCATTTTGGCGCACGAGCGGACCGGCCGCCGGCACGAGCCGGACTACCTGCCCTTACTGCAGAAGGACCTGATCGCGGTAATCTTAAAGTACATCCGCATCGACCCGAACGACATCAGGGTAAACCTGGAGCGCCAGGAAAACTTGGATGTGCTAGAGGTGAAGATCGAGCTGCCGGAGAAGCGCGGCGAGTTGGTTCGCTGAGGAGCATGCCGGCCCGGCACCGAGCGACGGCGGTCGGCAGTGCCTGAACCCGCGGCCGACCGCCCCGCCTCCGCGGAACCCTCGGTGCCGCAAACAGCGGTGGCGAAAACAATGGAGTCACAGTCACAGGCGAGCTCGGTTGCGGCGGCTAAGTCCCAGTCAGGCACGCCGTCTGCACCACGGCTGGTGGTCCGCGTGAAGATAATTTCGAAAGGGCCGCCCCGGGCCCCTGTCCGGCGGCGCTTGAGTAGAGGTGCGCAGCTACTGATTCTAGGTCTAGGAACTGTCGCAGTGCTGCTGAGCTGGGTTGCCATCAGTATGTTCAGGACCGAGCCGACTTCCGCGCCCGGTGCCCCGAAGCCCGCTACTGAAACCGCCGAAACGAGATCAGCCGAGGCGAAATCAGTCGAGTCGGAAGTGCGCAAGCAACCAGATGCGTCGCCATCACTCGAAGTGATCCCAAGCGTCCCGCGAAGCGCACGGGAAACTATCCGCGGCACAGTCAGAGTATCCGTTCGGGTGATCGTCGACAAGGAAGGTACGGTTCTCGTCGCCACCGCGGACGATCCCGGTCCGAGCCGCTATTTCGAGCGGCTCGCCATCCAGGCATCAAAGAAGTGGACGTTTGCGCCGGCGGATGCGGAAGAGCAGCGGATCATGCTGGTGAGGTTCAACTTCACGCGTGCCGGGACAACAGCTCGCGCGAACTCACTGCAATAGCCCGACTAGAACCACCGCTCACCTACCCGAAACACGCCACAACCGCGCGCATTTCGCGGCACGGATGCCAAGAAATTTCCTATCCTTCGCTAGACCGCGCTAAGCAGAAATCTCCAATTTGTCTTGGTCGCTTTTCCGAGCTTCTTGGCAAGATCAAGAGGCATGGAGCCTGCCCTGGCGTAGTTCGTGAGGCTCTCTGCCGACGTTTAAAACCGAGGCGTCGCTGCTGATCTGAGGATTCTGTCGCAGCGCGCCGAGCGCGCCGCGCGTATCTTTTGCTTCGAAGTCAATTCACGCAGTTCTGGCGCTGCGCGCCTACGGAACCTGAAGGGAGAGCCATGAACAAGAGCCTGACCGTCGTCCTCGTCCTCGTGCTCGCGGCCGGCTGCAGTACCAGACCGCTGGATGGAGCCTACCCGCCACCGATGGATCCGTCGCGCAAGGTGAGCGAGCAGGACTGCACGAAACAAATCGAGACCGACGGCCGTGGCAACCTGATGTGCCGTGAGGTCACTGAGCGCGAGCGCCGCGCCAAGATCGCGGAAGAAGAGCGGCAGGCCAGGGCCCGGAGGGAAGCCGAGGAGCGCGCCACGCGCGAGCGCCTCGAGCGTGAGCGCGCCGAGCAGCTCGCCCG
Source organism: Burkholderiales bacterium (assembly GCA_035251315.1). Classification (GTDB taxonomy): domain Bacteria; phylum Pseudomonadota; class Gammaproteobacteria; order Burkholderiales; family SG8-39; genus SCGC-AG-212-J23. Next base: position 357 of record DATFEI010000110.1, on the reverse strand, counting down.
GGAAGAGGCCGCCCGGAAGCAGCAGGCTGCCGAAGAGGAGCGGCTCGCCGCCGCGCGGGCTGCCGAAGAGGAGCGGCTCGCCGCCGAGCGCCGCCGGCTGGAGGCCGAGGCCGCGCGCAAGGCCCAGGAAGAGCGCGAGCGTCTGGAGAGGGCGGAGGCAGAAGCCCGTGCCCTCCAGCTCGCCGAACAGGAAGCGCGTGAGGCAGCCGAGCGTGAGTGTCGGCGTCTCGCGCAGGAACGGCTCGACGGCCGCGCCCTACTCGTGAACTTCGTCGACAACTACGGCAAGATCGAGGAAAACAAGGGGATAGCCGGGCAGATCACCGCGTTCCTCAACAAGGCTCGCAAGGTGAAGCC
>DATFEI010000114.1:0-9703 GCA_035251315.1 Burkholderiales bacterium | reverse complement strand
TGAACCCGCTGCAGCATGAGCACTTCGAGACCATGCCGCAGCAGGATCAGCGTCGCCGCTGGCCGTGGAACGCTGGCCATCAGACGGTTCTGCCGGCGCGGTCCTTCTCGTTCGCGGCCTTGATCATCGCGCGCATGCGCGCCCAGTCGGCGTCGGTGAGCTTGTCGAGCGCGACGTAATAGCCGGCTGCGCCGGTAGCGAGGTAGCCGCCGCCGTCGATGGCGATCGTCTCGCCGGTCAGCCACTCGCAGCCCTCCGCCATCAGGAAAGTTGCGAGGTTCTGCAGCTCTTCCATGCGCCCGACACGCCGCATCGGATTCAGATCGGAGGACTTTTCGAAGCCCTCGTCGGGGCGCAGCCGCTTCTGGGCGCCTTCGGTCGGAAACGGCCCGGGCGCGATCGCGTTAAGGCGGATGCCGTACTTGCCCCATTCCACGGCGAGCGACTTGGTCATGACGTGCAGGCCGGCTTTCGACATCGCCGAAGGCACGACGTACGGCGAGCCGGTGTGCACCCAGGTGACGAGAATGGTGATCACCGAGCCCTTGTGCCCGGCCGCGATCCAGCGCTTGCCCACTGCCTGGGTCACGTAGAACGTGCCGTGGAACACGATGTTCGCGATGGCGTTGAACCCGTTCGGCGACAGGTCCTTGGTCGGGCTGATGAAGTTGCCGGCGGCGTTATTCACCAGGCCGGCGAGCGGGCCGCTTTCGTCCCAGATCCGCTGCACCATGGCGTCCACCGCTGCGGCGTCGCGGATGTCGACCGCATGCGTTTTGACTCTGCCACCGAGAGATTTCGCGGTTTCTTCCAGAACTCCACCGCGCCGTCCGCAAATCCAGACCTCGGCGCCGAGCTCGACGTACTTGGCCGCGATCTCCCTACCGAGGCCGGTGCCGCCGCCGGTGACGAGGATGCGCTTACCCTTCAGGAGGTCCGGCTTGAACACCCGCCGATTCTAGGCGGTCTGCGCCTCCGCAGGTGCGTACGAAGCGACTCCGTTTCCGAACGACCAGTTCTCCTTCGCCACCTCGACCAGGCTGATCCACGCGTCCTCGAGCCGCAGGCCCACGGCGCCGGCCAGATTGGCCGCGATCTTTCGATACAAGGCGCGCTTCTGCTCCAGCGTGCGCCCGGCCGAAAGCGTAATCTGGATGATCACGAGATCGCTGGTGCGCGCGATGCCCAGGAAGGTCGAGTCGTAGACGATGTCGCCCGGCTCGTGCTCGGTGAGGATCTGGAAGCGATCGAGCGGCGGCACGCCGGCGGCTTCAACCAGCGCCCGGTGGATGGCATCCCCCACCTGGCGCCGGTAGGGCGCGGGCTTACCCTTGGCGAGCGAAATGCGGACGAGGGGCATGGCCGCTACGCTTGGATGTTCCGGCGCTCGCGAAGAGCGCGAGGATTGGGGCGATGATCAGGCGGTGCACCGCCTCCGAGCGCTCACGCCGCGCTCTGGATTGCAGGGCCTGGATTTGTGCGAAGTCGTATCTCATTTGGCTCTTCCTTTCAGGCAAAAGAAACGGAGGCTTCTCCGAGCGCTTCGATGACCGCGACGCCTTGCGCGGCAAGCCGGTAGCAGGCGCCGGGCTCGACAACTATGTCGCGCGGCCGGTTCTCTTCGGTAATCCATAGCGGGGCGTGGCTTGCGCACACCGTGCTGCCCGCGCCGTCCACGACCTTCAGGGTTTGGCCCCGCGCGAGCGTCAGGGCCCCGTTCGTCAGTTCGATCCGCATAGTTCAGCTCCTTGCGTTTGGTATGCGCAGGATGCATGCTTATCGCCGTCGGCTCAAACGGTAAATTCTCAGGATTTGCATGCGTAACCGGAATGCATTACCCGCCCTCGACCTGCTCGTCGGCTTCGAGTCGGCCGCGCGCCACCTGTCCTTCACCAAGGCGGGGGAGGAGCTCTTCCTCACGCAATCCGCGGTGAGCCGCCAGATCAAGGAGCTCGAAGACCAGCTCGGGGTCGTGCTCTTCCAGCGCCGCCACCGCGCCCTCGCGCTCACCGAGGCCGGGCACCAGTTCTATGCCGCCGCCGCGCAGGCCCTCTCGACCATGCGTGCCGCGACCGACCGGCTGCGCGCGCAAGCAGGCAGGAAGGGACTCTCGGTCACCACCACGCACTCGTTCGCCGCCCTATGGCTGATTCCGCGCCTCGCGGGCTTCACGCGCGACCATCCCGGGGTCGACGTGCGCATCACCGCCGAGACCAGGGTGCAGGATCTGGAGCGCGACGGCCTGGACCTCGCGCTCCGCCACGGCCCGGCGTCGCTCGCGGGCCCGAACGCGGTGCGTCTTTTCGGCGAGAAGGTCTTTCCGGTCTGCAGCCCAAAGGTTCTGAAGAAGCGGCCCCTGGAGAAGCCTCAAGACCTGAAAAACCATGTCCTGCTCCAGTACGACGACCCCGACGGCCGCCATCCCTGGCTCCACTGGAAGACCTGGCTCGAGGTCGAGCGCATCGCCGACTTGAAGCCCGCGGGCACGCTTTCCTTCTCCGGCTACGAACAGATCATCCCGGCCGCGATCGCCGGCCACGGCGTCGCGCTGGGTCGCAGCCCGTTGGTGAAGGACCTGATGCGCTCGGGCGAGCTCGTGGCGCCGTTCAAGTCGAGCGCGGACCCGGCGCGCGCTTACTTCGCGATCCTGTCGAAGAACGCGGCCGGGCGGCCCGAAGTGAACGCCTTCGTGGAATGGCTGAAGGACGAGGCGGGCAAGCGCTAGGAATTCGGGGTCAGGGTCGCAATTCGTTTTTACGTACGTGAAAACAGAATTACGACCCTGACCCCGAATTCCTAGACGGTGAGGACGATCTTGCCGATGTGCTGCGAGCTCTCCATGACGCGATGCGCATCGGCCGCCTGCTCGAGCGGGAAGGTCTTGTAGATCTCGGGCTTGATGCGGCCCGCCTCGATGAGGGGCCAAACCTTCTCGCGCAGGCTGCGCGCGATCGCGCCCTTGAACTCGACCGGGCGCGGCCGCAGCGTCGAGCCGGTAAGGGTAAGCCGCCGCCGCATCACGGCATCGATGTTGAGCTCGGTCTTGGGCCCGCGCAGGTACGCGATGAAGACGAGGCGTCCTTCCTCGGCGAGGCACTTCAGCTCGCGCGGCACGTAATCGCCGCCTACCATGTCGAGAATGACGTTCACGCCCTTGCCACCCGTGGCGCTGAGCATCTCGGTCGCCCAGTCTTGGGTCTTGTAGTTGAAAACCTTCTCGGCCCCGAGGCGCACGCACGCGGCGCATTTCTCGTCGGAGCCGGCGGTGGCGAAGACGCGGTTGCCCATCGCGGCAGCCATCTGGATCGCGGTGACGCCGATGCCCGAGCTCCCGCCCTGCACGAGAAGGCTTTCCCCCGGCGCGAGCCGACCGCGGTCGTATACGTTGGACCAGACTGTAAAGAAAGTTTCCGGAAGCGACGCCGCCTGGATCGGCGTGAGGCCCTTGGGGATCGGCAGCGCCTGCACCTCCGGCGCGACGCAGTACTCGGCGTAGCCGCCGCCGTGCACAAGAGCACAGACTTTATCGCCAGGCTTCCACAGGGCGACTTTTTTTCCTATTGCGGTAACTTCTCCCGCGACCTCCAGTCCCGGCAAATCGGAGGCGTCGGGCGGCACGGGGTAGTTGCCGGTGCGCTGCAAAACATCGGGCCGGTTCACCCCCGCCGCTTGCACCTTGATGAGGACCTCGTTTTCCCGGGGCACCGGTATCGGCCGGTCCGCGAGCTTGAGCACTTCCGGTCCGCCCGGCCTGGTGATCTCGACTGCGCGCATTGCCGTGCGATACTAACAACCGGAGGAGGTTCGCGTGGCCCAATTTCGCGTCGAGTTCGTGCTTGACCAGGCGAGCGGAAAGTATCTCGCCGAGCTGTACAACCCCGATAATCACGAGGAGTTGCTGGTGCGCACCGAGGCGCTCTATCCGACGCAGGCCTCGGCGGTGCTGGGCCTCGTGCAGCTCTTCAAGGACGCGATCCTCAAGTTTCCCCCGCCTGGAACCCCGGCGCGCAAGCAGCCGAAGAAGAAAAAGAAGTCCGTGAAGGCCAAGGCGAAGAAAAGAGGGCCATCCAAGAAAGCGAAGAGGAGGAAGACGCGATGAATCTTCCACGCATCACGCTCGCTGCAGCGCTCGTCGCTGCCGCACCGGCATTCGCCGATTTCACTGACAAGAAGCCGATCAACGCCACCGTCACCGGCGCGACGCCGAGCGGCTACCCTCGCACCATGGTCGAAGGCCTGAACGCAGTCGTGCGCGACGCTTATCCCGGGTCGGCGGTGTCGTTCAAGCCCAACTCGCCCGGCGGCGGCGTGCTCGCCATCGCCGAAGGCCAGGCCGACTTCACCGCCACCGCCACCGGGACGGAGGTCAGGCTCGCGAACGAGGGCGCGGCGCCGTTCACGAAGCCCCTGAAAGGCAAGTTCAGCTACGTGATGCAGCTCTACGACAACCAGTACATCCATTTCCTGATGACCAAGGAATGGGCGGACGCGAACGGCATCAAGTCGTGGGCCGACATCGCGGCCAAGAAGCCGCGCATGCGCCTCGCCATCAACCGCCCGGACAACCCGCAGACCACGATCGGCGGGCCCTACGAGGTGATGAAGGCGCACGGCTTCACCATACAGGACGTCGAGAAGTGGGGCGGCAGCTATGTACTCGGCAACAGCCAGATCGGGCTCGACGCCATCACCGACGGCAAGGCCGATGTGTTCATGAACGCGCGCAACCTCGGCGACTCGCTGGTAAAGGACGTGGCCGGCAAGCGAGCGTTGCTATGGATCGACGGCGATCGCCCTACCATCCAGAAGGCCGCCGACACCTTCAACAACAAGGCCGACATGGTCGAGAAGGGCACCTATCCCTTCATGGAGAAGGACTACCCGACGGTGCGCATGTGGGTCGCGCTCCTCGCCGGCAGCCATGTCTCCGACGAGACGGTCTACAAGTACGTCAAGGCGATCGCCGAGAACGAGACGCGGGTGCAGGGGATCGGCGGCTCGCTCAAGACTTCTTTCACCACCGCGAAGATGGCGACCAATCCCGCCAATCTCCCGTACCACCCCGGCGCCTTGCGCTACTACAAGGAAAAGGGGCTAGTGAAGTAGTTGGAGGTTTGCAGTTAGCGCGGCTTCATGCGCTACCTAAACTGGGAGGGCAACCGGCACCGGCCGGGCGGCGCCTGGCTGGTTCTCATCAAGGCGGCCTCGGTCGCCGCCGCGCTGTACGTGCTCTGGATCGGCGCGCTTGCCCAGGTCACCGGCAACGCAGCGCTCATCCTTTCGCGGGAGCTCCCGTTCCTCCAGCCGCAGGTCGCCGCGTTCGCCGCCTGGGCGCGCGCCTTTACCGCCTATTTCCATCTCGATATCTCGATCTTCATCGCGATCACTTTCCCGATCGCGTTCCTGACGACCACGGCGCGCCGCGGGCGTAAGCATCTCGCGTGGACCGATGTGGCGCTCGCCGCGCTGTCGCTCGCCGTGGCGCTGTACTACATCGTCTACAACGACCGTTTCCTGCACTGGAGCCGCGGCTTCTCGCAGCCCAACGCCGCAGACCTGGTCGCCGGCTTCGCGCTCGTCGCGTTGGTGATCGAGCTGTGCCGGCGCTCGGTCGGCTGGGGCCTTACCACGCTCGTGGTCGCGTTGCTTCTGATCACCGTGTTCGGGCGCTGGCTGCCGGGCGCGCTGCGCCACGATAACTTCAGCGTCGGCTACTTCATCGAGATGATGACCATCATGGAGAACGGCGTGTTCGGGGCCCCGCTCGAGGTGGCGGCGACATACGCGTTCCTCTTCGTGCTGTTCGGCAGCTTCTACGAGAAGGCGGGCGGCGGGAAGCTGTTCTTCGACCTGGCGAGCGCTGTCACGGGGCGCATGCGCGGCGGCGCGGCCAAGGCCTGCGTGACTGCGAGCGGGCTCTACGGCTCGATCTCGGGCAGCCCGACCGCGGATGTGGCCACCACTGGCCCGCTCACCATTCCTATCATGAAGAAAATGGGCGTGCCGGCGGCGCGCGCCGGCGCGATCGAGGCCACGGCCTCGAGCGGCGGCGCGATGCTGCCGCCGGTCATGGGCGCGGTGGCGTTCATCATGTCGGACATCGCCAACATCTCGTACGCCGCGATCTGTTGGGCGTCGATCCTGCCTGCGCTGCTTTACTACTATTCGATCTACCTGCTGGTGCACAACGAAGCGGTGCGGCACAACGAGCCGCGGCTGCCCGAAAGCGACATCGTGCCGCTGCGACGCGCGCTGGCCGGCGGCTGGCGGCACCTGCTGCCCCTCGGCGCGCTGATCGCGCTCCTCGTCGCCGGCTACACGCCGGTGTACGTGGCCGCCGGCGCGACCGCGGCGGTGATCGTGCTGTCGTGGCTGCACCCGCCGACCGCCATCGGGCCGCGACGCTTCGTCGAGTGCTGCACGGACACGATTCTCCAGCTCGTGCCGCTCGTCGGCGCGGTGGCGGCAGCCGGCGTCGTAATCGGGGCCATCGAAATCTCCGCGCTCGCCGGCAAGTTCACTCTCCTCATCAACATGCTGTCGGGCGGGCTGCTCATCCCCACGCTGCTGCTTTCGGCGCTGTTCCTCGTGCTGCTCGGCATGGGCATGCCGACTCCGGCGGTGTACATCATGGGCGCGGCGCTGCTTGCGCCGGTGATGCGCGGCATGTTCAACCTGCCCGAGATGCAGGTGCACCTCTTCATGCTGTACTTCGCGTGCCTCTCGGCGATCACGCCTCCGGTGGCGGTGGCGAACTTCGCCGCCGGCGCGATCGCCGGCGTCAACCCGATGGCGCTCGGCCCCTACGCCGTCAAGCTCGCAATCGGCGGCTTCATCCTGCCGTTTTATTTCCTCTTCAACCCCGGGCTCAATATGCAGGGCGGCGTGCTTTATATCGCCGAGTGCACCCTCTTCGCCGTGGCGATGGTGACCTTCGCCTCGTTCGCCATGCAGGGCTGTTTCGGCACACGGTCGATCGCGTGGCCGCTGCGCGTGCTGCTTTTCGGCTGCGGCGTCGCGACGGTGTCGCCGCGCTTCGACGTGACCACCGTCGCGACGGTGCTCGGGGCGCTGGCCTTACTGTTTGCTCACCTGCGCGGCGGCCCAGCGAAGGTCGACGTTTCCGCCTGAAAGCACGACGCCGATTCGCTTGCCTTTCATGGATAACTTCTCCGTGAAAAGAGCAGCGAACGCTAGCGTTCCGGTCGGCTCGACAATGATCTTCATCCGTTCCCACAGAAAAAACATCGCGCGCTTGAGCTCCTCGTCGGTCACGGTGAGCATGGCGTCCACGTAGCGCAGGACGATCGGGAAGGTGAGTTGGCCGAGCGACGGGGTGCGCGCGCCATCGGCGATGGTGTCGGGCACAGGGATCGTGACGAGCTTTTTCTGCGCGAACGATTGCGTCGCGTCGTCGCCCGCGGCCGGCTCGACGCCGATGACGCGACATTTCGGCGCCAGGTGCTTCGCTGCGATCGCGCAGCCCGAGATCAGCCCGCCGCCGCCGCAGGGCACGACAAGGGCGTCGAGCGGGCCCGCGTCCTCCACGAGCTCCTTCGCCGCTGTTCCCTGGCCGGCGATGATGTGCTCATGGTCGAAAGGCGGGATCAGGGTGAGCCCCCTTTCGCGTGCGAGGCGCACCGCGAGCGTTTCGCGATCCTCATGCTTCGAGTACTGCACCACCTCGGCGCCGTAGCCGCGCGTTGCTTCCAGCTTCACGCGCGGGGCGTCTTGGGGCATCACGATCAGTGCTTTGATGCCGAGAATATTGCCGGCAAGCGCCACCGCCTGGGCGTGGTTGCCGGAAGAAAATGCTGCAACTCCGCGCTGCCGTTGTTCCGGGTTCAATTGAGACAATGCATTGAAGGCGCCGCGAAACTTGAAAGCGCCCATGCGCTGGAAGTTCTCGCACTTGAAGAACACGCTTGCGCCGGTAAGGGAGTCGACCGTGCTCGAGGTGAGCACCGGCGTGCGCTTCGCCTGCCCCCGGATGCGCTCGTGCGCGGTGGCTATGTCTGCGAAAGAAACCATGTCGCGACCTCTTCCCCCCATTCCTGCAGAAAGTGCCCGCCGCTTTGCATCACCAGCGGCTCCGGGCAGCTGCGAATCCACGACTGCAGAAGGCGCATCACGGGCACGCCAAGCACCGGATCCTTCGCGCCGATCGCCATCCGGCTTTCGCCGTTCCAGCTGCTCTTCAGCCAATCGCGGGCTTTCCGCGAGAGCGCGGCGCCGGGATCATTCTCGTGCTCCGGCACGAGCTGCGGGAAGCGCCTGACGCCCGCCTTGTAGCGCGTGTCCGGGAATGGTGCGTCGTAAGCCGCCGCCTCGTCCGCGCGCAAGTGCGCGCAGGTGCGCGCGAGCAGCTTGCCGCACGCGAGGTCGGGGTTTTTTGCCACGTACGTGCGCCAGGCGAGAAAGCCCTCGCTGAGCGGCAAATCCCCCGTTGCCAGCGTGGTATTCATGATGAGGAGGCGCGAGAAGCGTTCGGGCATTTCCATGGGAAGCGTCAAGCCAAGCAGACCGCCCCAGTCCTGCACGACGAGGGTGATGTTCCTGAGATCCAGAGCTTCGATCAAAGCAAGCAAGTAGTTGCGGTGGAACTCGAACGTGTACAGCGCCTCGTCCTCGGGTTTGTCGGAGCGGCCAAAGCCGATGAAGTCCGGCGCGACCACGCGCGCGCCGGAGGCGACGAAGGGCGGGATCATGCGCCGGTAGAGGTAAGACCAGGTCGGCTCGCCGTGCAGGCAGAGATACGTCGCCTCGCCGGATCCCTCATCGAGGTAATGCGCGCGCATGCCGCGCCACTCGAGGTAGTGCGGCTGCCAGGGAAAGCCCGGGAGACCGGCGAAACGCGCGTCCGGGGTGCGCATGCGCGAATTGTAGAATGCCCCGCATGGATTACTCCCAGTACCGCGAATTGAAGATCGGCCGGCCGGAAAGCGGAATCCTCGAGATCGTGATGGGCGAGGAGGGCAAGCTCGCGGTCGCGACCGCGCGTGCGCACGCCGAGATGGCCAGTGTCTGGCTCGACGTCGACCGGGATCCCGAGACGCGCGTCGCGATCCTGCGCGGAGCCGGCAAGGGCTTCTCGGCTGGCGGCGACATGGCGATGGTGGAGGAGATGACGCGCGACTTCGCCGTGCGCGCCCGCGTCTGGCGCGAGGCGCGCGATCTCGTCTACAACATGCTGAACTGCTCCAAGCTCATCGTCTCGGCGATGCACGGGCCGGCAGTGGGCGCCGGTCTCGCCGCCGGCCTGATGGCCGATATCTCAATTGCGGCGAAGAATGCAAGGCTGATCGACGGCCATACGCGCCTCGGCGTCGCAGCGGGCGACCACGCGGCGATTATCTGGCCGCTTCTTTGCGGCATGGCGAAAGCGAAGTACTACCTCCTCACGTGCGACGCGATCAGCGGCGAGGAAGCCGAACGCCTGGGGCTGGTGTCGCTTGCGTGTGAAGAAGGCGAGCTGCGCGAGAAAGCGTTCGAAGTGGCTCGCAAGCTGGCCGCCGGCCCGCAGACCGCGCTGCGCTGGACCAAATACTCGCTCAACAACTGGCTACGCATGGCGGGGCCGGCGTTCGATGCCTCGCTTGCGCTCGAAATGATGGGGTTCACCGGCCCTGAGGTGAAAGAGGGCCTCGCCTCGCTGCGCGAGAAGAGGGAACCGCGCTTTCCGCCGGAACCGAAGGATCTCTAG
>DATFEI010000051.1:0-2691 GCA_035251315.1 Burkholderiales bacterium | reverse complement strand
CCATAGACCGTGGCGTCGAGCTGGATCCGAAGGGCGCGTTGCAGGCCGAGATCGAGGCGATCGAGGAGCAGCTCGCCTTGGGGCAATGGATGGGGAAGTCGTGAGCTGGCCGAAGCAGACGCTCGGCCAGGTGCTCGAGAGTCGCCGGGGAGAGGCTCTGGTGACGCTCACAGGAAGGTTCTCTTTCGAAGACCTTCTGGAAAGAGCCCGCAGGGCGGCAGGAAGCATGCAGGCCCTTGGCATCAAGCGTGGCGACCACGTCGGCATCCTGATGGGCAACGACGAGCACTGGTTGTCGCTCTTCTACGGCGCGGCGCTGATCGGTGCGGTCACCGTGCCGGTGAACACGCGCTTCAAGACTGCGGAAATCGATTTCTGCCTGAAGCAGGCGGACTGCAAGCTGCTCTTCTATGTCGAGCGTTTCCTCGACATCGATTTCGGCGCGATGGTACGAGACACGGGGTTCGCGAATGCTCTTGACATAGGAAAGGGCTTGCCCCGCGGGGCTTTTACTCGAGTCGAGGTATCGCCGGAGGACATTCTTCTGATCCAGTTCACCTCGGGAACGACCGCTTATCCCAAGGGCGTGATGCTCACGCACGACAACATGCTGCGCGACGCCTGGGCCGCCGGCACGCGCATCGGCATCCGAGCTGACGATCGGTACTTCAACTGCCGGCCGTTTTTCCATGTCGCCGGTACCACGCTTTCGGCGCTGATGGCGCTCGTCGCCGGCGCCTGCCTCGTCACCCTGCCGACGTTCGAGGCGGGCGCGGCGCTCGAGATGATGGAGCGCGAGCGTTGCACGCTGGTGTCGGGAAACGACACGCTGTTCCAGCTGATGATGGGACACCCGGATTTTCCGAGGCGGAGGTTGTCCTTGCGTGGCGGCTGGGCCGCCGCCGGGCCGCAGACCATGCGCGCGATCGTCGACAAGCTGGGCGCGAAAGCAATCTGCGCCGCATACGGGCTGTCGGAGGCTTCGCCCAACGTGGTGATGAGCGACTGGCGCGATCCCGAGGAATTGCGAGTCAACGGATTGGCCTTGCCTTTGCCGGGGGTGGAAGTGCGAATCTCTCCCGAAAAAGAAATCCAGGTGCGCGGCTGGAACGTGATGCGCGGCTATTACAACAACCCGCAAGCCAACGCCAAGGCGTTCACCGACGACGGCTGGCTGCGCACGGGGGACCTCGGCGAGCTCACGCCCGACGGCCGGCTGCGCATGTCGGGCCGGCTCAAGGACGTCTTTCGCGTTGGCGGCGAGAACGTCGCGCCGGCAGAGGTGGAGGAGGTGCTGCTCGCGCACCCGGCCGTGGAGACCGCGCAGGTGATCGGCGTGCCGGATGCGCGCCTCGGCGAAGTGGCTTGTGCCTATGTGACGGTCAAAGCAAACACCAATGAAGAAGAACTCCTTGCTTGGTGCCGCGCGCGCATGGCCAACTTCCGCGTTCCGAGGTACCTCAAGATCGTCGAGGACTTCGAGGCGATAGGCATGACCGCGAGCGGCAAGGTACAGAAGACCAAGCTGCGCGAGCACGCGCTGCGCGAGTTGAAGCTGGCGTGAGGCTGCGCGGCGCCGACGTGGTGGCGCGGACGCTCGCCGGAGCAGGCGTGCGGCAGCTCTTCGCCCTCTCCGGCAACCACGTCATGCCGATCTTCGATGCCGCCCTGGATGTGAGCTTGCGCATTCTGCACGTGCGGCACGAGGCGGCGGCGGTGCACATGGCCGACGCGTGGGCGCGGCTCACCGGCGAGGTTGGCGTCGCGCTCGTCACCGGCGGGCCCGGCCACGCGAACGCGGTATCGGCGCTCTACACCGCGCTTGAGGCCGAGTCGCCCGTATTGCTCGTCTCGGGCCATGCCGCGCTCGCCGAGCTCAGCAAGGGCGCGTTCCAGGAGATGCGCCAGGCCGAGCTCGCCGCGCCCGCCACCAAGGCTTCGTGGACCGTGCAGTCGGCCGATCGCCTCGCCGAAGACCTCGCGCGCGCGCTGCGCGAGACGCGCTCCGGGAGACCTGGCCCCGTGCATCTCAGCATTCCGCAGGACGTGCTGGAAGCGGTGGCGGATCTCGAGATCCGGAAGGTTCCCGGCGTGGCCGAAAAATCTTCAAAGCCGATGTCGGACGAACTGCTTGAGGCGAAAAGACCGCTCGTCATCGCCGGGCCGGCCATGATGCGTGATCCCGCCTTGCGCGCGCTGGAGGAGGCGAGCGGTGTGCCGGTGATCGGCATGGAAAGCCCACGCGGCGTGAACGATCCTTCGCTAGGGCGGCTTGCCGAGATCTTGAAACGCGCCGACGTAGTACTGCTCTTGGGCAAGCGGCTCGACTTCACGCTCAAGTTCGGCGCCGCTTTCGCGCCAGACTGCCGTCTGCTGCACGCAGATGCCATTCCCGTGGTGAGCCGGAAGACGAGGACGTGGCTCGACGAAGTGCGATCGGCGCTCGCCTATCGCCCCGCCGAGTGGAAAGGCATCGAAGGCTCGCTCCATCCGGTGGTCGTCTGCCGAGCAGTGCAGAAGCTGCTCGAGGCGCCGGACGCCGTGCTGGTATGCGACGGCGGCGAGTTCGGACAATGGGCGCAGGCGTGCCTGTGCGCTCCCAAACGCATCATCAATGGGCCCGCGGGGTCGATCGGCTCTGCGCTGCCCTTCGCCGCGGCGGCGAAGCTCGCGTTCCCCCATGCGCCGGTC
>DATFEI010000003.1:0-9210 GCA_035251315.1 Burkholderiales bacterium | reverse complement strand
TTCTCGGGCAGCGCGAGGAATTCATACGCCTCGGCGGCGGGGCGGTTGATCCGCACGCTGAGGGCGCGGGCTTCACGGGTCGGCGCGGCGGGCTTCATTTCATCTTGGCCTTCCACAGTCCCATCATGCGGCCCTCGGGGTCGGTGAAGAGCGAGAACTTGCCCATGCCGGGCACCTTGTGCTCCTCGACGTGGATCTTGCCGCCGGCGGCGAGGATTTTTCTGCGGTACTTCGCGAGGTCGTCGACCAGGATGTAGAAGAGCATATTTCCCGGCCACGGCCCTTCGCGCTCGGGCTCGACGATGCCGCCGTTGATGCCTCGCATGTCGCCCTCGGCACCGGTATCGACGATGCGGTAGTTCATCTGCGGCCTGTGATCGATTTTCCAGGCGAAGATGTTCGCGTAGAAATCCGCGACCTTCGACGGGTCCTTCGACATCAGCTCCCAGTGCACCACGGGGTTGCCCATCACGGCCTCCCCTCCACCACGGTCTTCATCTGCGCGAGCCCCTGCTCGAACATGCCGCCGACCATCCGGTCCATGTTCACGAATACGCAGATAGCGCGCGAGAGAAAGTTGTTCTGGCCGGTCATGGTCCAGGTGACGGCGGTCCCGTCGCCGACGGACCTGAAGCTGAACTCGGCGGTATTCGTGGCGGCGATGGGCTCGAAGAACTCGAGCTTGATGCGCACGAGCTCGCCCGGGCGGCTCTCGAGGATCGTCATTCGGCCTTCGCCGACGTCCTTGTTGCCCTGCCACGCATACGTCGCGCCGGCGCCGGCCTGCGGACCCTCGTAGCTGCGCTTGAGCGCCGGGTCGATCTTCTCCCACGGCGACCATGCGCGCCAATTATGGAAATCGTTGACCTGGGCGAACGCCGCAGCCGCGGGAGCGCGCATGGTCGCGCCGCGCTCGATGCGGAAGTCCGAGGGCTGCAGCGCGACGACGATTGCGAAGACTGCCACGACTGCTGCAACGCCTATGAGTATCCATTTGAGCATCTTCATTTCCTCAGAAGTGTGTCGAGGCGCTCGACGGTCTGCGCCCACCCCTTGTCCATTCCCTTCAGCATCTTCGCTGCTTCGTCGCTCGGTCCGCGCGCCACCGCGGTCAGCGCGACCGTGGTTCTGCCGCGCGACTCGGTTAGCGTGACCTCGATCAGCTCGTGCAGCCGCTCGATGCCCTTGTCGTCGTCGGCCGAGCACGCGATGACCAGGCGCTCCGGCGGCGCAACTTCCCGGTACTCGCCGCGTACCCAGTAATCTTTGCCGTCCGGCGCGCGCATGCACAGCTTGAAGATGCCGCCCGGGCGCGGATCGGCCTCGCACGAGTGGAGGGTGAAGCCCTTCGGCCCGAACCAGTGCACCAGGTGCTCGGCGCGGGTCCAGCACTCGAATACCCGGCTGCGCGGCGCGTCGAACACGCGAGTGAGTCTGACCGTGTGCTCGTTCATCCCGCTGGCGACCTCAAAGGTCGACCACCACCTTGAAGCCGCCCCAGAAGAAGCGCTTGCCGTCGAACGGCAGCTTCTTCGGATCCATCATGGGCGCGATGCGCTTGTCATTCATGACCTTCTGGTTCACGCTGTCGCGGTGCTTGCGGTTCCGGTACAGGATCCAGGAGAAGAACACCACCTCCCCGGGCTTGAGCTTCACCGCCTGCGGGAAGGACGTGACCTTTCCCTTCTTCACGTCATCGGCGACGCACTCCTTGTAGTCGAGCGCGCCGTACTCGCGCCACACTTTCCCGGCCTTGGTCGCCATGCGGCGGTAGGCCGGCAGATTCTTCTTCGGCACCGGGCAAACGAACCCGTCAACGTAAGCCATGTCGTACCTCCATAGTTAGATGCTCTGGATCACGGCGAGGATGTTGCCCTCGCTGTCCTTGAACCATGCGGCCCTCGCGCCGCCGCCGGTATAGATGCTGCTCTCGCCTTTCATGTCCGGCATGTCGTACTCCTCGAATTTCACGCCGCGTGTCTTCAGCTCGGCGACCTCGCGCTCGATGTCCTCGACCTGCCAGAACGCCTGGCTCGCGCGCGAGGTGCCTGCGTTCGGCGTCGGGTAGAGGAAGCAAGCCGTGCCCTTGCCAAACTCGTAAAGGACGCCGTCGGCGACCTCCTGCCCGGCCTTGAAGCCGAGCTTGTCCTCGTAGAACTTGCGCGCCCGGTCGACGTCCCGCGCCGGGATATAGGCGTAAAGCGGCGAGTCTTGCAGCATGGTGTCCTCCTTAAGCAAGGGTGTCATACCCAATAGTCGAGCTGGCCCGGCCAGAATCGACAGCGGAAGCTAAGTGCTTGATCGGAGGAAGACCGCAAGCTTCTCGAGCAACCCGGTCCAGCCCTGCTTGTGTCCGTCGCGCGCCGCTTCGTCGAAGAACTCCTCGTGCCGCAGGACGAGCTCGGTTTCACTCCCGACTTGCTTGAAGGTGAGAGTCACGAGCGAGATGCGCTCGGGCGTGGTGCGCGGCCAGTGCCAGGTGAAAGCGAGCCTTCGGTTCGGTACGACGTCCCTGTAGACGCCGGCGCACTCGTTGGCGTTGCCGTCGGCACCGCCGAACACGATGCGGAAGCGCCCGCCGACGCGCAGATCGAGCTCGGCGGCCGAGACCGGCTCGCCCGGCCCCGGCCCGAACCAGCGCTTTATCGCTTCCGGGTCGGTCCACGCACGCCAGACTTTCTCCGGCGCGGCCGCGTAGCGGCGGGTGAGGGTGAGCGAGGGCTTCTGGGCGAGCTTTTCCATGTCTGCAATTCCTCCTGCTGATAAAGATAACGGGCGAGCGAATCGAGCTTGTCAGTCCAGAACTTTTGGTAGCGCGAAATCCATGCCGCCGCAGCTTGCATCGGCGCGGCGGAGAGCTCACAGCTCACCACGCGCCCTTCTTTGGTGCGCTCGACGAGCCCCGCGTCTTCGAGGACGCGCAAATGTTTCATGAAACCGGGCAGCGACATGTCGTGCGGCGCCGCCAGCTCGCTCACCGCCGCCTCGCCGCCGCTCAGCGACTCGAGAATGCCTCGGCGCGTCGAGTCCGCGAGTGCGGCGAACACTGCGTCGAGCTGCGGGTCTCGATACTTAACCATATGGTTTAGTATCATTTCACGCGCCGTCCGTGTCAAGACGCGAGCGTTACAGCTGAAATTGACCTGCCTGCAAGACGCGTGCGCGCCGCCACTTACTGAAACTGAAAATCAGACCCCAACCGCGAAAATCGGGGTCTGACCCCGATCTTTCAGTATCCGGCGTCGATGTCGACGAGGTTGAGCGGCGGCTGGCCGCGGCGCAGGCGCTCGACGTTCTCGACAATCTTCGGGATCGCGGTGCGCGGCTCGGTGAGCGCCGCGGTGTGCGGCGTGATCGTGATAGCGGGATGGCGCCACAGCGGGTGCTCGGGCGGCAGCGGCTCGTGCTCGAATACGTCGAGGTAGGCGTGCGCAAGATGGCCCGAGTCGAGCACCTTGATCAGGTCTTCGGCGACGAGGTGCCCGCCGCGCGCGACATTGATCACCGCGCCGCCGAGCCTGATCTTGCGCAGCGTCCGGAAGTTCAGGATGCCCTGCGTATGCGCGGTGAGCGGGAGCAGGCAGACTACGACGTCACTGCGCTCGAGCACCGTATCAAGGTCGGTGAAACAGGTGACCCTGGGGAGCTCTTTCGGGCGGCGGCTCCATCCGGCGATGTTGAAGCCGAGCGCGGCGAGGCTGCGCGCGACGTCGCTGCCGAGTTCGCCGAGGCCGAGCAGCCCGATGGTGCGGTCGGACGCGAGGTACTGGTTGAGACGGTGCCAGCGCCGTGCCTGCTGCTGCAGGCGGTAGACATAGTGGTGATGGTGCCAGTCGAGCACGTGCGCGAGCACCGTCTCGGACATCGCCGCCACCATCCCGGGGTCCACCAGGCGCGCGAGCGGCACCCCCTTAGGAAAGGCGGGATCGGCGAGCAGCCGCTCAACGCCCATCCACAGCGACTGCACGAGCTTCAGGCGCTTCAGCGCCTCGAACGTGCCCGGCGGGGGGGTTGCGACCAGCGCCACATCGATGTTTTCCTGAGGAGAGAGATGGAACTGATCCCGGGGAAGCGCCTGGCGCAGCTGCGAGAGCCAGACCGCCGGGTCTTCGGTCTGCGAGGCAAAGAGGATGTTCAGTTTTCTGCCTTGAAGCCCGACGCCTTGATCACCGGGCCCCAGTGGTCGTAGTCGCGCTTCATGATAGCGGCAAGCTCGCGCGGACCGAGGCCGGTCGGCTCGACGCCGAGGCTCTCGAGGCGGCTGCGCACGGTCGCCGCGCGCATCGCGTCGATGGCTGCCGTGGAAAGGCGCGCCACGATCGCGCCGGGCGTGGCCGCAGGCGCGAACAGGCCGTACCAGCCGGAGCCCTCGATGTCATAGCCGGCTTCGCGGAAGGTCGGCACATCGGGAAACGCCGGAGAGCGCTGCGCGCCGGTCGTAGCAAGAATGCGCGCCTTACCGGCGCGGGCGAGGGCGCCGATGTCCGCCGCGAGCGTGGTTGCGGCGGCGATTTCGCCGGCGGCGAGCGCCTGCAGCACCTGCGCGGTGCCTTTGTACGGCACGTGGGTCATCGTGATGTCTGCGGCGCGCGCGAACATCACGCCAAAGAAGTGGGGGATGCTGCCCGCCGCGGCCGAGGCGTAGTAGCCCGCGTTGGGGTCCTTCTTCACCAGCGATACGTAATCAGCGACCGTAGCCGCCTGCAGCTTCGTGCTGACGCCAAGCGCAAGCTGGAAATTTGCGAGGTGTGCGAGCGGCTCGAAGTCGTTGAACGGGTCGTAGCGCAGCTTGGCATACGAGTGCGGATAGATCGACATCGTCGCGACCGGGGTCATCAGCAGCGTGAGGCCGTCGGGCGCCGCGCTCTTCACCGCCTCGTTGGCGATCTGCCCGCCCGCGCCGGTGCGGTTCTCGACGATCACGGCCTGGCCGAGCGCCGCGCGCATCTGATCCGCGAGCAGGCGCGTGAGAAGATCGCTCGACGCACCGGCGGGGAAGCCGAGCACGATGCGGATCGTTCCTTCCTGCGCCGCCCCGGGCTGCAAAACACTCAGGCAGCAGGCGAGGAGCACCGCGCGCCACATGCGCGCGATGGTAGCATCGCCGCCAGAGGATGAGACCCCCGTTCCGCGCCGACCACGTCGGCAGCCTGCTTCGCCCCGTGGGGCTGAACCCCACGAACCTGAAGGAGAAAATCCGCGAGGTGGTGGCGAAGCAGGAGGCGATCGGCCTGCAGTCGATTACCGACGGGGAGTTCAGCCGCAAGTGGTGGCACCTCGATTTCCTGTCGCAGCTTGACGGCGTGACGGTGACTCAGAACCCGGGGCCAAAATTCGGCGGCACCGAGGAGCAGCCGCCGATTCCGAAAGTCACGGGCAAGCTGCGCTATTCGAAGCCCGTCATGGTGGAGGATTTTGCGTTCCTCAAGTCGGTGACAAGCCAGACCGCGAAGTTCACCATCCCCTCTCCGTCAATGCTGCATCTTCGCGCCGGGCGCGTCGGCGTTGCGTACGACGACATGGAGGAGTTCTGGAGCGACGCCGCCGCGGCCTACCGCGCTGCGATCGCGGCGTTCGCGAAAGCAGGGTGTACCTACCTGCAGCTCGATGACGTCTCGTTCGCCTACCTCTGCGACCCGAAAATCCGCGACGCCTGCCGCCGCAACGGTGACGATCCGGGACAATTGCCGGCCACTTATGCCAGCACTATCAGGAAAGCGGTTGAAGCTAAACCTGCGGGAATGACAATCACGATGCATACCTGCCGCGGCAACTTCAAGAGCGCGTGGGTCGCCGAGGGCGGCTACGAGCTGGTCGCCGAGCAGATGTTCTCGAGCGGCGTCGACGGTTTTTTCATGGAGTTCGATACCGAGCGCGCCGGCGGCTTCGAGCCACTGCGCTTCGTGCCGAAGGGCAAGAAAGTCGTGCTCGGGCTGGTCTCGAGCAAGACGGGGGCGCTCGAAGAAAAGGATTATCTCAAGCGCCAGATCGGCGCGGCGGCCAGGTTCGTGCCGGTCGAGAACCTGTGCCTGTCGCCGCAGTGCGGGTTCTCGAGCACGCACCATGGCAACCGGCTCACCGAGGCCGAGCAGTGGCGCAAGCTCGAGCGTGTGGTCGAAGTCGCGAAGGAGGTATGGGCATGAACGAGAAAGAAATCCTGGGGCTGGAAGACAAGCGCTTCGCCGCGATGGTAGCGCGCGACTTTGCCGCTTTGGAAAAAGCCGTGCACGAAGACCTCCTCTATACCCACTCCTCGGGGCTGACCGACACCAAGGCGAGCTGGCTCGAGTCGATGAAGTCCGGCAAGGTGAAGTACAAGAGCGCAAGCTGCAGCGAGCGGCAGGTGCGCTTTTTCGGGGACGTGGCCCTGGTGCGCGGCAAGGCGTCGATCGAGGCCGAGATCAACGGCCAGCCGCGCTCGCTCAAGCTTCTTTTTCTGAATGCCTGGGTGCGCACTCCGCAGGGCTGGAAGTTCGCCGCCTGGCAGTCCTGCCCGCAGCCTGCGTGAAGGAGTTCAAGGGTCGCCGCGAGGACGACCGCTTGCTCACCGGGAAGGGGAGGTACACCGCGGACTGGAACCTGCCAGGGCAGCTCTATGGCTGCTTCGTGCGTTCCGACCGCGCTCACGCAGAAATATTGAATTTGAAGAAAGACTTTGCGCTTTCTCTTCATGGCGTGAAAGCCATATTTACGGGGGAAGACACGGCCGGTTTCAAAACGCCGCCGCCGATGGTCACTTACCCCGGCCGGGGTGGCGCAATGATCAAGGTGCCGCACCGCGATGTCATCGCGCGCCGGCGCGTGCGCTACGTCGGGCAGGAAATCGCGCTCGTCGTGGCGACTTCGGCTGCGGCGGCGCAGGACGCGGCAGAGGCGATCGAGGTCGAGTATGGCGACCTGGCCGCCGTCGTCGACGCCGACGCGGCGCTTGCCCCCGGTGCACCGCAACTTTACGGCGACATTCCGGGCAACCTCGCCTTCGACTACGAGTACGGCGACGAGAAGGCCGCCGACGAGGCATTCGTACGCGCGGCGCGCGTCACGCGCCTCGAGCTCGATTCGACACGCGTCTCGGGAACGCCCATGGAGCCGAAGGCTTGTGTCGCCGCTTACGACGTCGCGAGCGGCACCTTCGATGTCTACGCGCCCTCGCAGGGCTTGGCGATGATGCTGCCGAACTTCGTGGCGATCACCGGCACGCCCGCCGAGCGCATCCGCATCCACGCGCAGGACGTCGGCGGCGGCTTCGGCATCCGCTCGCAGGCCTACCCGGAGTACTGCGCGCTCATGCTCGCGGCGCAGCGGCTGGGGAAGCCGGTAAAGTGGGTCGGCTCGCGCTTCGAGACCATCGTGGGTGACCATCACGGACGCGCCGCCCGGCTCGCGGGCGAGCTCGCGCTGGATCGCGAGGGACGTTTCCTTGGCTTGAAAATCAAATGGATCGTCAATGCGGGCGCGTTCCTTTCCCAGCCCGGGCCACTCATCAACACGCGCAATCCGGCGACGCACGCGATCAACGTCTACCGCATCCCGGCGCTCTACGGCCGCCATCTCCTCGTCCTCACGAACACCACATCCACAACTGCGTATCGCGGCGCCGGCCGGCCGAACGTTTCATACCTCGTCGAGCGCCTGGTCGACGAGGCGGCGCGCGAGCTTGGCATCGACCGCGCCGAGATCCGGCGGCGCAACTTCATCCCGCGCGACGCCTATCCGTACAAGACGCCTTCAGGCTCAACCTACGACAGCGGCGACCCGGCGGGCGAGCTCGATGAGGCTCTCGAAAAATCCGATTGGAACAGCTTTGAAGATCGACGGCGTCTCTCCGCTTCGCGTGGAAAGCTGCGCGGCATCGGCTGCGCGGTGTTCTGCGAGCCCTCGGGGGCGGGCGCGGCACCGAAAGAAGAGGCAGTGATCAAGTTCGGCGAGTCGGGTAACGCGACGCTGCATGTGCTCGCCGGCCCCTCGGGACAGGGGCATGAAACCGTCCTGCCGGAAGTCGTCGGGGAGATTCTTGGACTTGACCCAAACCACATCCAACTGAAAGCGAGCGACCCTTCCGGCCCGGCGCTCGTCGGCGGCGGCACGGTGGGCTCGCGCACCATGATGTCGCACGGCGGCGCGCTCGCGGCAACAGCGAAGGAGGTCGTCAGAAAAGGAACGGAGCTCGCGGCGCGGGCGCTGGAAGCCGGCCCGCACGACGTGGAGTTCGAAAACGGCAAATACCGCGTCAAAGGCACGGATCTCTCGATCACGTTCGCGGAAGTGGCGCGGCGCTTCGGCGCCGAACTCGACGCGCGCGCGAGCATTCCCACGCCGACCGCGTTTCCCGGCGGCGCGCATGTCGTGGAGGTGGAGATCGACCGCGACACGGGCGAGGTGGAAGTGCTGCGCTACGTCGCGGTCGACGACTGCGGCCGCGTACTGAACCATGTCCTGCTCGACGGTCAGTTGCACGGTGGCATCGTCCAGGGGCTGGGCCAGGCGCTCGCCGAGCACTGCATCTATGACGAAGCGAGCGGGCAGCTCCTCACCGGCTCGTTCATGGACTATGCGATGCCGCGGTCCGACATCCTGAAGCGGGTCGAGCTTTATGACCACTCGGTGCTGTCACCGTCCAACCCGCTGGGCGTAAAAGGCGCAGGCGAGGCCGGGACGACCGGCGCGCTGCCCGCGGTAGCGAATGCCGTCATCGATGCGCTGCGTCCGCTTGGTATCAATCGACTCGATTTCCCTTTTTCTCCGGCTCGTGTTTGGTCGGCCACGCAAGGTCTTAAACTCGCAAGATGAACCGCTACGGCATAGGACAAGCTGTTACGCGCGTCGAAGATCAGCGCTTCCTCACCGGCCGCTCGCGCTACGTCGACGATATTCAGCTCCCCCGCATGCTGCATGGCGCGGTGGTGATGTCCCCGCATGCCCATGCACTCATAAGAAGCATAGACGCGAGCAAAGCTCTCGAAACTCCGGGCGTGCACCTCGTGCTCACCGGCGAGGACGCGCAGAAGGAGGGCCTGGGAGGTATCCCTCCGCTCTTCATGCCGGAGGACATGGGCGGGCCGAAGGGCTACCGCACGTTCCGGCCGCTGCTCGAGCCTGCGAAGGCACGTTACGTCGGCGACCGCATCGCCTTCGTGGTTGCCGAAACGCCGGAGCTCGCGCGCATCGCTGCTGAGACGGTCGAGGTCGACTACGAGCCGCTGCCGGCAG
>DATFEI010000039.1:0-6663 GCA_035251315.1 Burkholderiales bacterium | reverse complement strand
ATGCCGAGCGCGCGGCGTAGCATGTCGACGTCCACGCCGTAGCGCTGCGCGAGCGCGAGGCCCTCGTGGTCCGCGACCAGGCAGGCCCACATGATCAGGTTGTTCACCGCCTTGGCGACCTGCGCCGAGCCGACGCCCCCGGTGTGGACCACATCGGATGAATACGCCTTCAGCACCGGCGTGACGCGCTCGACCACGTTCTTAGGTCCACCGACGAACGAGAGCAGTGTCCCCTTGTCCGCGGCATCGCCGCCGCGGCAAACGGTGGAGTCGATGAGCGAACAATCGGGGTTGGCTTTGGCCAGCTCTTGCACGGTTTTCGGAAGGATCGTGCTCAGGATCGCGACGATCTTGCCCTCAAGCGCCGCGCGGTTCTCTTGCAGCAGCGCGCGCACTTCGTGGTCGAAGCCGACACAAACGAGCACGATGTCGCTGTCCCGTGCGAGCTGGGCGGCATCCACAGCCCAGGTGGCACGAAGGTTCTCCACGGAGGACTTCTTCGAGGCATTCACGTCGGTCGCGAGCGTCCGAAAACCCCTGCGCACCAGGTGCCCGATGATCGGCAACCCCATGCGCCCTGCACCAACGACGCCGACGGTGTCGCTCATCGCTTTTGGGTGAGCGTGTCGAGGAGCGCCGGCTGGCCCGCCTTGACGCGGGCGATAGCCCGCTTTAGCGCAGCGGCGATATCGCCCGGGCGGTCGATCGGTCCCTCGGCGTACCAGCCCATGGATTTCGCCAGCGCGGCGAAATCCGGCGCCGGGTCGTCCATGTCCATGCCGATGTGCGCGCGCTCCACCGGCGTGCCGCGCAGCTTCGCCATGCGGATCTGGTGCTCCCAGTCGTTGTAATAGGCGCGGTTGTTGTACATCACCACGAGCAGCGGAATGCGGTGCTTTGCCGCCACCCACAGCGCGCCTGCGTCGAACATGAGGTCGCCGTCGGGCTGAAGGTCGACGACCAGCCGCTTTGCATCGCGGTGCGCGAGCGCGACGCCAAGCGAAATTCCGATCTGCGTCGCCGTGCCGAGCGACTTTCCGGCATGGCGATACGGCTTGTCGAAGTCCCAGATCTGCCGCGCCCAGTTATCCAGCGTGCCAGCCGTTAGTACCCAATCTTCTTTTTGAATGGCATTCCACACTTCCGTCGCAAGGCGCGGCAAGGTTATCGGGCTCGCGTCCCAGTCTTCTCTCGCCTCTGTCCGCCGCTTCGCATGTGCTTCCTCGCGCAATTCGGCTACGGCTTTTGACCAAGCTTCCTTCCTGCCGACCCTTCCCTTCAGCAATTTTGTAAGCGCTGGAATCGCAATGGTTGTGTCGGCAAGGATGCGCAGGTCGGCGTGCGCCAGGCGCTGGTAGTCCATCGCCCAGCTCGAGATTTCGAGGTCGCCGAAGCCGAGGTCGATCCATTTGCAGTCCGCCGGGACGAGCGAGTTCACCTCGCGCGTCGTGCTCACGAGCTCGGTCGTGGCGCGCTCCCAGTCCCGCGTATCGAGGCAAAGGATGAGGTCCGCGTCGCGAAAGACATCCTTCACCATGCTCAGGTTGAGCGGATGCCGGCTCGGGAAGTTGAGGCGGCTGTTAACGTCGTAGACCGGTGCGCCGAGCGTCTCGGCGAGCTCGACGAGGGCATGGAAGCCGGCGGGCTCGCGGCCGACATACTCGGCGATGATCGCCGGGCGTTTCGCGGCGGCAAGCATCTCGGCCGCTTTTTCGAGCGCCGCGGGGTCCGGTGCGAGCGGGCTCGGCACTTTGGCGGCAGACGATTTTGGAAGTGCGACCTCATGCTCGAGCGGCTGCTCCTGGAGCCACGCGTCGTAGCACATGTAGATCGGGCCGCGCGGCTCGGTCATCATCACCGCATAGGCGCGCGCGAAAGATTCGGGCACGCCGTCGATCACGGTCGGCTGATAGTCCCACTTGGTGTATGCGCGCACCGCCTCGCCCTGCACCAGCGCGCTGTGGATCCAGTCGATGCGCGGCCGGCGTTTGGTCTCGTCCATGGGCCCCGTGGCGCCGATGATGAACACCGGCGCGCGGTCGGCGTAGGCGTAGTAGATCGCCATGTTGGCGTGCAGGAGGCCGACCAGGTTGTGCAAGATGGCGACCATCGGTCTTCCGCTCGCCTTGGCGTAGCCGTGAGCGATCTGCACCGCGGTCTCCTCATGCTGGCAGAGCATCATGGCCGGCCGGTTGCCGCCGTAATTCACCATCGAGTCGTGCAGCCCGCGGTAGGAGGCGCCCGGGTTAAGTGCCGCATGGGGAAAATCGTAGGCATGCAGCATGTCCACGATCACGTCGGAAGCCCAGCGCTTCATTCGTAAGCCCACTCCCCGAACGCCTTGAGCGCCACGCACTTCTCCGGATCGATGCGCACGTAGAGGCTCGCGCCGACCGGCGTGCGCAGCGACGGATGCGCGCGCGACTGCACCGAGCGGCGGCCGATCATTACCTGGAAGTCAACGACCTCGCCGAGGAATACCTTCTGGTCCACGGTGGCCTGGTAGACGTTCTCGCCGTCGCGCCGGCTCTCGGAAAGCTCCACGTCTTCCGGCCGGATCGAGAGCACCACCTCCTCGCCGCTCTTCAGCGAATCGACACCGCGCGCCTTCAGTTCGCCGATCTCGGAGCGGATGCGGTAGAAGCCGCCCGCCGGGTCGGCTCCGCTCACCTCACCCTTGATGAAGTTGGTGGTGCCGACGAAGTCTGCGACGAACTGGTTGCGCGGGCGCTCGTACACCTCGCGCGGCGAGCCGAGCTGCTCGATGCGCCCTGCGTTCATCACCGCGATCGAGTGCGACAGCGCGAGCGCCTCGCTCTGGTCGTGCGTGACGTAGACGGTGGTGATGCCGAGCTCGCGCTGCAGCCGCTTGAGCTCGAAGCGCATGCGCTCGCGCAGCTTGGCGTCGAGGTTGGAAAGCGGCTCGTCGAGGAGCAGGAGCGACGGCTCCATGACGAGGGCCCTCGCGAGCGCCAGGCGCTGCTGCTGCCCGCCGGAGAGCTTGGTCGCCTCGCGATCGGCCATCTCGTCCAGCGCCACCACCTTGAGCACGCGGTGCACGCGCTCGTGGATCTGGAGTTTCGGCATGCTTTTACTGGAAACTTGCAACGGAAAGGCCGCGTTGTCGAACACTGTCATGTGGGGCCAGATGGCATAGGACTGGAACACCATGCCGAGTCCGCGGCAGTTCGGCGGCACGAACACTCCTTGTGTCGAGGAATAGATGACGCGGCCCCCGACGACGATTTCCCCGGAGCGCGGCTTTTCCAGCCCGGCGATCGAGCGCAGCGTGGTGGTCTTGCCGCATCCGCTCGGGCCGAGCAGCGTGAAGAGCTTGCCCTGCGGCACGTCGAAGCTCACGTCCTGCGCGGCGCGGATTGTCTGGCCGTGCTCGCCGACGTACTCCGTGCACAGAGCCGAGACGCTGAGCAAGCCTAGTGCTCCTTGATCCCGAACTTGCTGCCGACCCACTGCGCGATCATCACCAAGATGAACAGCGCGATGATGAACATCACCCCGAGCGCCGAGAGCTCGACGTACTGGCCGTTCTCCCACAGCTCCCAGATGAGGATCGAGAGCACCTCGTTGCCCGGGCTGTAGAGAAGGATCGAGCTCGAGAGCTCGCGGATCGACACGATCATGATGTAGATCCAGCCGGCGACCAGCCCCGGCTTGAGGAGCGGCAGAATGATGCGCCTGAAGGTCGTCGTCCAGGAAGCGCCGCTCATGGCCGCCGATTCCTCGAGCTCCTTGTGGATCTGCAGCATCGAGGTCGTGTTGTAGCGCAGCCCGTAGGGCAGGAAGCGCGTCACGTAGGCGATGACCAGGATCCAGATCGTGCCGTACACGCCGACCGGCACGTAGAGGTAGAGGATCATGATCGACAGGCCAAGCACGATACCCGGAAACACCATCGGCAGCGAGGCGATGTTGTCGAGCAGCCAGCGGCCGGGCAGCCGGGTCTTGACCACGATCCAGCAGATCACCGAGGTCACGAGCATGATAAGCGTGGCGGAGCCGACGGCGAGCACCAGGCTGTTCCACACCGAGCGCCACAGCCCCGGGTGGTCGAGCACGGTGCGGTAGGGCTCGAACGTCATGCGCTGGATCGCTTCGATGGAGGGCACGGAGTAGAACTTCTGGAACGACGACCACAGTAGAACCGCGAACGGCAGCAGCACGATGACCAGGAAGTAGACCAGGAACACCGCGACGGCGAGGTAACGCCACGGGCCGAGGTCGATCTGGCGCGGCCGGAAGCCCTTGCCGGTCATGGTGGCGTACTTGTTGCCTCGGCTCGACAGCACGGACTGAAAGTACACGCCGACAGTGGTGAGCAGCAGCAACGTGACCGCGTAGGCGGAAGCGAGGCCGATCTGACTTGGATAGCGGTGCACCGCCTGGTAGATCGCCGAGGTGAAGACCTGAATGCCGACCGGAAGCCCGAGCAGCGCCGGCACCTCGAACGATTCGATCGCTCGCACGAAGAGAATGAGCAGCGTGGCGAAGATCGCGGGCCATACCAATGGCAATGTCACCCGGGTGACCACCTGCCACACGCTCGCGCCGCTCATCACGGCCGACTCTTCGAGCGCCGGATCCATCGCGCGGAACGCCGCGGTCATCAGCAGGAAAGCCATCGGCGAGTAGTGCAGCGCGTCGACCCAGATCATTCCCCAGAGCGAGTAGACGTTGATGAACACCGCTTCGGTGTCGAAGACCTTCTGCAGCGCCAGGTTGATGAGGCCGATCTTCGGGCTGCCAAGCAGGATCCACGAGATGGTGAAGAGAATTCCCGGGATCACGAGCGGAATGAGCGAGAGCGCGAAAAAGAGCGCCTTGAACGGAGTATTGGTGCGCTCGTTCATCCACGCGAGCAGCGTCCCGAGCACGAAAGCGAGCACGGCGGTGCCCGAGGCGAACTTGACCGAGTTCCAGAACAGCACCCAGGTTTCCGCCGAGCCGTAAGCCTCGCGGTAGTTGCCGAGCGTGAACTCGGCCGCCTTGGCCGCGGTGTGTGGCGTGAAGAAGCTCTGCCACAGCAGGAAGCCGAGCGGCACGATGCCGAGGTAAACCGTGACGGCGACACAGACGCCGATGATCAGCCATTTCGGGTCGAAGGCGAGCCGCGGCGCAGCGGCCGCCGGCGCCCTAGCGAGGGTGGTGGTGCTCGGCATGCCGATGCGGCACGCGCGGATCCTGGCTGAAGACCAGGGACTTGATCGTGACCGGCACGGTATTCGAAGGCACCCGGATGCGGCCGAGATCGATGTAGTCGAAGTCGCGCAGCGCGACGCCATCGATCACCAGCACTTCGGAGCGCAGTCTCCAGTCTTCCTTGAGGATCGCGCCGAGCGTATGCGCGACGTCGCCTTCGAGGACGAGGTAGATGGGCTTCTCCTGCTCAATGGTGGCGCGCAGCGCAAGGGTGATTGCGCGGGCCAACGTCGACAGGCGCTCGAACGAAGGTTCGCCGCGCCACTTGAACGCGAGTGCGACCTCGGTTTCGCCTTCGGCTATATCGAAAGCTTCGAAATGCGCGCGGATGACCGCAGCCACGGTCGCGGCGTCGATCAGTCCTTCGAGCCGCACGGGCGGCTGCAGCGCCGGCAGGTTCTTGCGCGGCAGCAGCGCGCCCGGCTCGGACACATATACCGTGTTGCCGGAAAGCTGAACGCTGTACTCGGAGGCGCCGAACGCCGTCGCGCGAATGCACTCTCCGGCGGGGAGCAGTTTCCCCGGCAGGCGGTCGAGGCGCTTCGCGAGCGCCCGGCCCAGTCGCCTGCCCAGGTCGCCGAAATCGCGCTCCTCGCGTCCGTAGACGTATTCACCGACCCCGCCGGAAAACATGACGCCGTGGACGGCGCGCAGCTCCCTGAGCGGCTCGGTGAGATAGCAGCGCCGGTCGCCCAGTATCGCCATGCAGAGCGATTCAGCCATCCATTCGCACAAGGCATCCAGCTCAGCCGGTGCGACCCGGCCGCCGAGCTGCAAATCGAGCCCCGCCTGTCGTGCCAGCGCGCGGCCCTGGGGATCAAGGCGTGTGATGCGGCCCTCGGCGTCCGCGACGAGCAGCCGGCCGCCGATGTGGATCGCGGCCGTCTCGAGGACGCGGCCGTGCTCGATCAGGGCGAGCTTGGTCGTGCCGCCGCCGATATCGATGTTGAGCACGCGCAGGCCGCGGTCGTGCGACACCTTCGCCGCGCCCGAGCCGTACGCCGCAAGCATCGCTTCCATGTGATGCCCGGCGGTCGCGCAAACAAACTCTCCGCCCATCTCGGCGAGCAGCTCGCCGAGCGCCTGGGCATTCTCGCGGCGCAACGCTTCGCCGGTCAGGATCACCGAGCCGGTGTCGACCTGGTCGGGGTGCACGCCGGCGGCCGCGTACGCCTCGTCGATGACGCGGCCAACGGCCTCTTCGTCGATGCGCGTCTCGCTCGCATAGGGCGTGAGCGCTACCGGCGACTGGTAGAGCGTCTCGCGGTTGACGACGAAATAGCGGCTCGACAGGTCCTCCCCCATGCGTCGCATATGCAGCCGCGAGAAGATCACCTGGGTGCCAGCCGAGCCGATGTCGATGCCCACGCTTGTCAGCGAGACATTGTCTTGCAGCCAGAGCGCGTTTTGCTCGGCCGAAGCATCGTGCTCGTGGTCGGCGTCGTG